>JBIKRQ010000464.1:0-4834 GCA_044349155.1 Myxococcota bacterium
TGTGCGCACTGCACGACCACTACGACGCCACCGCGCAGTTCTCGAGCACGCAGGGGCAAGACTGCTGGAGCTACCTCGACGGCAGCGGCAACCAGCTCGTGTTCAACAGCGCCGACCAGCGCTGGGCATCGCCTGGCGACGCCGGCCTGCTCATCTGGAACACCGGCATGCATCCCGGCGGTACGGGCAACACCGTGCGGCGCTTCACGGCCCCGCTCGACGGCGCGGTCACCTTGAACCTCGCGGCCTTCGATGCCGATCCAGGTGGCGGCGATGGCGTCAACGTCGTCGTCATGGCGGCGGGCAATGTGGTGTCGCGCGCGGTGATTGTGAATGGCGGCACCGCCGACCCGGTGAGCCTGCCGTTGCAGCTGCGCCGTGGCGACGTGGTCGATGTCGTCGTCGAGCGCGGCGGTGGCGACAACGCCTACGACACCACCGGCATCACCATGGGCATCGACTTTGCCGCAACGCTTTCAAGTGGCACGCGCAACTGGAGCAACTGCGGTGCGCTCGTCGTCAACACCATCGCGAGCCGTGCGTGGCGTCGCCCGCTGCACGCCGACGAACTCGAAGAATTCGCCCGCCTGTTCGACGACGTGCTCGCCTCGGCCAGCGCCAACGGCCAGGTCGGCGGCTTCACCGACGCGCTCAGCGCCGCCCTCACGGCAGCGCTGCTGTCGCCCAACGTGCACTACAAGCCCGAGCTGGTGCCGGGTGGGTTCGCGGACGAAGAAGCCGCCTTCCGCGTGGCGTCGCGCCTGGCGCTGTACTTTCGCGGCTCGTTCCCCGACGACGAACTGTGGGCCCTCGCCATGCAAAACGCGCTCGGAGACGAGGCCGACATCAGGGCGCAGGCCGATCGCCTGCTGGCGGCCAACGTAGACCGTTTCGCGGAGCACTTTGCCGGCCAGTGGCTCGACTTCCGCGCGCCGATCGCCGGCACGCAAACGCCGCTGCAGCAGTCGATGCGCAAAGAAGCCCACGACGTGTTCGTCGCCGTGCTCACCGATGGCCTGCCGCCCGAGCGCTTGCTCGAACCGGGCTTCACCGTCGTCGACGGCCTGCTTGCTGGCGTGTACGGCCTGCCGCTCGATGCCGCCGCTGGCCCCACGCGCATTGCAACGGCTGAGCGTGGCGGGCTGCTCAAGCAGGGCCACTTCCTCACGTCGTCGTCGATGGGCAGTGATTTCAAGCGCGTGATCCACCGCGGCATCTGGACGTTGAACCGCACGCTGTGTCAGTCGGTGCCCGAGCTCGACGCCGCCACGCGCGAAGAAATCAACGCCTCCGTCGGTGCCATCCCGGCGGGCACGCCCCTGGGCGAGCAGATGCAAATCCACCGCAACAGCACCGAGCGCTGCATCGGTTGCCACGGGATGATGGACCCGCTGGGCCTCTCGCTCGAGGCGTTCGACAGCGCCGGCACACGTCGCAGCGCCTACGCCGATGGCAGCAGTGTTTTGAACACCTTTGACTACTACGACACACCCCTGCCCGACCCCGAAGCGCTCTCGACGTTTTTGACGTCGTCGACGGAGTACCGCTCGTGCGTGGCGGAAAAACTGCTCACGTTTGGTCTGCACCGCGCGCCCACGGGCGCTGAGTACTGCGTCGTCAACGCCCTTGCCGCCGACGAAGCGGGCAACACGCGGGCGCTGCGCGACATGGCCCTCGATGCCTTCATTGCCTCGCTCAAGCTCACGGAGGAGCGATGAACCTCAACCGCCGTCTGTTTCTGCGCGCCCTCGGCGTGAACCTCGCGTTGCCGTTGTTGTCGACGGTGGTGCCAACGTCGGCGCGCGCGCAGGTGATCACGCGCCAGCGCTTCATCGGCGTGTTTTTTCCCAACGGCGCCAACATGCCGCTGGGTGCTGATGGCAACTGGAACTTCGACGAAGCGCTGCAGCCCCTCGTGGCTGCTGGTCATCGCGACCACGCCGTCGTCGTGCGCAACCTGTTCAACGGCTTTGGCGACATCGACCCGCACTGGCAAAACGCAGCGGGCTTCTTGTCGTGTCGACGCATTGTGCTGGGCGATGCGGCCGTGGCGCGCGCGGGCAAAACCCTCGATCAGCTGGTGGCCGAAACGTACACAGCGCCACTGCGCTCCCTCGAGGTCGGCGCGCCCTACTACCACGTGCACCCGCTCAACGATCATCCGGGCTACTCGAACGACTACCTCAACCGCATCTCGTGGCAGTCCGACGATCGCTTCCGTTCGCCGATCGGCGACCCGCGCCTGATGTTCGAAAAGCTGTTCGCCACCGACGACAGCGGTGCTGCACGCATCCGCCACCTGCACGATCGCAAGCAAAGCATTCTCGACCACCTGCACAAAGACGCGACGCGCCTGAGCGAACGCCTGCCCGGCGAGTACCGCCCTGTCCTCGACAGCTACATGCAAACGGTGCGCGAGGTGGAAACGCAGCTCGACAACAACGGCGCGTCGACGTGCACGCCGTCGTTTGCGGCCCCTGCAGGCGACTTCACCGACTTTCAGAGCCGCTATCGCGAGCGCTACCAGCTGATGAACCAGATGGTGGTGGCAGCGATGCAGTGTGGGCTCGTGAACGCGTCGACGTTCATGTACGGCCCGAGCTCGTCAGACCTCATCTGTGCCGAAGTCCTCGGCGACGGTGTTGGCCACCACGGCTGCGCCCACAACCGCGGCGACGGCGCGCTCGTGCAGCGCCTGCGCAACACGAACCTCGTGCACATGACGCTGCTGGCCGACCTGCTCACGCGCCTCGACGCGGTGGGCCTGCTCGACTCGACGCTGGTGCTCGCCGGCTCCGACATGTCCGACGGCGACCTGCACACCACCGAGAACCTGCCGGTGGTGTTGTGCGGCAACGGCACCGACCTGCGCTTCGGCGAAGCGGTGAGTGGTGGTCGTCGTCCAATGTCAGACCTGCACGTCGACATCATGCGCCTGCTGGGCGTTGCGCCGCCCGACGTGTGGGGCGACGGCGATCTCACCTCGACGCAGCAGGCTTTGCCGATCCGCGTCTGAGCCAGGCTCGTGCTTAGAAGAACGCCTGCAGTCCGACCGCGGGCTGCAGCTGCACACCACCGAAAAGCCCGTTTCGGTGCGTTGTCGTCGCTTGCGTGCCAGCCCCCTCTTCCTGCAGCTGCTCCGACGTCGTCGTCGAACGATAGCCGCCGTGCACCAGGCTGCTGCTGGCACGCAGCGCCAACCAGGGCAGCAACGTAAAGTCGAGCAGCACACCGAAGTCGCCCTCGACGGTCGTCGTGAACGAGTCGCGCTTGAACGTCAGCAGCGGTGCTGATGGGTCGGCTTGTTGGCCCTCGCGGTTCTGCGTGGCGACGTCGATGCCGGCGCCCAGAAACAGCGACGGGCGCAGGAACGCGTCATCGGGCACGAGTTGCAAGCGGAAGCGCAGCGCACCGCCGGCGTTCAAGCCGCTGACAACGTTGTCGGTGGTCACGCTGGGCTCGCCGGGCTGCTCGACCGTGTCGTCGACGGTGTCGCTGCTCATGTCGGTCGCCAGGCTCAAGCTGCCCCACACACGCCCCGCGAGGCGTCGCTCAAGCGCAGCCGTGACCGCGCCGGGCCCAATCGAAGCACCGACGGACCAGCCTGCATCGGCAACGCGGGGCACGTCGGTGACCGTGGGCTCAGAAGAAGCAGAAGGCGCTGCAGCGAGCAGCAAGGCGAGCAGTGTTGCGGTCATGTTCCCCTCGTCGATGCGCGACTGGCGCGTGCAAGTTGGGACCACAGCGGCGCCGAGGGCGCAACATGGCAGACGCGGCGACATGTCGTCAGGTGTTTCGATACGCTCGCTGGCGTCACATCTGATGTGTCGTCATCTTAAACAATTCGTCACTTTTACACAAAACGAAACGAGGCCCGCTCGCCGCAGGCCTCATCGAGCGTTGCGACCTCGACGACTCAGGGAGCGACGATGCGGCCCGGGGCGCCGTCGACGCCGACAGCCGTGTGACATGCCATGCAATCGCCGTTGGTCTGCGCCGTGAACATCTCGCGGGTGCGACCATCGAGGGTGAGGCGCACGCGGTAGGGCGGACAATCAGCACCCGAGCACAGAGCGCTTTCGATGATGAAGTTGCCGGCGTTGTTCGTGGTGGTGCTGGCCATGACGCTGCCGTCGACGTCGTCGAGGATCTCCACGAGCGTGTCGCCGACACCGCGGCAGTCGTTGCTGTCGGTGACGTTCTGCTGGACGGTGCCAAGGAAGCCGCGGCGTGGGCCTTCGCCTTCGCTGATGTGGCACTCGAGGCAGGCGCGGCCGGGGTGCATGCGCGAACTCTCGCGATCGCGGAACTGCCAGTACTGGTCGGTGGAGCAGGTGCCGGTCACGCCCGACGGCACGGTGTCGGTGTAGCCCTGCACAAGGCTTGGGTCAGAGATGTGGGCACTGATGTCGCCACCGGGGACGACTTCTTCTTCACCTTCCCCTTCGCCTTCGCCTGCTTCGCCCTCGCCCTCGCCCTCGCCCTCGCTGGCTTCGCCTTCGCCCTCGCTGGCTTCGCCTTCACCCTCGCTGGCTTCGCCTTCACCCTCGCTGGCTTCACCCTCGCCTTCGCCCTGGCTGTCGCTTGCCACCGACGACGAACAGCCCCACAGGGCCAACAACAACGACGAGATGCCAACGACGCGCAACTTCATGGTGCCTCCGAAGTCTCGTGTTGTACGGCGAAGAACACATGCAGCGGTCGTGATTCGTCTACGTCGTCGGGCGGATAGGGAGTTGAGAATCATTGAGCCTCGAAGAGAAACCCGCTTTGGGGTTTGTCGCCGAGGCGAGTCTCTTGAGGGGTGGGCGGGGAATGGGCGACGTCAACTACA
>JBIKRQ010000466.1:0-4820 GCA_044349155.1 Myxococcota bacterium
ACGCCAGCCGATCGTGACCCGCGCGTGCAGGATGCCGGCGAACAGCAGCCACGTCACAAGGGTCCAGCACTGCTTCGGGTCCCACGACCAGTAGGCCCCCCACATCTGCTTGGCGAAGAAGCTGCCAGCGACGATCGCGAGGGTGAGCAGCAGAAACCCCGTCATGATGAAGCGGTGGCTCATCTCCTCGAGGACGGGCATGGGCGGCATGAGCTTGAAGGCACCGCTGAGCTGCTTGCGCTTCAAGCGGTGCTCCTGCAGCAAGAACGCAGCAGAGGCGACACCAGCGACGGAGAAGCACGCATCGGCGGTGATCGCGAGCACCAGGTGCACGGGAAACCACAACGACCGCAGTGCAGCAGGCACCACGCCCGCTTCGTTCGAAAACGCCAGGCTGGCAGCGAGCGTGACGACGACCAGCGGTGTCGCAAACGCCCCGAGCACAGGCACGCGGTAGCGAAACGCGGCCCAGATGAACAACACGGCCACCACCAACGCGAGCCCCGACAGCGCCTCCTGCCCGTCGGTGAACGGCAGCGTGCCGACGAGGGCCGCGCGCATCACCTTGCCGATCAGGTGCAGTGCAGTGCCCACCATCAGCGCGCGCAGGCCGTACCCCGCCAACGGCGAACGATGGGCAGCGAGATGCCCAAGGAACAACACCGTCGCGACGACGTAAGCCACCAGGGCACCGACGAGCACCACCATCGACATCCTTCGACTGTAGCAGCGTCGTCGCCGATGACAGTCACCAAGTTCCGTCGTGTCGGTACGAGCGCGTGCTTCGCCTGGTTCAAGCATCGAGCGGCGAAGCAGCCCGCTTCGACCTGCCAACAACGCGCGTCTCTGCTCGAGGCCCAGGCGCGACGACGGCGCCTCCCCCCTGACCAAAATCGCACCGTCACGGTTGACAGGAACGACGACGACGACTACGTCGCTCTTCGCGTGTGGGTCGGTAGCTCAGTTGGTAGAGCAGCGGACTTTTAATCCGTTGGTCGGGGGTTCGAGTCCCCCCCGACCCACCACGTTTCCTTGAGGTCATCGATGTTCACCGGCCTCGTCGAAGACACCGGTTCGGTGGCCTCGTTGTCACCGACGTCGTCGGGGTCACGCCTCGTCGTTCACACCACACTCGATCTCGCTGGCACACAGCTGGGCGACTCGATCGCCATCGATGGTGTGTGCCTCACGGTCGTGTCGTTTCGGCCGGGTGCGCGCACCGAAGTCGCCTTCGACGTTGGCCCCGAAACCCTCGCTGTCTCGTCGTTTCGCACCGTGCTGCGGCCCGGTCGCGTGGTGCACCTCGAACGAGCAGTGCGCGTGGGCGATCGGCTTGGCGGCCACATCGTCGCCGGCCACGTCGACGGCGTCGGCACGGTTCGTCGTCGTGAGCCACAAGGCGATGCGCTGTTCATCGGCATCTCGGCACCGACGGTTGTGGTCGACCTGTGCATCCCCAAGGGCTCGATTGCGATCGACGGCGTCAGCCTGACCATCAACACCGTCGACGACGACGGCTTCGACGTGTGCCTCATCCCCCACACGCTCGGCAAAACCCACCTGCCCGCGCTGCGCATCGGCGACGTCGTCAATCTCGAGACCGACGTGATCGGCAAGTACGTCCAGCGCCTCGTGTCGCGCGGGCGCACGGGTGGCGCGGGTGCGGTCGACATGTCGTTGCTCGAGCGCGCGGGTTTTCTGCGCTGAGTGCCGTCGATCGTCATTCATCGTCGTCGAAGTGTTCCCCATTGGTCAGCAACGCTGTAACCCCGTCGACGTGACACGCGTGTGGGTTGCGAGTTCGTTGTCTACGGCACCAGCCGATGCGGTCCTCGACATCGCGGCGCGCCTGCGCGTGTTGGGCTTCCCAGCGCCGCATCTTCGTCGTCGTGGCGTCGCCCTCGTCTTTGTTGGTCCGCGCCTCGCTGTCGACGGCAAGGCCCTCTACGACGCCCTCGGCGACCTGCTCGATCCGCTGCCCTTCATCAGCTGGGTAGGCCCGAGCGCATTTCACGATCAACGTGTGCCCGAGAAGCGCCCAGGCCTCGTGGTGGCCATCCTCGACGACGTCGAGGGCGAACTCCGCCACACGTTGTGGGACCAGTTCGGCATGCCCATGGCAGCCCAGCTCCTCGCCGACGCGATGGTGCCCACAGCCCGCTTCTTGAGCATCTCACCCGCCAGCGGCCCGGGCGGCCTCGACGTGCTCGCGGCCCTCGACGAAGTCGGCGGCGAAACCATCGGCGCCATCGCCCACCGTCGTCAGCACTTGCGACCTGGCATCACCAGTCTCACGGTGCGCGGCCCGCGCATCGTGAGCACGATGGCGCAAGCGACACGCCAGCTTGGCCCAACGCGTGTCGTCACCTCGGCATCGCAAAACATGATCCGCGAACTCGACGGCAAACCAGCACTCGAGCAGCTCATGAGCGATCTCCCCGTCGACCTCAAGCAGCAGCTCGGGCGCCTGGGTGGCAGCTTGTTCGCCGCGTTCGGCATCGCCGACACCGACACGTCGGTGCTCCGCAGCATCACCGGCGTCGATCAGCGCACGGGTGCGGTCGCCGTGTCGGATGAAGCCGCGGTGGGCAGCGAAGTCGCGTTCTCGCTGCGCGATCAGGCCGCCGCCCGCGACGAGCTCGAATCCGCCCTCGCCGACCTCGACGCCGCCCTCGCCGGTCGCGTCCCAAAACTGTTCGTCGTGTTCTCGTCGTCAGCGCGCGATTCGACGCTGCTGGGCGCGCCGCTGTGGGACGTCACGCGCGTGCTGTCGCGCTTCGGGCCCGATGTCCCCGTCGTCGGCGGTGCTGGTGCTGGCGAGCTCGCGCACATCGCTGGTCGCACGCTGGTGATGGGGCACACCGTCGTCGTCAGCGCCATCGTCTGACGGCTCACGCAGCAGCACACCCACCGTGCGTTTCTCTGCGACACAAAAGAAAAGGCCCGCCGAAGGCGGGCCTTTGTCGTCGAGGAGCAGGCGCTCAGGCCGTCTGACCCTTGCGAAGCGCGTCGGCCTTCTCGAGGGCCTCCTTGGCTTCCTTCGCCTTCTTCGCGCCCTGGTAGGACTTGCCGGCGTTTTCCCAGGCATCGGCGATGTCGTCGATCGAGCCGCCCTGCTTGTCCCAGTACTTGATCGCGTCGAGGAACGCGGCGGCGGCCTCGTCGTAGTTCTTGTCGGCCAGGCGGACCTCGCCGAGGGCGAAGTACAGCTCAGCCCACTCGGGGTTGCCGTGGTAGCCGAGGGCTTCCTTGAAGACGTCGAGGGCCTTCTCGCCCTGGCCATCAGCCTGCATCGCGCGGGCCTTGGCAAACACCGCGATGTCGTGGGCGTTGCCCATGATCTTGATCGCTTCGTCGGCTTCCTTGAGCGCTTCTTTCGCCTCGCCCACCGACGCGAGCACGATGGCGAGTTCGGCGTGGCCGATGCCGTTTTCGGGGTTCGCAGCGACGACCTTGCGCAGGTAGGCAACGCCGTCTTTGGCCTGACCAGCACGGCGCAGCGCGAGGGCGGCAGCCTTGGCAATCGGCAACGACGACGGCGCGGCGACGAGGGCTTCGTCAAACGCCTTCTTGGCGTCGTCGAGCTTGCCCAGCTTGGCGAGTGCGCGGCCCTTGAGCGCCAGGCTCTCGGCCTGGTTCGGGTCGGTGACCAACGAGGCTTCGGCCGCAGCGAGTGCTTCGGTGGCCTTGTTGTCGACGAGGTAGACTTCGCCCTTGCCGTACTCGATGAAGCCCTTCACGCGCGGCGGCGGGGTGTCGCCGTAGGCCTTGCCGCTCGCTTCCTCGAGGAGGCGGTCGAGTTCCTGCAGCATGAGCGCTGGCTTGCCCTGGCGCGACGTGGCCGCGAGGATCGTGATCGCCGTGCGCGCGCGCAGGTGGTCGGGGTTGAGCTTCTTGGCCTTGTTGTAGGCGTTGAGCGCGCCGCTGAAGTTTCCCTGCGCCATGAAGGCGTCGCCCTCGGCGATCGGCAAACGCACGAGCTGCGTCGACAGCTTCTGGCCTTCCTGGGCGGCGGCGACGGCTTCCTTCGCCTTGCCCTGCTGCAGCTTCGCGATCGCGAGGGCGTGCAGGAGCTTGGCGTGGCGCGCGCCACGGTTGTTGATGATGTCCATCAACAGGGTTTCAGCTTCGTTCGCCTTGCCCTCACCGAGCAGCAGGTACGCCTCAGCGGCGTAGCGCTCGGCCTTCTTGACGTCGCGGTCTTTGGCGAGGCCCACGAGGCGCTGAGCGCGCTCACGAGACGCCTGAACACCGTACGCCTGGAAGAGCTGGGCTTCGAGCTCAGCGAGCGAGGCGAGGATCGCTTCATCAGCGACGAGCTTGGACTCATCGGGATCGATCTGGGCGAACAGCCCCTTCGCCTTCAAGAGTGCCGCAGCGTCGTCCGCGCCTGTGGCTTCCTTGGCTTCGATGGCCAGTTTCGCAACGCGCTCGCGCTCGCTCGAGACCTTCCACCAGCCGAAGACCGCAGCGCCAACGAGAGCAAACACCACAGCGATCTGGACGAAGGCTGAAGCGCCGGATTCCCGCTTCACGTCGCGGTTGTAGCCACCAGGACCTTTGGACATGCTTGTCGTACCTCCGGGGTGCGGCATGGGTCAGACGGCGCCGCATGTCAACGCGTTGTCGACGGCACACCGCAGTGGTCCGTCATCGCGCGGACCAGCTCGCTGAAACGAACAGGGGCGCCATCAGCGCCCCTGTCTCGTTTGTGCGCCCGGCATGGGCGCGATCTTGGAGGTGAAAGTCCACCCGTGAGCTGGTCACAGCGAGCGAAGCGAACCGCAGAGCGTCGGACCGCGAGGCCGGCGTGAAGGAAG
>JBIKRQ010000467.1:0-4819 GCA_044349155.1 Myxococcota bacterium
TGTCGACGGCGTGCACCGCCAGCACCGGCCCGAACAGCTCGCGCTGCATGAGCATGTGCGCAGCGTCCTTCACCTTGAAGATCGCCGGCGGGACATACGTGCCGCCCGCGGGTGCTTTGCCAACGAACAACGCCTCGGCCCCAGCACCCGGGTTCGCAATCACGCCGAGCAAACGCTGCTGTGCTTCCTCGTCGACGACGGGCGGCAAGAACGTGCCGCAATCCGTACCAGGGCCGCTCGTGATCGACGTGGCGGCCTCGACAAGCCGCTTGGTGAACGCCTCGGCCACCGCCTTGTGCACAATCACGCGCGAGCACGCCGAACACTTCTGCCCCGCAAAACCAAAGGCGCTGCGGATGGTGCCGACCACCGCTTCGTCGAGGTCGGCGTCGTCGTCGATGATGATCGCGTTCTTGCCGCCCATCTCGCACACCACGCGCTTCACCTGCGCCTGCCCCGGCTTGGTTTGCGCGGCAGCTGCCACGATCTGCAAGCCCACCTGCATGCTGCCGGTGAACGCGAGCTGAGCGACGTCGACGTGATCGACCAACGCCTTGCCCACCACTTCGCCTTCGCCAGGCAAAAAGTGCACGACGTCTTTGGGGAAGCCCGCGGCGATCATCTTTTCGTACAGGCCCAACGCCACAGCACTCGACTGCTCGGCGGGCTTGAGGATGACGGTGTTGCCGCCGACGAGGGCCGCTGCGGCCATGCCGCACAAGATCGCGAGCGGGAAGTTCCAGGGCGCAATCACCGCGCACACACCGCGGCCTTCGTAGCTGAGCGTGTTGTCTTCGCCGAAGACGTTGCCCTGCTTCTTTGGCGCCAACTCCACGAGCGCCTGACGCGCGTAGTAGCGGCAGAAGTCGACGGCCTCGGCGACGTCGGCGTCGGCCTCCTTCCACGGCTTGGCCACTTCGACGGACTGGATGGCGCACAGCGCGTCGCGGTCGGCCTCGAGCAGGTCGGCGAGCTTCTCGAGCAACACCGCGCGCTCACGCAACGGACGATCGCGCCACGCCGGATACGCCGCCTTCGCCGAGGCAACCGCCGCGTTGACGTCGTCGATCGTGGCAAGGCCCACGTCGGCGACCTTCTGGATCGACATGTTGGGCGACTGGCGCGCCCACGTCGGCCGCTTCTGCACCGCACCGTTGACGACGACGGGCACGGTGATGGGCAGCTTCTTCTCGACTGCGCCGATCGCGTTGGCGATCGACTGACGGCGCGCAGCAACGGTGAAATCTGTGAGTGCGCAGTTGTCGAACGGCGAGGTGATGTCGCCCTTCACGAGCTTGATGGCTGCCTGCTGCTTCGCTGCACGCTCAACGGCGGCGGCTTCGGCAACCGGTGGCGCCATGAGCTTGCTCATGTCGACATGGTCGTGGTGCGTGAGCTTCAAGAAGCCGGAATTACTGGTGTTTTCGAGCAGGCGGCGCACCAGGTACGCCATGCCGGGCAGGAGTTCTCCCACAGGGGCATACACGCGCACGCGGTGGCCGGCGGCGCGGAACGCTTTGCGCTCAGGCTCGGCCATGCCGTAGAGCATCTGCGCTTCGATGAGCCCCTTTGGCACCTTGAGCTCGTCGGCGAGCACGAAGGCGTGGGCCAACGACCGCAGGTTGTGGCTGCCGAAGGCGGGGTGCAGCTGCTGGTGGTTCTGCAGCATGTAGCGCGTGATGCGCTCGTAGTTCTGGTCGGTCTCGGCCTTCACCGCGTACACCGGCGACTGCCAGCCCTGCTGCTTGGCGAGCACGGTTTCGTAGTCCCAGTAGGCACCTTTCACGAGGCGCACGGTGATGGGCGCGCCGCGCGACTTCGCGATCGAGGCAAGCCGCTCGGCATCACGCTGTGACGACTTCAAATAGCCCTGCACCACGATGCCGACGTGGGGCCAGTTGCGCAGCTCGGGCGTGGTCACAATCTCCTCGAAGAGGTTGTACGTGATGTCGTGGTAGGCCCACTGCTCGAGGTCCATGTTCAGAAAAACGTTCTTCTCTTTCGCGCGCAAAAACAGCGGCAACACGCGCCGCTTGAGGGCAGCGACGGAGCCCGCGGTGTCGACGGGATCGATCTGCGAAAACATCGCCGAGATCTTCAAGCTGACGTTGGTGCGCGGGATGGGACCGGCGTGGTTGTTGTCGACAACCGGGTCTGACGGCAGCTTCGCGACCTCGTCGGCGAGGTTGTCGATCAGGTCGAAGTAGCGGCGCTGGTAGGCATCGCTTTCGTCTTCGCTGACGGTGCTTTCGCCGAGGAGATCGACCGTGAACGCGATGCCGTCTTTGTGCAGCTTCTTGAGTTCGGGCAGCGCGTCTTTGGCGTTGTTGCCGACGATGAAGCGGTTGGCCATGCCCTCGATCTGGCCCTTCATCGTGGCCTGCGCGATGCCGGCGGTGAGGCCCGAGGTGGCGGCCTTGAGGGCGGCCGAAATCAACGTGGGCAGCTCACGCTTGCCGTCTTTGAGGAGGTACTCGTTGATGTGCTGCTTGACCTGGTCCTTCGTGAGCAACGTGGGGAACACGTCGACGAAGCGGAACATGTCGACCTTGAACGAGGGGTCCTTCATCGCCCACTCGAGGATCGCACCCTCCCAGTAGGCCTTGTTGAACACCCCGGGCGTTTCGCCCTTCATCTTGTCGTGCAGCGACGCACCGGTCTGCAGGATCGCGGCGTTGAGCTTCTCGATCTCGGACGACATTCAGACACCTCGTGTGCCGCTGTGTGAGCATCGGTGACGACGTCACGCAAGCCCCGTGTCGACGTCGCACCGCGTCAACCGCTACGGTGTGCGGATGTTGTGTCGTGCCCTGCTGATCGCCGCCGCCCTTTCTTCACTTGCCTGTGACGCACCGGCCGCAGGTCTGCCCGATCCCGGGCCGGCAGCCACAGCGCTCAGCGTCGTGACGGAACCGCCGGGAGCCACCGTCACCGTCGACAACGTGAACGTGGGCCAGGGTCCGGTCACGGTGCAGGTGCGCCCAGGCCCCCACCGCGTGCAGGCGATGATGAGCGGCTACTACCCAGCCCCGGAAGTGCGCGTCGTCGTCGAGCGCGGCGTGCCGGCATCGGCGAGCGTGCAACTGGTCGCGAGCCATTGACGGTCAGTGCAACGACGCCGGTGTCGACGGTCGCGGTGGCCGCGGAGCAGGTGCGGCAAAGTCGAACTGCCCGCCGACGTTGAGGCCAAGGCTCGCCACCACCAGCGACCTCGCTGGGCCCACTGCACCTGCCCCGTAGCCACCAATGCCCGTCGCGACGCCGAGCTCCGGCTGCAGCACAAGCGCCCCCCGCTTCCAGCGCAGCCCGGCAACCACGCCAGGCGCGATGCCGAAGGGCTCGGCACTGCGGGCGGGCGTAAAGATGCCGCTGGGCTTGGACTCTGGTGCGAACGCAAGGAGATTCACCCGCGCACCACCCGTGAACGCCAGCTCATCGCTCAGCGGAACGTCGACGAGCACCTGCAGCGGAACCGCGGCGTAGGTGTAGGTGGTGCCGTAGTATTCAACGCCAACCTTCAACCCACCAGTCAAGGTGAGTGCGACGTCGTCGTCGCGCTGTGGATCGCCGAGCACCTGATACCCAGCACTCACTTCGGGCAGCACCGTTGGGTCGACGCGCAGCTGCAGGTCGACGCGATCGACGAGCCCGAAACGAACGGACACTTCCGGGTGCACCGTTGCTACGTCGTACAAAGCGCCGGCTCCGTCGTCGGCGAGACCTGCCTGGCCCTGGAGCGACGCCAGCACTTCAACCTCTCCGGGCTCAAGCACCCGCGCACCACGCAACGACATCGGCGATGCACACGCCGTCACCATCATCGCCGCTGCCACCACTGCCACCTGATCGAGTCTTGCCACGGGCCACCTCGCGGCTGACGAACCACAAGCCGTGCCAGCGCCCCGGCGGCACCACGTCCACACGGCGGAGGTCGAGCACGGCGATCGCCGCGTGAAGCGTGTGTGGGGACCGCGTGGAGCCCAACGGCTGCCACACAGTCGTCAGCTCGAAGATCGCGGCGCGTCTTTGACGATGCGGCCGTCGAGCATCTCGACGACGCGATCGCAGCGATCGGCAATGCGCGGATCGTGCGTGACGATCAAAAACGCGCAGCCGTAGACCTTGTGGGCCCGCTGCATCAACGCGAACGCCGCGTCCGACGACTGCGTGTCGAGGTTGCCTGTGGGTTCATCGGCCAACACCACCGCCGGCTTCACGCACAACGCACGCGCAATCGCCACGCGTTGTGCCTGCCCACCCGACAGCTGCCCCGCCTGCTTGTCGGCCTTCTCGATGAGCCCCACGTCGTTGAGGAGCTCTCTGGCGTAGGCGATGTCGGCCGGCGTGGGCCTTCGCTCGATGCGCACCGGCATCAGCACGTTCTCGAGCACCGTGAAGGCGGGCAGCAGGTGGTGAAACTGAAAGATGAAGCCGAGGGTGCGGCCACGCAGCAGCGTGCGTTTGTCGTCGTCGAGGTTCGAGGCATCAACACCCGCCACTTCGAGGCTGCCCACCGTTGGGTGATCGAGCAGCCCCAAAATGTTGAGCAGTGTCGACTTGCCCGAGCCCGACGGACCAATAAGTGCGGCGAAGTCGCGGCGCCGCAGTTGGAGGTTGATGTCGCGCAAGACCTCGGCCGCTGTCTCGCCACTGCCGAAGGTTTTGCCGACGCCGTGGAGGCGCAAGACGACGTCGTTGACGTCTTTGGCGCTGCTCGGCGTGGGAGTGATGTCAACCACGGATGGCCTCCGCTGGATCGAGGCGTGCTGCATTTCGCGCCGGCACGAGGGCCGAGATGAGGCCGGTCGCCAACGCGATC
>JBIKRQ010000102.1:0-17909 GCA_044349155.1 Myxococcota bacterium
AGGGAGAGGGGAGCCGGAGACGACGTCTGCACCCCTCTCCCTTCAGGGAGAGGGGTCGGCGCGGAGCGCCGGGGGTGAGGTCTCTTCGCTGGCGGAACCGACATCTCCGCCCCGTCAGGGAGAGTGGTGCAGCGCCGGGGGTGAGGTCTCTTCGCTGACGGAACCGGTCTCTTCGCTGACGCCGGTCACCCGCAGCCAACGGGTGAGTGATGCCAAAAAGCAGATCGCCCGCGGGTTTCGTCGCCAGCCGACGCCTGCCGAAGCTGTGGCCTGGGCTGTGTTGCGCACGCGTCCGCTCGGGCTGAAGTGGCGCCGACAGCAGGTCATTCGTGGCTTCATCGTCGACTTCTACTGCCCCTCGCTGCGCGTTGTGCTCGAGGTCGATGGCCCCATTCATCACACAGCCTCGGTCCGCGCCGCCGACGAAAAACGCACCGCTGTTCTCACGGCACTGGGCTTGCGGGTCCTGCGCGTCGGCAACGATGACGTCGAACCCTCGACGTTGTTGTCGTTTCTTGTAGAGAACCTCACTCCCAATTCCTCTCCGTGAAGGAGGGGCGCCAGAAGGCCAACCCATGACCTCGACAACTTCGACCGGCGACATCGTCGCCAAGCTCTGGAACCTCTGCCATGTGCTGCGCGACGGCGGCATCAACTACGGCCAGTACGTCGCCGAGCTGACGCTCCTGCTGTTTCTCAAGATGGCGAAAGAGACCGGCAAAGAGACGCGCATCCCCGTCGGCTGTCGGTGGGATGACCTCATGGGCCTGCCGCCCGGCGGCGACCAGCTCGTGGCCTACAAGAAGATCCTGCTGGAGTTGGGCTCTGCACCCGACCCGTTGGTGAAGGCCATCTACGCCGGGGCGCAAACGTCGCTGCGCGAGCCGCGGCACCTGCTGAGTCTGATCCTCGACATGGAAAAGCTCGACTGGTTCTCGGCCAAAGCCGACGGCCTCGGCGACATGTACGAAGGGCTGCTCGAAAAAAACGCCGGCGAAACCAAGAGTGGTGCGGGCCAGTACTTCACGCCGCGTCCCCTCATCGACGCGATGGTCGAGGTGATGAAGCCGCAAGCGGGCGAAACGATCCAGGACCCCGCGGCGGGTACGGCGGGCTTTCTCATCGCCGCCGATACGTTTGTGAAGAAGCACACCGACGAGCTGTTCACGCTCAAAGAGAAGCAGGCGGAGTTTCAACGTCGTGAAGCCTACGTGGGCGTTGAGCTCGTGCCCGAGACGCGCCGGCTCGCGTTGATGAACTGCATGCTGCACGACATCGACGGCCTGGGCGAAGGGGCCGTGCATCTGGGTGACACGTTGACGTCGATGGGCGCGTCGTTGCCGAAGGCGAACCTCATCCTCACGAATCCGCCGTTTGGCACCAAGAAGGGTGCGGGCGGCGGCAACCGCGACGACCTCACGTTCCCCACGAGCAACAAGCAGCTCATGTTCATGCAGCACATCTATCGAGCACTGGTGCCCGGTGGTCGCGCCGCCGTGGTGCTGCCCGACAACGTGCTGTTCGAGGAAGGCCGCGGTCGCGAGATTCGCGCCGACCTGATGGACAAGTGCGACCTGCACACGATCCTGCGACTGCCCACGGGCATCTTTTACGCGCAGGGCGTGAAGACCAACGTGCTGTTCTTCACGCGGGGCAAGACCGAGAAGGGCAACACGAAGGCGGTGTGGGTGTACGACCTGCGCACCAACGCGCCGGCCTTCGGCAAGCGCACACCGTTTACGCGCGCGTACCTCGAGCCGTTCGTGACCGCGTACGGCGACGACGCCAACGGCACGAGCACGCGTGTGGATGAGGGCGAGCAGGGCCGCTTCCGCCGCTTCAGTCGCGAAGAGATCGCGAAGCGCAACGACAACCTCGACCTCGCCTGGCTGAAGGACGACAACGCCCACGACGAGAGCACGTTGGGCGAGCCGGACGAGATCGCGGCGGAGATTCGATTGGAGCTGGAAGGCGCGCTGGAAGACCTGGCGGCGCTGGAAGAGTTGCTGGCGCCAGCGACGGCAGGGGCTGCGGAATGAGCGAGCTTCCGAAGGGGTGGGCCGCGGCCACACTTGGCGACGTGCTCACGTTTGAGCGGGGACTTGCGTTCCCCTCGACGGACAAACGCCATGAACCGGGTGACGGATTGGTCGCATGTTTGCGAACGACCAATGTTCAGGCGGAGGTGGATTGGAGCGACCTCTGGTTCATCCCGCGACACCACGTCAAGAACCCGGTGAAACTCGTTCTCCCAAACGACATCTTGATGTCTACGGCAAATAGCCAAGCCCTTGTGGGGAAGGTCTCACGAGTGAGGTCGATGCCGATGGAGGCCACCTTTGGAGCTTTCATTGGTGTGCTGCGACCCGTGGACGCGGTCTCACCTGCGTTCGTCCACTACCGTGTTGCGAGCGGCGAGTTTCAAGAGCGACTACGCGGAACTGCGTCACAGACGACGAACATCGCAAACATCTCATCAACCGCGATGCTCGAACTTCCCGTTGACCTCCCGCCGCTCAACGAGCAGCGCCGCATCGTCGACAAACTCGACGCCGTCTTCGAGAGGAGCCGCGCCGCGAAGGCCCGCCTCGAACGCCTGCCGGCGCTGCTGGAGAAGCTCAAGCGCTCCATCCTCACCGCTGCCTTCCGCGGCGACCTCACGAAGGACTGGCGCGCCGCCAACCCGAACGTGGAACCCGCGAACGTGCTGCTGGAGCGCATCCGCGCCGAGCGCCGTCGTCGCTGGGAGGACGGCCTGCGCGCGAAGGGGAAAGACCCGAAGAAGGCAGCCTACGAAGAACCCGCCGCCGTCGATGTGGATGGATTGCCCGAGCTGCCCGAGGGTTGGGCGTGGGCGTCGCTCAATCAGCTTGCCCACCGAGTGACAGACGGAACCCATCAACCCCCAACGTTTACTGACTCCGGGGTTCCGTTCGTTTTCGTGAAGAATATCATGGGTGGCGTCATCGACTTGAACACCGACAAGTTCGTTTCAGTGGAGACGTTTGTCGAACTCACTCGCCGATGTCCGGTTGAAGTTGGTGACATCCTCTATTCAGCCGTCGGCAGTTATGGAGTTGCTGTCTCTGTCGACACGGCAGCCCAATTCACGTTTCAGCGACACATCGCCCACATCAAGCTGGAGGTGGGGGCAAATACCGCGTTCCTGCGCAACTGCCTCAACTCACCTTTTTGTCGACAGCAAGCCGATTCTGTCGCGCGCGGGGTCGCGCAGAAGACCGTGACGCTTGGGGAGCTTTCCCTCTTCCGCATTCCAGTTGCGCCAGCAGCTGAGCAAGACGAGATAAACACGCGACTCGCTGCTGCGCTTGAGGTGGTCAGTCTGGTCGCCAGTCGGCACGCCGCTGCGGCAGCGCGGATGCGCAGCATCGAACAAGCAGCACTCGCCAAGGCGTTTCGCGGTGAGCTCGTTCCGCAGGATCCCACCGACGAACCCGCCTCTGTGCTGCTCGACCGCATCCGCGCTGCGCGCGCCGACAGTGTTCCTCGACGTGGGCGAAGAACCTCACCCCCAGCCCCTCTCCTTTCAGGGAGAGGGGAGCCGGAACCGAGGTCTGCACCCCTCTCCCTTCCAGGAGAGGGGTCGGCGCGGAGCGCCGGGGGTGAGGTCGTTCGGGCCCTGCAGGAGGCGTCACGGCTCTCAGCGGCTGCGCTCGTCGACGTCACCGGGCTCGATGCGGCCAGCGTGAAGAAGGCCCTCAAGGCGCTGGTCGACAGCGGGCAGGTGCGCGTGGAGGGCAAGGCCCGCGGCACGACCTATGTCTGGAGCAGCTGATATGGCGAGGAGCACCGACGTGACGCTGTTTCAGAAGCTCGTGCAACCTCGCGCGACGAAGAGCGGCGGTTGACATGGCCCTCGAGGAAGTGCCCGCCTTGATCGAGCAGCTCAACGATGGTGTGCGCCGTCTTGAAGCGCTGTTTCCTGGTCGCAAGTTCACCCTCGACGGGCACCTTGTCGGCAGCATCGGCGAGGTCGTTGCTGCGTTCCTGTTCGACCTCGTGCTGCTGCCAGCCTCGTCACAGGGACACGACGCAACAGCGGGTGACGGTCGGCTCGTCCAGATCAAGCTCACGCAGGGCACGCAGGTCGGCATTCGTTCCTGTCCGCAACACCTGATCGTGCTCACGATGGGCAGCAACGGGCGTTTCTCCGTCGCCTACAACGGTCCGGGCGAGCCGGCATGGAACAGCGGAGGGCGGGTCCAGAAGAACGGACAGAAGCCGCTGTCGCTGGCGAAGCTCCGACTGCTCAACAACAACGTCGCGGCCGCCGACAAGCTCCCGCTCACCCGCGCATGGTCGATGCTCGAAAGCTTCGATCTCGACGCGTGAGAGGGCGGCGACACCGTTCCGGCTGAAGGGCAAGGGCCCAGGGTCCGGCTCCCCTCTCCTGCCAGGAGAGGGGCTGGGGGTGAGGTCTACGGCACCGCGGGCACCACGCCGGCTTCGGCTTCTGCTGCTTCGCGCGCGCGGCGCTTCCAGATCGATTCGTGCTTCTCGCCTTCGCCTTCTTCCTCGGGCACGTGCTCGTGGCTGCACACGCCCTTTGGTGCGGTCCCCGGCAAAAACGGAGCGGTGATCGCCTTACACGTCGCGTTCGGGCGCTTGCCGCTGATCGTGCAGATGTCGACCTTCGTGAGCTTTGGCTCCTTCGGGAAATCCGGCAGCGGCTCGCCGTCGATGCGCGCCGTGCGCCCCATCCACCAGCCCCACAACGGTGCGGCGAAATCAGCGGCCGCTGCACCGATGCGCACCGGGTCGTCGTAGCCAAGCCACACCACCGTCGCGAGCTTTGGCGTGGCCCCCACGAACCACAGGTCCTTCTCGCTGTCGGTCGTACCCGTCTTGCCCATCGCCGGGCCGTTGTAGCCGCCCTCGCCGCCTGCACCGCGTGAAGCGCCACCCGTGCCCATCTCGATCACGAGCCGCATCAGGTCTCGCGTGAGCGCTGCTGCGGCGGGCGTGAGCACGCGCGTGGTGGGTGCTGTCTGCGTGAAGCGCACCGCCCCCGCAGCGTCGACGACGCGGACCAATGTGCTCGCCTCGATTTTCAAGCCGCCGTTGGCCACCGTGCCCACAAACTGCGCCATCTCGACGGGCGTGACCTCGGCCTGCCCCAACGCCAACCCCAACTCCGGCGGATACGCGCGCGTGTCGAAGCCCAGCGTGTTGGCAAACGCGATCAACGGGGCCGCACCACCCAGCTCCTCGAGCAATGACGCCGTCGCGATGTTCTGCGACCACGCGAGCCCCTGCGCCAGGGCGGCGGTCACCGTGGCCTCGCCGCCGACGTTGCGCGGTCGCCAATCACCCTGCGCGGTCTTGAACACGCGGGGGGCGTTGGGCTCGATCGAGGCCGCGGTGAACTTCGGCGTGCCGTCGTTGTTCTCAGCCGCAAACGCCAACGCATACACCACCGGCTTGAAGCTTGAGCCCGGCTGACGACGAGACTGCGTGGCGCGGTTGAAGCCCGTCGAGGTCACGTCGTGGCCACCGTAGATGGCCTTGAACACGCCGGTGTTGGGATCGAGCGACACGCCCACCGCCTGCAACGCTTCATCGCCTCGACGACCAACGAACTGTTCGAACATCTCGGTTTTGTCAGCGAACATCGCTTCGGCTTCGGCCTGCATCGGCACATCGATGCCCACTTCGACGACGAGACCAGCGCCGTAGACCACTTCTTTCGCGAAGCGTCGCTCGAGCTCGGCGCGTACGGCATGCAGGTACGCGGGGTAGCGATCTTCAGGCAGCGGTGCTGGTTTCACGACGACCACCGGCTCGGCCAACGCCGCGGTCACGTCGTAGCCGTAGTGCTCGCCCAGCGCTTTCAAGATGCGATCGCGACGCACACGACACGCTTCGGGGTGCTTGTCGGGCGCGTAGCGACCAGGGCCCGGCAACACCGCGGCCAACGTGGCGGCTTGCACCAACGTGATGTCTTTGACGTCGACACCGAAGTAGTGGCGTGCTGCTTCGGCGAAGCCGCTGACCGACAGGCTGCCGCGCTGACCGAGGTACGGCGCGTCGAGGTACATCTGCAACACGCCCTCTTTGCCGATGGCGTTTTCGACCCCCATGGCTTCGGCCGCTTCGCGCAGTTTGCGCTTCACGGTTTTTTCGCTGCGCTGGTTCATCGCGCGCACCACCTGCATGGTGAGCGTGCTGGCGCCCTGCGTGTAGCCGCCGTCGCGCGTGTTCTTGAGGGCTGCGCGAATCAGCGCGGTGAAGTTGACGCCGCTGTGCTCGTAGAATTCGCGGTCTTCGCCAGCGAGGATGGCGTCGACGAGGACCTGTGGTGCGTCTTTCAGCGGCAGGTGCGTGCGCAACTCGCCGTGCTCGCCGATCAACACCCCCAGCTGCACGGGCTCGAGGCCAACACCGTCGCGAAACACCACGGGCTGCTCGCTGTTGCGTGCGCAGAAGGTGCCTGGTGCTGGGGCTTTGCAGTTCTCGGTGTAGCCGCGGGCTTTGGCTTCGGCGACCGCGCGTGACGTCGTCATCTCGTCGGGGGCGTAGGCCACCACACGGCTCGGAAAGCTCCAGCCGGGGTGGGGCGCTTGCAGGGCTGTGTGTGAGCGGGCGAGGGCGTCGCCGTCGGCCATCCAGCCGCGCCACACGACGCCGCAGGGCACGGCGACCGCTGCACCGATCGCCGCCAACACACCAAGAACAACGCGCCGCTTCATGGGGCGGATCTATGCACTCTCAGGCGCGATGTCGAAAACCCGGCCGACGTCGTCGACGCGAGGTCGACACGATGCGCGGACGTTTGACCGCTGACTTGACCATGACGTCGTCACCGCCACAGCCTGCACGCATGGCCATCACTCCCTTTCTCTGGTTCAACAACAACGCCGACGAGGCCATTGCCCTGTACACGTCGGTGTTCAGCGACACGCGCGTGGTCTCAGCGCAGCGCGGGCCCGACGGCAAGCTGTTCACCGCCACCATCGAGGTGCGCGGACAACGGCTGATGCTGCTCAACGGCGGACCGATGTTCACGTTCACCGAAGCGATCTCGCTGTTTGTCGACTGCGACACGCAGGCGGAGATCGACGCGCTGTGGACGGGCCTGCTGCAGGGTGGTGGCACGCCGTCACGCTGCGGCTGGCTGAAAGACCGCTTCGGTCTGTCGTGGCAGATCGTGCCGAAGGCGCTCGGCCAACTGCTGGGCCACCCCGACCGCGCCGTCGCCGACCGCGTCATGCAGGCCATGCTCACGATGAACAAACTCGACATCGCGGGCCTGCAGGCCGCCGTCGACGGCTGAGCGCTCAGAACTGAACCCAACGCGACTCGAGGAGTGCCTGATGGCGATGTCGACAACCTTGTTTGCTGTGACGCCCACACTGCTGCGCAGCCTTGAGGCAGCACCAGACACGATCACCGAACTCAAAGCCGAACGCACTTTCGACACGTACCTTTCGATGACGTTGCCCTTCTTCCTCTCAGAAAAGCCCGACGAGGCGTCTGACGAGGACGACGCGGACGACGAAGAAGAAGAGGACGCGGACGACGCGGCCGACGCGTCTGAGGACTCAGACGACGATGACGACGACGGGCACGCACATCCGTTGGCGCCGGTCTTGATCGGGACGCGGTCGGTGACGTGCAACAGGTTGGAGAACGGGGCTTTCCACGTCGTCCCCGTCGACGTCGTCCAGGAACTGGCGTCGCTGCTGGCCAACGTCGACGTCGCAGGACTCACATCAGCAGTGCTCGAGGCAGACCTCGAGGACATCGCGGACGGCGAGGTGTGGGAGGAACTTGAGCAGCTCGATCTGACCGAGCCAAAACAGGTCGCCAAGGCGTTGCTCAAAGACCTCAAGGGACTGACCGCGTTTTATGTCGTCGCCCTCAAACGAGCCACCAGCGCAGGGCTCAGCATCGACGACGTTCGACCCATCTGTGCCGTTGGCACCGTCAGCACCGTTGGCACCGTCAGCGCCTGGGGCACCGTCGACGCCGTTTTCGCCCGCAGCGCCGGCAGCACCGTCGGTTCCGCGCACATTTGCGCTGGTGCCGTCGGGGCAGGTGATCACACCATCGTCGCTGATCGTGCAGGGCTCAGACGCACATCCCGACACCATCGCCGTGAGCGCCAACGAAAACGAACCGATCCCAACACGCATCAAGCTCTCCATCTGTCTCAATCTGAACGGTGTTTTGACCGCTTGCGGTCGAATTGAGCCTCGAAGAGAAACCGGCTTTGCGGTTTTGTCGCCGAGGCGAGTCTCTGGGCGGGCGGGGAAACTTCCCCGCCGAATGAATTCATCAACACATTCAAACGCTTGGCGGGACGCCAGGGGTTTGATTCAGCTCTCGAGTGGCTCACCCGCAGGCGTTGAACGGGTCGTTGGGGCACACGTCGCACACGTCGCCGAACCCATCGCCGTCGCTGTCGAGCTGGTCGGCGTTGGCGATGTTGGCGTAGTTGTCGGCGGGCACGTCGGCCCCGTTCATCGGGCACACCACACGACGGTTCGAGTTGCATGGGATGTCGAAGAGCCCACCGAACGTGAATGCAACCACACAGTCTTCGTTGTTGCCGTTGCCGTTGTTGGGCTCACCGGGTGTGAACGCCGCCTCGTCGCTTTCAGCCAACGTGGTGCCATCGACCCAGGTGAACGACCCCTCGGTGTCGACGTCGGTCAGGCCGATCCAGTACTCAAAGAAGTTGTTGACGACGTTCGCTTCGACCGCGGTGCGCACGTCGGCGCCGTGAAACACAGCGACGTCGAGACCAAGGCCCTGGCAGACCAGGCGCGACTCGTCGAACGAGCGCCCGGCGGCGCACATCACGACGTTGCCGAAGACGCTGCAGTCGTTGAGCATGGCGGTGTCGCACTGGCCGTCGCCGTCGCTGTCGGTACCGTCGTTGGCCGGGTCTGGGGCTGCGGACACAGCGCAGTCGTCGCAGCCGTCGTTGTCGCTGTCGGTGCAGTGAAAGGGCAACAGCGGGGCGACATCTTGCGCATTGGGGACGGTGTCGTTGTCGTTGTCGTCGTCGCACGCGTCGCCGATGGCGTCGTTGTCGAAGTCGGCCTGGTCGGCGTTTGCGGCGTCGGGGCAGTTGTCGCAGGCCGTACCGTCGTTGTTGTCGCCGACGATGTTGCAGCCGCGGAAGTTGCCGACGAAGAGGAAGTCGTTGGCGTCGTTGCACGCGCTGGCAAACGCGGGGATCGCTTCCAGGGCGCAGGTGGTCAGGCCGACGGCGTTGATGCGCACGCCATTGATGTGGGCGGTGGCGGCGATCTCGAGGGTCTCAAGGACCTCTTCGTCGCTTTGAAACAGGTCGAACTGTGTTGCGAAGCGGAGTGCTGGCAGCCGCACCTCGACCACACCGTTGAACGCGAGCCGCCCCGCCGACGTGAGTGCGGGCAGCTGCACGCGGGCACCCGGGCCCGACACGTCCACGACTTCGAACGCCGCTTCGAGCACCGGCAGCGACACCACGGCGTCGTCGTCGACGTTGATCTCCACGCCGAAGGCCGTCTGCAGTGCGGGCAGCGCGACAACGCTCACGCCAGAGCTGCTGAGTCGCAGGAAGCTCGCGTCGACGACGTCGGCGAGCGCTTCCAGCTGTGCGGCGTTGTCGACCTCGATGAAGGCATCCGACACCAGCCGCTGGCAGCCACGCAGCAGTTCGACCTCGTCGCCGACAAACGCCCCACCCGCGCAGGGCACGAGGTCGGTGGTGTCCTCGCCGTCGACGCCATCAGCACCATCAACACCGGCAGCGCCATCAGCGCCATCAGCACCATCGGCACCGTTGGCACCCGCAGCACCGGCAGCGCCGTTGGCACCGCGCATATCGGTGCTCGTGCCATCGGGACACGTCATCACCCCGTCGTCGCTGACGGTGCACGGTGCTGCCGCACAACCCGCGACCGTGAATGCCGTCGCCACAGAAATCGAACCAAGCAATCGATGCACGCAGATCGTCGACGAGGTCGCACCAAACACCGCGCCTCGCCTTTTCGGGAGGCCGCTACGTACTGGTTCGAGAACGAGACACAGCGACGAAACGTCCCGGTGTCTCAAAATGTCGCGAAACGCGGATGACCGCCGAAAGCGCGAAGCGATCAAGAGGCACGCGAACCAGCGCGAAAGCGATCACGACCAAGCAGCGATCATCCGAGACGAGGACGCTGAAGGCCGAAGCCCAAAGACAGGCACGCGAACCAGCGCGCAGCGGTCACGACCAAGCAGCGATCATCCGAGACGAGGACGCTGAAGGCCGAAGCCCTGAGGCACCATCTCCCGGCTGCCCACCAGCGGACGCGTCAAAACGTGCAAGCGAGGCCTGCGAACCAGCGCGAAGCGATCAAAACAGTGTCACGCGTCGGGCCAGGCGGAGCGGCGGAGTTTGTGGGCTTCGCGTTCGCTGCCATCGCGCAACGCCACGACGACGAGGATGCTCTCGGCGCGCACGTAGATGGTGCCAGTGCCCGCGGCATACGGACCGGGGCTGGTGCCCACCACGACCCAGCCCTCGACGCCATCGCCTTCGTCGTACGACCAGTAGGCGTCGTGCAACGCGAGGATGCCTTTGCCGTCTTTGCCGAGCTCGCCGTTTTTCCAGCGCGCGAATTCGTCGCCGTCGATGCGGCCCCGGTACACACTGACCAGGCCGCCCTTTTGGACTTCGACCTCGCACCACACATCGTCGGCTCGCGCGTTCATGGGCTCCTCGTTACCACTGCCGTTGCAGGACGGACAGCAGGCGCACTGCGTCGAAGCGAACCGGATTGGTGGGCAGGTCGGGATCGCGCAGCGCTGCGGCCGCCAGGGCCTCGAGCGCGTCGTGCTGCAGGGCCGGGGCGGCGTCGCGCAACCGGCGTGCAATGCCCGCGGTGCCGTGCACGAAGTCGTCGACCACCGCGATCAACGCGGCCACGTCGTCACCAGCGCTGGCGATGCCCAGACTGCGGCCCAGGCGCGCGTAGGCGGCCCCGGCCTTCTCGGCGTTTTCGCGCAGCACGGCGACGATGAACAAGCCGTTGGCCACGCCATGCGGCAGACCGGTGGCGGCCCCCACGACGTGGCCGAGGGCATGACACGCCCCCAACATCGCCGTGTTCACCGCTTGCCCCGCGAGGTGGGCGGCCATCAAGCAGTCGAAGCGCGCGTCGAGGTCGTTTGGGTTGTGCAGGCTGCGCGCCAGCGCCCGGTCGACGAGCAACAAGCGCGCGGCCTCGGTGGCCAACGTGGTGCCGATCGGATTCGCCAGCTTGCTGGCCACCGCTTCGAGCGCGTGGGTGAGCGCATCCACCGCCGTCGCCGACGACACCGCCGCGGGCAGCCCCACCAGCAACGTCGGGTCGAGCACCGCCAACGACGGGATGAGCACCGGGTCGACGAAGACGCGTTTGGTGAGCGCCGCGCGGTCTTTGATCACGGCAAACTGCGTGGCCTCGGCCCCCGTCCCCGCCGTCGTGGGGATGGCCACATGGGGCAACAGCGCAGCGTTGATGGTGCGGTAGCCCTCGAGGGCCGCGAGCGTTTTGTCGGTGGCCAACACCGCGAGCAGGCCCTTGGCAGAATCGATGACGCTGCCACCGCCCACCGAGACCACGGCGTCGACGTGTTCGTCGCGCGCACGCTGCGCGAGTTGTTCGATGGCGGCGCAATCACCGTCGGCGACGATGCTGTCGTAGACGAACACGCAGCGGTCGCCCAACGAGGCGAGCACGCCGTCGACGAGGCCGGCTTGGCGCACGCTGCTATCGGTGAGCACCGCGATGCGCGAACGACCCGCGAGGGCTGCGACGGTACCGACGGTAGAAGCCACACCCACGCCACCCAACACGGGCCCAGCGGGGGTGTGAGAAAACGGACGCGACGTCGACACGCTCATTCGGCGTTCATGTCACGTCGGAGCGAGGCGCTCAAACTCCCGCAGGAGGTGCCGGTGTCTGTGGACTACTCGCGGCACTGCTTCTTGCACTTCGCGACCGCGGCCTCTTTGTCGTCGACGTCGCCGGCGACCGAGCACATCTTTTCGCAGGCGGCGACTTCTTTGGCCGAGCGCTGCTTGGTGGTCGCCTTCGAGTCGCTCTTGAGGGAGTCAGACGCGATCGAGCGCAGGGTGGAGCAACCGCTCACGCCACACACCAACAGGGCAACAACAACAAGCGGGCGGGCAAACGACATGGTGACTCCGAAAAAAGCGAACCGTTGAGCTGACGGCGTCAGCGCTGCACCGATTCATCAGGCACGATCTGGGACCGTCGCGTCAAGGTGGGGCGGGCGGAAGCCGTGGTAGCGTCACACGATGCGTCGTCTTGCCGGTGTTGCGGGTGTTGTGTGCGTTTCCGTGCTGCTGGCGGGGCCCGTGGCCGCAGCTCCTGCCGCAAAGCCAAAGCCCGCCGCCGCTGCCACCGTCACGAAAGACGCCGCCGCTGCCGAAGCCGCCCGCCTCGAGGCTGAAGCCCAGGCCAAAGCCAAAGCCGACGCCGACGCTGCCGCCCTGCAGGCCAAAGCCACCGCTGACGCCGCCGCTTCTGCCAAAGCCGACGCCGACGCCGAAGCCGCGCGTCAACAGGCGCGTCAAAACGGGCTGGCGGCCACGGGCCTGCAGGGGCGGGTGCGGGTGTTGGCCGACGCGTTGGCGGTCACGTTGAAGCGCCTGCCGGGCGACCACCGCGATCAACGCTTTGCCGTCGTGCCGTTTGAGGCCGTGGGCCCCGAGGTGCAGCAGCGCTCGCTGGGCGTGGTGGTGGCCGATGTGCTCACCACCGATCTGGTCCGCGATCACCGCCTCGAGCTCGTCGAGCGCGCGCAACTGGGGGCGGTGTTCAACGAACTGGCCCTGCAACAAACCGGAGCCGTCGACGACGCGCAGGTGCTGCAGGTGGGCAAAACCGTTGGCGCGCGCGGCCTGATTGTGGGTCGGGTCAGCGATGGCGGCGACGTGTTCATCGTCGCCACGCGTGCGCTCGATGCCGAAACGGGCGTGGTGCTCGCGGCCGAAGAAGCCCGCTTGCCCAAGGCCGAGCTCATCGCGTTTTCCGCCGACGCCGTGGTGTTGAAGTCGCGCAGCGGGGCGGCGTTTCGCTCACTCGTGGCACCCGGGTGGGGGCAGGCGTACAACGGTGACGTCGTCAAAGGCCTGTTCGTTGGCGCTGCTGTTGGCGGGCTCACGGTGGCCACAGCGGCCACTCTGGGTGTGGGCCTGTGGCTGGGCTACGTCGTGTACCCGCCGATCAAACAGACCGCCGACCTTGACCCCAAAGAAACCGGCGACCTCGCGCTCAGCACCCGCGAACGCGCCAACACCCTGCTCACGGCGTCGGCGGTCCTCGGCGGCGCCACCGTCGTGGCGTGGGGGGCCAACGTGGTCGAGGCATGGGTCTCGGGTGTCGACGTCGAAAGCCTCGACGCTGCGCTCGCCAAAGAGTGACCGCTGTGCGCGACCTGCCTGATCTGCCCGATCTGGCCTGACCTGATCTCGCGCGAGGCCTCGCGGCGTCGAGAAACTTCGGCCCGCTGCACCAACCACCTACAGTCGACGCCGTGCGCGCCTTCTGTCTCCCGCTGCTGGTGCTGCTTGCGTTGCCTGCGCAGGCTGTGACCGCGTCGTCGGCACCGCCGGTGTTGATGCCGTGGGACGTGGCTGGCGTGGATGTGGCGGCCTTGATCGACGGCATGACCACCGAGCAGCGCGTGGGCCAACTGCTGCTGCTGGGCTTTGGTGGCACCAGCATCGACGGCACCATCGACAGCTTTCTCGACGAGATGCAGCCCGGTGGCGTGGCCCTCTTCTCGCGCAACGTGAGCGAGCCCGCAGCCACCATGCAGCTCATCCGCGATGTGCGTCGTCACGACCCGCGGGTGAACAACACACGCATCCCGATGTTCGTCGCCGTCGATCAAGAAGGCGGCAACGTCGTGCGCCTGAAAACGCAGGCGGTGATCTTGCCGTCGGCGATGGCGTTGGGGGCTGCCGACGACCCGCTGCTCGCGCGGCGTGTGGGGCAAGCGCTCGGGCGCGACCTCGTCGCGTGGGGGTTCAACATGAACCTGGCCCCCGTGCTCGACGTGAGCAGCAATCCAAAAAACCCCGTGATCGGCATCCGCTCCTTCGGCGGCGACCCCGTGCGCGTGGGCGACATCGGCGCGGGCTACATCGCGGGCCTGGGCGACGTGGGCGTGGTGGCGGTGGCCAAGCACTTCCCCGGCCACGGCGACACCGACACCGACAGCCACTACGCGATGCCCGTGCTGCAACACGACCGCGCCCGGCTGGATGCTGTGGAATTACGGCCCTTTACGCGTGCGTTTGGCGCGGGGCTGCCCGCGATCATGACCGCGCACATTGCCTTGCCGCAGATTGCCGAAGGCAGCGACGTGCCGGCGACGGTGTCGGGCAAGCTGCTCACGGGCGTGTTGCGCAACGAGCTTGGCTACGACGGGCTCGTGATCACCGACGGCCTCGAGATGCAGGGCATCATCGACCGCTACGGCGCTGGCGAAGCCGCAGTACGCGCGGTGGTGGCCGGTGCCGACATGGTGATGGTGCTGTGGTTCCCCGAGAAGAAGCGCGAGGTGCGTCAAGCCTTGCTCGATGCGGTCGCCTCCGGACGCGTGTCGGAAGCGCGACTGCGTCAAGCGGTGCGTCGTGTGCTCGAGCAAAAAGCGCGCGCCGGCCTGTTTTCGCAAACCGTGCCCACCATCGCTGCCGCCACCGAAACGCTGCGGAAAAACGATCGCAGCGCGCTCGACGAAGTGGCCCGCCGCGCCATCACGCTCGTGAAAAACACCCACGATGTGCTGCCACTGCGCAGCACCACCCACGTCGTGGCGGCGTCGATGCAGACCGCGTTTTTGCAGGGCCTCGAGCGTCGCGTGAATGCCCGCACCATCACGCTGCCGTGGGCGCCGACGAAGAAGAACGTGGCCGCCGACGTCGACCGCATCGTGGCCCTGGCCAAAGCCGAACACGCCGACGTGGTGGTGATTGGCCTGCACACCGCCGACCACAGTGCTGTTGTTCGTGGCGTGTTGGCGAAGCTGCCCAAAACACCCGTCGTCGTCGTGAGCTTCGGCTCGCCGTGGCTGCTCAGCGGCTTTCCTGGTGTGGCGGCGTACGTGTGCGCGTTTGGCTGGCGCGACGACAGCGGGGCCGCTGCGGCCGCGGTGCTCGCCGGTGATGCGCCGGCGGTGGGGCACATGCCCGTGGCGCTGAGCGGTGGGCGCGTGCCCGTTGGCCCAGCCGCGGTGACCACGTCGACGACGACGGGCCCGCCATGAAGGTGCCGTCGTCGCCGTTGCTCACGTTGCCGCCCCACACACCGCCTGCCGTGCGGCCGACGTTTGCCGTGGGCCACAGCCTTGGGCGCTACCGCGTGGATGCCGTGGTGGGCGTGGGCGCGTCGTCGACGGTGTACCGGGCCACCGACACCGCGCTGCAATTGCCGGTGGTGCTGAAGGTGTTGGCGACCGACGCGAGTCCGTCGACGGTCTCGCGCTTTCGCAACGAGATCTTGTTCTCGCGGCGCGTGGCCCACGCGGGCTTTTGTCGGATCTACGAGCTGCACGAAGAAGAAACGTTCGACGGACCGCTGCGCTACTTGACGATGGAGCTCGTCGACGGCCGCACCCTTGGCGACGTGATGAACGAAGGCCTGCTGCCTCCGCTGCGCGCGCTGCAGTTGGCGCGCACGTTGTGCGACGTGATTGCGGCGGCCCACGACGACGGTGTGGTGCACGGCGACTTGAAGCCCGGCAACATCATGGTGCGCACGCCCAAAGCCAGACGCCGCGTGCGCGACGGTGGGCGCGACGACCTCGTGGTGCTCGACTTTGGCGCGGCATCCGCAAAAGACGTCGAGGACAGCGGCGTGCGCGTGGGCTCGCTGCGCTACATGGCGCCGGAGTTGTTCGAGCGCGAGAAGCCGTCGCCGCAAAGCGATGTGTGGGCCATCGGCGTCATCCTCTACGGCTGCCTCACGGGGCGGTACCCGTTTGATGGCCAAAGCGAACTCGCCGTTGCCGAGGCCACGCGCAAAGCGCCATCACCGCCATCAGCGATGTTGTCGAGCGTGGGCACGCCATGGCCCGGCAGCGTCGACGACGTGGTGCTGCGGGCGCTGTCGCGCGATCGCCGCGAACGCTTTGCCGATTGCCGCGCCTTTGCCGCCAGCCTCGACGACGTGCTCTGTGAGCTGCTGCCGCGGCCCACCTTGTGGCAACGCTTCAAAGGGCTGTGGCGTTGATCGGCGCGCGCCACTCGAACATGAAGCTCCTTTGGAGTTCGCCTCGCGCACCAGCAAGTTGCTGAAAGGCCCGCTGCTGGCCTTTTCAATGTCGTGCTAGACCAGGCGGTGCCAGGAACCGTTGGTCTTGCGCCACATGTCTTTCGGTCCCAGACTGACAATGCCATCCTGGGCTTTTAGTAGAAGAAGACAGGTTGTTGGTGCTTCACCGCTCGTGAAGTTGTCCTCTTCTATGAGTCCGCCCTCACCCAAACAATAAATGGCCGAGTCTGTTGCGGCGTAGAGTATCCCGCCATGGAAGGCGATATCGGTGATGTCGGCAGCGATACCAGAATCGACAACTTCCCATGTGTGTTGCCGACCACGCAGCAGTACACCGTTGTCACCTGCGATGTAGACCACTCCATCTTCTGCACAGAACACCGCGTTCAGGGTGCCACGAACGGGGCTCTTCGCTTGTAACCAATATGTTCCATTGTACAGCCAGATTTCACCACCCCATCCGACGGCGTAGATTTCAGACTGAGAAAAGCCATCAAGATCTTCGAAACCGACAACTTTTTCGCCGTCAACGTCGTCAGCTGGTCCAAATTCCTGCCATTCCCCGCATGCGACACGGCGAAGAACCGTGCGGCCCATTCCGCAGGCAAAGATTATATCATCAATGCACGCAGAAGACCGGATTTGCCCTTTATTTGTCTCAAATCGTCCTGTGCTCTCGAGCAGGGTCTCTGGTTGCCCTTCCCAGAATCTTCCATCGGCGCCCAATGCGACCACGACACCAGTGTGTCCCGGTGGCTTTGTGGTGGCCATCGCGATGGCCGGCCAGCCGACAGACTCGGAAAAAATGCGGAAAGGAGCTTCCTTGTCTTGTTCATCGAAGCTGAAGAAACTGGAATTTTGTGTGCCAGTTTCTGCGAGTTCATCCAGCTCCTTCGCGAAGAACACGAGGTCATTGAATGGCGCACATCCAGACAAGAATGAAGACACATCGTGGTTCATTTTATGCTCTCACAGATGGATACTCGAGACGGTCGTTCGCTCACGGCGCGGTGGCGCTGACCTCGAGACGCGAGGGCTGGCCCACCAGTCCCTCGTAGCGGTCGCCGTCGCCCGCGAGCACGAAGGCGACCACGCCACCCACGACCGCCACCGCACCCGCCGACAGCAACGACACACCAGCGATGTCGCGCACCACAAACACCTGCTGCTCGTCGGCGGTGATCTGGCCATCGGCGGTCTGCTTCAACGCGTCGGCGCGCTGCAGGTTCACACCCAACAACACCCCACCACCAACGGCGGCCAACACGCCACCCGCCGACACCACACCGCCCACGAGATGCGTGCGTCCCACACCATCACGCCAGGCCTCGGCCGTGGCCGTCGACGGCGACAACAGGGCGCGCAACGACAACACGCCCGATGGCGGCACGATGTGGTCGGCGCGCACGTCGACGAAGCCGTCTTTGGTCACCACCACCTCGTGACGACCACCCGGCACCTGCAACGACGACAACGGTACGGTGCCCACAAGGCGACCGTCGAGGCGCACCTCGGCCCCTTCTTCGCTCGCCGTCACGCTCAACACGCCCGAGCCCTGCGACAACAACGGCGACACCAGGCGACGCACCGCGCGACGGCTCTCCTCGAGCAACATCGTCGTCG
>JBIKRQ010000003.1:0-65096 GCA_044349155.1 Myxococcota bacterium
TCGTCGGCTTTTTCTGCATGACCCCGGCTATGCCACTGCAGGCGAGGGCGCCTCGATCGTTCGCCCGATCGACGTCGTCAGCTGCGCATGCTCAGGAGCTGATCTGCACCCGCTGCCACTGTCGCTGCCCATGGACTTGCCTGAACTCGAAGACATTCCTGGCGGCATCCTCGACGTCACAGCGCTCGACGCTGCCGATGGGCGTCTGCTCGTGCTGGCGGGTTGGGAAGGCCGTGCCTCTGTCGCAGCCCTGAACGAAGCCAGCGATGCCGTCGAGATCGTCGAGGAAGTGGGCCGCTTCTCCGGCGGGGTTGGTTGGCGTGGGCACACGCGCTCGCGCTCCGGCAACGCGCTCGTTGTGTCGCTGGATACCCACTACCTGTACTTCCGCGATGGCGCCTTTGTCTGCGCGATGCCCAGCTCGCGGCCACACCAGATGGTGACCGTCACCGACGACGACTTCATTCTCGTCAACGGCGACCTCATGACGACCTGCACGGCCGAGCACGAAGTCAACATCGGCATCGGCAGCAGCATCGTCGAAACCGACAACGGCTTCGGCGAGGTGCTGCGACACTGGGAGTCGCGCTCGGTGTGGGTGGTGGCGTTGTATCCGCTCGAGAAGCTGCTGGCGCTGGCGCCGCTGACCACACCGCTGCAATGACACGAGCCTTCGACGGCGTGCGCGGCGTGCGTTCCGCACGGTGACAGCAGCTCATTTCACGGGCAGCGCCTGTTTTGTTTCGCTTCAGGTGCTTGTTCGCTACGGTTGAGGCGTGTTCGACCCGGTGATGATTTCTGAGGGTGCCTGTGCCGATGGCCACCTCGACACAGACCCCATCTATGCCGTGCTCCTTGGGCTTGGCAGCGGGGTCGTGACGGGGCGTCTGACGATCGCTGACGCCGCTGGCGACAACCACATGTACTTCATGCAGGGCCGCCCGGTGGGTGTGCACCTCGCCGAGCACTTCCATCCGTTGGGCCAACTGCTGCTCGAGCTGGGCCGCATGAGCGGGGCCACGTTTGTGCGTGCGCAGCGCTTGATCGCCGAAGGCAATCGCCTGCCGGGGCAGGTGTACAAAGAGCTCGGGGTCCTCGACGACCACAGCCTCAAAGACGTGCTCGCCATTCAGGCCCGGCGCAAGGCCGAGCACTTCTGCCGCCTCGGCAGCCGGCCGTTTCGCTTCTGCAAGGGCCTGACGTACCTCACGGGCTTTACGTCGACACCGCTGGACCCAAACGCGGTCATCTACCTCGCCGTGCGCCAGCAAATGGGCGAGCAGGCGCGCGAAGCGTTCCTCGATGCCGCACGGCTTGAGCAGGTGCGTGTCGTCGCCGCCGACCCCACCAACAGCGGGCTGCCCGCCCCCGTCGCGAACTACGGCTTTGGTCCGCCGGAAGAGCGCTTTTTGCAGCGCGTGCTCAACACCTGGGAAAACGTCGCCGAACTCGCCGAAACGGGCACCCTGCCCCGCGAGGAAATGGCCGTGTTGCTGCGCTACCTCGAGGTCGTGGGTCGCCTGCAGCGTCGCGCGATCCCGCCAGCACCCCCGCCGATGCCGGCCCAGCTGCCACGGGTGTCGACGCCGACGCCGCTCGATACCGTGCGGCCCCGCCCCGTCGTGCCGGGCCTGGCGGGCGGGCAGCGCCCTGCCCCGCCGGTGTCGCCGTTTTTGGCGCCGCCGTCGGCGGTGACCGCACCGTTGCAGCCACGGCCCGCCGAGCTCGAGGCGCTGCAGCGTGCACCGTTGGTCGAGCCCACCTCTGACGACGTGTTCTCGCGTCCGAAGCCTGCTGCGGCACCACCCCCGCGCTCGGCGTTTGCGTCGCCCGATGCCGCGACCGACCCCCGTCGGCCCGCCACGCGCAAAGAAGACCTGATGGCGCCCAAGCCCCTCGACGCGGTGGTGTTTGGCAGCGCGTTGAACGAGCCCACGCCGCAGTCGATGCCGTCGCCCGCGTCGTTGCTCGACGACCTGCCGCCGCCGGTGGTGAAAAAGAAGAAGGTCAAGCGGCTGGAGCCGTTGCCGTCTGAAGCGTCGGGCGTGCTCGTGTCGGAAACGCGACGCGAAAAGACCATGATCGCCGAGCTGCCCTCGATCGTCATCGACGACGACGAGTGACCCCAGATCGGCTTGATTTTGCTTCGTTCCTCAGCTGTATCAAGCCGACCCGGGATCATACTTTGCCCTCGCGGGCGCACGATTTCAAACACTTGGCGCTTCGCCAAGTGTTTGAATAATCAATACTATTCGGGCGCGGAGCGCCCGAATTCCGCTGCGCTTCGCTCGCGCCAAAGCGGGACTACGGAGAGCTGAGCACGGCGTCGATCAGGTAGTCGGCGGCCTCGCCCGACGACAACGAGAACACGCGGATCGTGTACTCGCCGTCCAGCGGCAGCACCTGCTCGATGCGCTCGTTGTCGGACTGCGAGTCCGATGTGGCCAGAATCTGTCGACCGTCGAGCCCGATGAGCTGCACGTCGATGTCGCCGTCGCCCTGACGGAAGCGCACGTCGATGGTGACCTTTTTGCCCGCCACGCCTGACAGCACGTAGAAGTCCTCGTCGGAGCTGCAGATGGTGACGACGTCGCTGGGGGCCGGCAGCGCGCTGCGCGTGATGAGCGTGTTGTTGGGCTCGCCGGCATCCACGCTGCACTGGCCCTGGTTCTTCTTCGACAGGATCGCGTCGTAGGCGCCGATCTGGCCCAGCGGGCTGCTGATGGCGACGGTGAACGTTTCGGTGGCGCGTGCACTCATCGACACCGTGGCCGCGTTGTCGCCCGTGGCCGATGTGCGCAGCACAGCACCCGCCGCGTCGAGAATCTGCACCTGCAACACCAGGCCCGGCTCGACGGGGACCGCCGTGACCACGAGGCGCTCGAAGTCTTCGACGTCGACCGTGTAGCGATCCACATCGGCCAACGCGCCACCCGCGCACACGCCGCGGCGCTCGGTCAACGGGGCGGCACCACCCACGGCATCGACGTTTGGCACCACCACCGCGCGTGGCGCGTCGTCGTCGCTGCTGACCACTTCGACGTCGTCGACACAGCCCACCGGTGCCAGCCGCGTGAGGTTGAGCGTGTAGGGTGCTGCGGTGTTCGCGAAGCCGCGCACGCGCACAAACACGCGGCCGCCGTCGATCAAACGACGCTGCACCACCTCGGGCTGCTCCACACCACTGCTGCTCACGAGCACCTCGCCCGCTTCGTCGAGGATCGCGAGGTCGAGGTCGGCCTTCGCCGTGTCGAACGCAACGCTCGCCAGGACACCTTCGCCAGCAGCAAGATCGACCGTGAAGATGTCGACGTCGCCGCGGCAGATCTCGGCCGACATCGGCACGCCAATCAACGACAAGGTGGTGGGCGTGGCGACGTCGATGCTGTTGTTGCCCGCAGCACCTTCAAAGAAGTCGGCAACGCACGCCGCCGCACGCGTGAGGGTGGCCGTGAGCTCGTACGGCGTTTGCGCGAGCAGCGCGTTGACGCGCAGGTAGATGACCTCGTCGACCTGCGCTGTGTAGACGATCTCGCCGTTGCCGCGCGGCGGGGTTTCGGCAAAGCCCACCGACGTTTCGCCGTTGCTGTCGAGCAACCACAACGTGGCGCGTGCGGTGGGCACCGTGTTGCTGGCCTGAATCGTGAGGCGGTCGCCCGCGGCCAGACTGAACTCATAGACGTCGTCGTCGTCGGGGCACAGCACCAGACCGTCGATGAGCTTTGGTGCATCCACCACGAGGTCGAAGGCTTCGGCGGCGGCGGGCGTGTCGGCGTTTTCGAAGCGGTCGTCGAAGCATTCGCCGTCGGGCAGCTCGCAGCGCGTGGTCTCGAGGTTGCAGATCTCAGCGACGGTGCAGTCGAAGTCGTCGGTACACGGCGGCGGCGGCACTTCGCACAACCCCGAGGTGCCACACTCCAGCGGAGCGGTGCAGTCGTCGTTGGTGAAGCACAAGCCCTCGCTCTGGCAGCGCCCGTTGCGCGTGTTGCACACGAGGCCGACGCCGCAGTCGTCGTTGCTCAAACACTGCACGCAGGTGCAGGCCGCACCACAGCGTTGGCCGCTGCCGCAGTCGGCCTCTTCGGTGTCGGGCGTGCACAAGCCCTGGCACGCGGTGGCGCACACGCCGTCGGCCTGACAGGTCTCGGTGTCGTCGCAGGCGGTCTCGGGGAAGCCCTGGTCGGCGAACGTGCACGGCGCTTCTTCGATGCACAGGCTGTGGACCTTGTCGCACATGAAGCCGGCGCGGCAGTCGAGGCGGGTGGCACACGGTTGGGCGGTTTCGTCGATGACGCGGCAGCTGCCGAGGGCGCAAAACGAGCCCGCCGCGCAGGGGATGTCGGCGGAGCATTCTTCGCCGAAGCCGGCGCGCAGCTCGCAGAACTGGGCGGGGAACACGCAGCGCCAGGCCACCGACGGGCAGTCGCCGTCGTCTTCGCAGCGGCCGAGGGGCTGACATGTCCCATCAACACACACTTCGTCCGACAAGCAGCCGACGCCGCTGACGACGTCACACTGCGCAGGCGGCGTGGGCAGCACATCGCCACCACAGTCGCAGCTGGACAGAGCACCGAGGCAACACACGACCAGAGCGACGACGCTGCGCATGTGGGGAGCTGTAGCGGGAAAATGCGGAGGCCGCATCTGCACCGAGCTACAAGCGCGTGTGATCTTGTCCGATCCTTCGGTGTCGTCGCCGTGCGGAGAAAGCGTGATGATGCTTCGAGCACTTCTCCCGTTTTTACTTATTGCATTTTTGTTGGCATCATCTTGCAACACAAGAGATGAGCACTTGGATATGCAACGAGTTTCGGCTGTGCGCGAGCTGCAGAATATCGAAGCAGAACGTGCCTTGATCGCTGCCAGAGCCGAAGCTGAGTCGGCAAAATGCATTGAGCGCACACTCCTCTTTGAAAAAGAGGCAATTGAAGCAATCGCAACATGCGGAAAGGCTGCGCCTTCTTCCCCTGACGACAGTGCTTCGCAAAAGCGGATGCTTGAGGACAGAAAGATTGCGATTCAGGCGCTCAGGGAGCTCGGCCTCGGCGACTGCGTGTTCGCTGGGCTGAGCGATGCGCTTCAATACGAAAGCAGCGTCGCGATCTATTTATCATTTAAATCAATTGATTCATATCTTCCTATTGACTCCAAAGAACGAGCGCGGGCCAATACTGTACCCTCACATCCACTATCACCATTGGTGACGTGCTCCAGGCCCCCACAAGCGACGCGCTGCCAGTTCCGATGGTGAAACCAGTCCTCACAACGACTTCCGCAACATGCCGACGTCTTGCATTTGATCGCCTGAGCGCGCTGGCAGCTGGTGCCGAGCCCGACCATCGGAGAACCATTGAAAAGATCCTCCTGGATAGATTTGGAGATACCGCGGCAAGCAATCATTGATGTTCGCGAACCGGGACTGATGGACATACAACGCGCTACTGCAGCACGTGCAGGGCCTCGACGGCGGCGCGCGCGGCGAGGTCGGCGACGGTGGGGGCCATCGTGTACAGCGCGAAGCCGCCCGCGATCACGGGCACGGTGAAGCCCAGCCCCTGCAGGCCAAGGGCTGGTGAACCGCGCGCCATGATGCCCATGAGCACGTAGCCCGCACTCGTCACCGCCATCATCGGAAACGCCAGCCGCACCGCCAACGCGCACGACGCCGTGATCGCCGGCAATGCCCGCTCGACCACCGCCGCCACGTCGGGGGCAGCCCCTGGTGGTGCGTGCACGACCGACGACACCACGACGACGATCGCCTCGCGGTGCAAGCCAAGCCCCACCGCCGCCATCAACGCGAGCATGGAGAACAGGTCGCTGACGACGTCGCCTTGTGTGCCGCTGAGGGGATCGACGCTCGACGCAAACGACAAACCGATCTGCCCCGAGAACAACGTGCCCGCGGCCAACGACGCCTCGAGACTCGCGCGCGCCGCGCTTCCCATCACGAGGCCAATCACCGCTTCGGCGACGATCTCCAGCACGCCCACGTCGGGGACCGCCGGCACACCCGCCGCCATCGCGGCCGTGCCACCAAGGGCGAGCCCCACCATCATGCGAATGCGCGTGGGCACGAAGCGCGCCGACAACACCGGGGCGGTGGCGACAAACGCGGTCACGCGCGTCATCACGAGCATGAGGCCAGACACGCGCTCGGGCAGTGCCAGGTCAGCGAGGTCGAGCATCAGCCGCCTGCCATCTGCAGCACCGCGCGCGTGAAAAAGGCCGCGAGCTCTTCGAGGATTTCGCCGCCGCCCACGACGACGACACCGATCACCATCGCCACGCGCGGCAGGAAGCTGACCGCGGGGTCGTGCAGCTGGGTCATCGCCTGCAAGAGGCCAATCACCACGCCGAGCACGAGCAGGCCACCGATGAATGGGCCCGACGTGAGCATGAGCAGCAGCAGGCCTTCTTTGAGCAGCGCTCCGGGCATCTCAAGCGCCATGGAAGCTCCTCGCCAGGGCCGCGATGATCAACCGCCAGCCATCGGCCAACAGGAACACCGCAAGCTTCAACGGCAACGCGATCATCGCCGGTGGCACCATCATCATGCCCAGCGACATGAGCACGCTGGCGACGAGCAGGTCGATGACCACCAGCGGCACGTAGATGTACAACCCCATCGTGAACGCCGTGGTCAGCTCCGACACGAGAAACGCGGGCACGGCGATGCGCAACGGAATGTCGTCGACGGTGGCCGGTGGTGGCAGCTGTGCGAGGTCGTAGAACAACGACAGGTCTTCGCCGCGGGTTTGCGGCACGAGGAAGTCTTTGGCGATCACCTCGCTGCGCGACGCCGCATCGCTCCAGGTCATCTGGTCGTCGAGGTAGGGTGCGACAGCCTCGTGGTGCAGCCGGTCGACGGTCGGCCCCATCACAAACAACGTGAGGAACAACGACAAGCCAATGAGCACCGGGTTCGGCGGCAACTGCGGCGTGCCCATCGCGGTGCGCAAGAACGACAGCACAATGGTGATGCGCACAAACGCTGTCATCGACAACACGATCGATGGCAACAGCGACAGTGCCGTCATCACGAAGAAGATCTTCAGCGTCGCTGGACCACCACCGTCGACGACCACCTGCAGTTGCTCGGGGTTCACGACGGCCTCCCCGCCTGCAAGCGCTTGATGATTTCGGTCGCTTCGACTTCGTTTTTGCGCGTGGCCGCCACCGCGGTGGTCGACGACGACGACGATGTCGACGACGACGCCACGGCACCGATCGGACCCGAGGGGCCCGTTTGCACTTCGTTCGAACTCGCGATCTCCACCGCGGGTTCACCGCGCACCGCGCGCACCAACGCATCGCCGAAGAAGCGATCGGGATCGCTGCCTTCGCCACCGCCGAGCGGTGCAGGGCCGCAGTCGAGCAACATGCTGATGCCGGCCTCTGACGACGACAACAGCACCCGACGGCCTGCCACATCCACCACCAACAACGAGCGGCGCGGACCAATCGGCGTGGCTTCACGCACCGTCAGCAACGGACCACCACCGGCGGTCTTCTGCTTCTGCTTCTGCCACCACACACCACCCGCGGTGCACGCGAGCAACACCAACACCGAGAGCGCTGCCCACGGCATCTGTGGCCCATGTGCTGCACCATCGAGCAATGCGGCAGGCACCGCCGTCGACGACGCGGGAGCTGGGAATGCAGGCACGGTGGCGGTGGCTGCGGGCGCCGGCGTGGCGGGGGTGACGGGGCGTTCTTCTTCCGACAGCGCCACCACCTGGGCCAACGACGGCGCAGGTTTCGCGGTGAGCGGTTTGCGCGCCCCCGACGTGGTGGAGGGCGGTGACGACGACGGCGTCTGCGCGTGGGACGTTGCGGCGAGCAGGACCGCGAAGATGAACGCTCTCATCTGAGCATTCCGCGATCGGTGCGACCGACGATCTCGGTGACGCGAAAGCCGAGGTGGTCGCCGACAATCACCGCTTCGCCGCGCGCGACGAGCCGGCCGTTGACGTAGATGTCGAGGGGGTCGCCGGCGGCCTTCTCGAGGGGAATCGCGGCGCCTTCTTCAAGGGCCAACACCTGCTCCAGCGACAGCCGCGTGCGGCCGATCTCGACGGCGACGTCCATGTCGACATCCAGCAGGGTTTGCAGGCGAGCATTGTCGACGTCGACGTCAGCCATGGTGGGCATCTCCAGAAGTACGAGCAGTGGCTGGGGCGGTGGTCATGGTGGCAACGAGGCTGCGCTCGCGCGGGTCGACGTCGATGTCGGTGGAGCCGACGGTGCCAGTGCGCTTGGCTTCCTTCGCTGGCGAAGCCACCACCATCGCCACACGGCCTTCGCGCACCTCGGCGCGCGCGTGCAGACGAGGACGGCCCTGGATGAGCACCGGCACCAACGCCTTGGGCGACGAGCCCAGCAGCACGAGGTCACCGGGGGCCAGCGACAACAGTTTGCGCAGGGTCATGTGCGCGTGGCCGAGCTCGGCGGCGACCTGCACCATGACCTGGCCGGGGTGATCGCCCAGGCGACGTCCGGTGGCGCGTTGGTTGCGCGGACGGGCCGGAGCACCGCGCGCGGTGACCAACCACGACGACGGCATGGCCACTTCGATGCGCGCTTTGAGGTCGCCGGTGAAGGCGATGGGCAGACCAATCATGTTGGCGCTGCGGTCGATGCCGAGCAGTTCGCGCGGGTCGGCGTACACGCGCACCAACCGCAGCGGATGCAGGGGCACTTCGCGCGGCAGGCCATAGGCAAACGACGTGAGCAGCGACGACAAAAAGCGCGCGAGCAGGCGACGTTCCGCAGGCGACAGCGGCCGCATGATGTCGTTGCCCGCCGACGACGATGAAGGAGCGATGGCCATCAACGCGAGGGCGCGGGCCGACGAATCGTTCATCACCATCAAGCCCGGCGGCAGACCAACACCGGCACCGATCTCGACGACGACCATGGGGGAGCCGGTTTCGCTCACGAGCAGGTCTTGCACGGGGATCAGGCGGGGCGCGGATTCGTCGATGTCGATTTGGCGGCGGGTCTGGTGACGAACAGCCTCGCGCAGGCGGCGCAGGATGTTGGAGACGTGGATGTCGAGGAAGGCTGCGGCGCGCGAGAGTTCTTGATCGGAGCGACCGAGTTGCAGGGGTACGGTGCGCGGCTGCCCGGCCACCGCTTTGCCGCCAGTGGCGGCGATGCTTAACGCTTCGATCTCGTCGTCATCCAACAACATCGACGCACCTCACACAGACACACGACGCACGAAGGACGGCAGCAGCGTCACTGCACGAGGAAGGCAGAGACGTAGACGGCGGTGACGTGACCGGGGACGACGTTGTCGATCGCTTCGCGCAACCACGACTTCAGCCGGCCCAGGCCTTCAGCGCCGCGGAGTTCTTCGAAGGTGTGCGAGCTGAGGGTGGTGATCACCGCATCGCGCACGCGGGGCACGTTGTCTTCGAGCTGCTTGACCTCGTCGGCGCTTTCCATTTCGACGTCGATGGTCAAGCGCGCGTAGCGGTCGACCTCGGGATTGCGCAGGTGCACGACGATGTCTTCGAGGCGCGCGGTCTTCATGCCGCCACCATCAGAGGACGCAGCAGGAGCGGGGGCGCCGTGGCCGCCTTCGGCAGCAGGAGGTGCGCCATGACCACCTTCGGCAGGCGGAGCACCATGACCACCTTCGGCGGGCTTGGCTTCGCCGTGACCACCCTCGGCAGGCTTCGCTTCGCCGTGGCCACCCTCGGCGGGTTTCGCTTCGCCATGGCCGCCTTCGGCAGGTTTGGCCTCGCCGTGTTCGCCAGCTTTGGCCTCGCCATGTTCGCCAGCGGGACCGCCATCCGCTGGTGCTTCGCCATGTTCAGCAGCGGGGGCAGCGGGGGCACTGTTGCCGCGCAGCACGACGACCGCGCCAAGACCGGTGGTCGCCAGCAGATTCACGGCCGCCACAGCGAGCACGATCTTGTTGCTGAGCCCAGCGCCCTTGGCCTTCTTCTTGTCGTCGTCGTGCCCGTGGTCGGCGGGGGGTGGGGCGGGGTCGGACATGTCGGTGCTCTCCGGAAGCCCTCGCGGGGCTTCCAGAGTCAACGGCACGTCGCTGGCAGACTGAACGTCAGATCTGCGTGCGACCGTCAGAATGTCGGCGCATCGAGACGGGGACGTGTCGGTGACAGCACCCCGCCCGCCCCCAAAACCATTTGCCGCTCAGTACAGCGCGTAGTCCGCTGAGCCGTACACGGCGGTGCAGACTGCGGTGTACCCCGCGATGCTGCCGCTTTTGCCCGCCACGGTGTCGTACAGGCCGTGCAGCACGGCACGTCGCTGTGGGGGGAGTGCAGACGCCGGCCGGGCCACCGCCACGCGCGTGATCGCCGAGATGGCGTCGTCGATCTGCGCTGACGTAGGTACGACACGCACATCGTCGACCATGGTGAGCCACAGGCGCTGCTGCTGGTCTTTGCGGCGCTCGTGGTCGACCAGGGCGTCGCAGGTTTCGGCCGCGGCCTTGAACTGCACGAGGCTGTGACCGATGCCGGGGCGGAGGTCGCGGAACTCGATCTTGCGGTAGTCCATGCCGCCGACCTTGTCGTAGTGCACGTCGAAACCGTTTTCGGTGGCGAACCCCGCGAAGCCGCCGATGCGCCAATCGACGTCGGTGGAGGCCCGCATCGCCTGCGCGTACTGCTCGCGCTTCATCAGCTTCGTGCTCTCCTTCGCGCGGTACTCGGGCGTGCGCATGATCGCCTTGAGCAACGCTTTGAACTTCAAGCCATCGTGCTCGAACTGCTGCAGCAACTGCTGGCGGACCGCCGTTTCTGACGACGTGAACCGGTGCCCGAGCAGGTGCGTCCACGCCTGGTTCACCACGCAGTCGTGAAAGGTTTCTGACGCGGCCAACGCTTTGCCAAAACCATCGAGCCCATCGACCACCGCGCCGTCGAACACCGCCTGGTGTGGGATCGGCAACGGGCGCTCACCCGGCATGACCTCGTGGTAGCGGCCGTAGAAGTCCCAGCGATCGCGCACGCGGGCCACGGCGTCGAGCTGCAGGTGGCACGCGGCACACGCGCGGCCCTCGGTGACGTTCGCCGTCGGCATGAGGTCGGGACTGTCGCGATACAAGATGGCGATGGTGCCGCCGGCGTCTTTCGTGTCGTCGAGCAGATCGAAGTCGGGGGTGGTCTCGTGGCAGAAGAAGGCCTCGAGGGTGCGCTGCGCCCAGCGACGACCGTTGTAGTAAAAGTTGAACATCGCTGGCGAACTCAGCACGCCGCTGTGCTGTGGGCCGCGGTCGACCTTGTGCCAGGGCTTCTTCGCGTCGGCGTCGACGAGCTGGCGCTGCTGGCCCCACACGCGGCCGTAGGCGACCTCGAGGTTGCCGTCGAGCATGCTCCAGTCGGCGGTGATCACCTCGCTGTACGGCAGGTCTTCTTGCACCACCGTCATCGCCAACCGCGCCATCTCTTCGTTCATCGCGTTGATGACCGGACGACGCGCCACATCGGTCCAGCAATGCACGAGGTTCGGGCCGCAACCGCAATGACCGCTCGCCTGCCCCGCTTCGGTATCGCAGCCGACCTTCTTGCCGTCGACGTCGACATCGATCGTGGATGCTGCAGTCTGTTTGCACACCTTCACGGTGCTGCTGCGGTCCCACCACGGCGACACCTCGACGACGTTGCTGCCGTCGCAAGCACCCGCCTTGCGCTCGTCGACCAGGCGCTCGCTCGAGTACACCGCCTGCCGCAGCGGACCGCGCACGTCGACGAGTTTGCTGAAGCTGATCTTCGGCCCAAAGATCCCCTCGCGCGGCCGCATGATGTCCATGTGGTAGCGAAAGAACGTCGTCGAGAACGCCTCGCTCGCCATGAACTCGTCGATGAACGCGTCGATCGACTTGCCCGCGGCGAGTGCGTCCTGCTCCGTCGTCGTCGGCGTGATGCCGCGCAGGTCGAGCGACACACGACGCAACAGATCGAAGTCGGGCAACGGCGTGAGCGTTTGTGGCGTCGGCGGAGGCAACGAGGCAATCGGCGTGTGACGCCAGCGAATCACCGGCGGCACCGACAGCTGCTCGAGCAACCAGCGGTCCACCGTCGACTCCACCAACTTCATCGTCTGCGGCGAACGGTCTGCCGGCAACGTCTCGGTGGCCTGGTAGTACTGGCCGAGCAACGTGCGCGGCCCACCACCCTCGACGGCGACGTGGCAGGTCTTACAGCGCTCACCCAACGCGCGCGCGAAACGCTTGTGGGCCGAGGCCGGCATCGACAACGTCGTCAGCAGCAGCAGGCCCAGCAAAACACGTACGCGCATGAGCAAAGACATAGCCACGGCAAGTCAACGCGTCGAACGACGTCGGCGCGGCAGGTTGTCCAACGGCGCGCCTTGAGCGCGCGACGCGTGCCTTCGCTACAGTGGCCGCGGACCCCGGGAGTACGCATGCGTCACGTTGTTCTGCTGGTGATTTCGGGAGCGGCTGCGTGGTCGACGTGGTCCACGCCGTCGCACGCGTGCGATCCCACCGTCCCGGTGCTCGACACCGCGTTTCCGTTTGAGGGCTACACCGTGCCGCGCAACGCCACGTTGGGGGCGGTCAAAGTCGACGACACCATCTACGGCGAACTCGTTGGCGACGACGGTGCGACGCGACGCGTGGCCTGGAGCGACGACGACGCGCGCTTCACCCCCGAGCTACCCGACGGTGTGTTGCCTGCAGGCCGGCAGGTGCTCACGCTGTTGAGCACCGAAGACGACAACGTCAGCCGCGACATCATCTTCGGCGTCGAAGACGCGATCGATACCGACGCCGCGGCGGTCGGCGTGTCGATCACGCGGCGCATCGGCGGCGACAGCGCGCTCGGCCAGGAGAATCCATGCGCGAGCACGCCGTGGCCCACCACGTTTGCCACGATCGCCATCGAGTCGGGCGGCGACGACGCGGCCTTCATCCAGCTGCAGTCGGGGGAGCGCTTGCGCTTGTTTGATGGCGCGCTCGAAATCAGCGAAACGGATCGCGACCTCAGCGGCCTCGTCGTCGTCGACTTCGCCGGCAACGCCAGCACGCCCGAGGTGGTCGATGCGGGCAGCGGTGATGACGGCGGTGGCGGCTGCGGTTGTCGCAGCAACAGTGCCGCGTCGACGGCGGGGCTGGCGCTGTTGGCGGGGCTGTTGCGCGGGGCCCGTCGTCGTCGACGAGGCTCAGTGACCAAGGGGCCAGCTGGTGACGCCGTAGCCGAGCCAATCTGACGCGAGGTCCAGACCGACCAAAGCGCTGCCTGTTCCACTGAGCGATGAGTCGACGTACAGGCCGGCATCCGTTTCGGGCAAGACATCGTCGGTCTCAACGAACATCGCCGACGTCGTGCCGACGAGCGTATCAGCAGGCAAGCTCGCAAAGTCGATCGCGTCCAGCACGTCGAGGTCGATCGCGGCATCAATCACGATGACGCCAGCGTAGGCGATGCGATCGTCGTCGAGGAACGCCGAGTCCGGCGGCGGCGGCCAGACGACATGGGCCCAGTCGACGGTAGCGATCGCGTTTGGGTCGCCGCCGAGTGGAACTGTGTCGCGCACAAGCAGTGCGCTCTCGCCAGTGAGCTGGATCGTGCCGTCAACGGTCGGGAAGTCTCGGCCGTCGTTGAGGAACCACACCGGCCAGGCGCGCAGCAGGGGAGGATTGTCGTCGCCAAAGAGGACCGTGAAGGCGTCGTCACTGCCCGCAGCGACCCAGACATCAAGCCCGTCTTGCAGGGCTGTTTCGCCTTCTCCTTCGCCTTCGCCTTCTCCTTCACCTTCACCTTCGATGGCGGGCAGCGCGGGCGGAATGACGTCGACGTCGGGTGGGGCGCAAGCACTCAGAGCGCAGGCAGCAAGAGCAACGAGAGTGTGGGTGTGCATCGTGTGGACCTCGATGCTTGTGGTGCGCGGCGTGTGCAGCCTCGTGCAACAGCGCGTGATGCCGAGCACAGGCGTAAGCGATCAGCGCTTCGGCGCCTTCGGCACCTTCGGCGACAGACCCAGGGCGCTGCGGGCCAACGCATCGGCGCGGCTGTTTCGTCGCCGCGTGACCAGCACAAACGACGACGTCACACCGGCCAGCGCGGCTTCGGCTTCGGCGATGGCTGCAGCCAATGCCGGCACATGTGTGGGCTCGCGCGCGTGTCGCAACAGCTGCACCACCACGTCGCTGTCGCTGTGTACGACGACCTCGCTGGCCCCCAATGCCACCGCGCGCCGTACCGCCTCGGCCACCGCAAGGGCTTCGGCCACGTTGTTGTCGCCGCGTTCGGGCCACAACACGCTGCCGGTGTGTTCGGTGCCATCCGGGGCGATGACGACGACGCCAAGACCAAGCGGCCCGGGGTTCGGTGCCGCACTGCCATCGCACCACAACTGAAACGTGCCGCTCATGACGACGTCAGCGCGGGCGCAGACGACGCACGATGCCGCCGATCGAGAACACCACCACCGCCATCGAAGCAATCCATGCCACCAGATAGGTGGTCATCGCTCCGGGCTTCTCGTCGACGACGATGGCGCGTGCTGTGGGCGACACCGACAAACCCATGCGCGTCTCGAACCACTGCCGCACAGCACCGAGCTCACTGTTGGCCGCAAACGACACGAGCCGCCCCGACACAGCGACGTCGGAGAACGGCAACAGGTCTTTGTGCGTTTGGCTGTCGAACTCGATGAACAACGGAGCGCCCACGACTTCGCGCACGGTGATGGGCCCAAAGCGCAACGAGCCGCTGCGCCACGCCGGAATCTCGGCCGCCTTGTTGCCGAGCACCACGCTGGCTTTCACCCACGTGCCGTCGGGCACTTTGGCGAGCACGTCGGGGCGGGCATCGGCGATGTCGAGGGGTGCAGCCTGCCGGCGAAAATGAAACGCGAGCTCGTCGATGGTGGGCACCAACACCCACGCCGAGGCGAGCACGGCGGCGACCGCCAACACGATGCGCACCGGATGCACACCACCGCTGCGCTGACCGCGAACGAATTCCTCGAGGTCGTCGTCGAGGGGATCGTCAGCAGGCGGCTCGGTGGTCATCACAACGGCTCAGGCGTCGCTGCGCTTGGCTTCGCCGGCGTCGAGTGCGGTGTGCAGCGGATCGTCGGGCAGCAGGTCGCTCGGGTAGACGAAGGCGTAGTCGGCCGCACGACGAGAAAAGACCTCGAGGGCGCGGCTGACGTCGGCACCGTTGCGCAACAGGCGGTTGTCGTCGTCGCCATCCACGAGCGTGACGCTGGCGCCGGCCTTGGCCACGGCTTCCACTTCGTCGTCGTCGATCTGCGTTTCAAGGGCCGACTTGAGCACCGCCACCTTGTAGGCAGCAGGGCCCTGCAGCACGCGCAGGTTGGGGCGCGAATCGAGCGGAATCAAGGTACCGCTCTCGTCGGCAGCGATGAGGTCGGCCGAGCTGACCGCAGCGATCGCCGCATCGCCCGCGCGCGCCGCTTTGACGACGGCATCGGCGAGACCCACCGGCGTGAGCACGCGCGCACCCTCTTGCACAACGACGAGGTCGACGTCGGCGGGCAGTGCCGACAACCCCGCGAGCAGCGCACTCTTGCGGTCGGGACCACCCGCCACCACGCGATCGATCTCGTCGAGGCCGAAGCGCTCGATCACCTCGGCGCGCACGGTGTCGACGAGGTCGGCAGGCACCACCACCACACCCGTGACCGCTTCGTCGGTGGGCAAACCACCAGCGATGGCGCGGGCGAGCAGCGGCGCGCCCAGGAGTTGATCGAGCAGCGAGCGCGACGGCAAACCAGCGCCAACGTCGGCGGTGAGCACAATCAAACCCAACATCACAGACTCCTCACACGAAGCGGGCGGCGCAGATGACAACGACCGGAGGTCCGGTCGTCGTTCAGGCAAACGTCAGCACTTGAAGATGGTGCGGAACTCGGTCTCGACCTCTTCCTCAGACATCTGCTTCGCGATCGAAATCTCCTTCACGAGGAGCGACCGCGCCGTGTCGAGCATCTTGCGCTCGCCGAACGACAAATCCTTGTCGCCCTTGAGCAGGTAGAGGTCGCGCAGCACCTTGGCGACTTCGAAGACCGAGCCGGTCTTGATCTTCTCCATGTACTCGCGGTAGCGGCGATTCCACGTCGTGGACTCGACAACTTTTTCCTTCTTGCGCAGGATCTTGAAGACCTCTTCGGCTTCGGCCGACGAGATGATCTCGCGCATGCCCACGGCCTTCACGTTCGAGGTCGGGATCATGACCTTCATGCCGTTGTCGAGGATCTTCAGCACATAAAAGACCATCTCGTGACCGGAGATCTCTTTGCGCTCGATGGCGACCACCTCTGCCACGCCGTGCGCCGGGTACACAGCTTTGTCGCCAACCTTGAACGTATCCATGAAGCGCGCTCCTGACCGTCTGCGGCGTGGTGTCGACGGAGGGTGCAACGAATGCTGCACCGTCGGGTGTTGACACCGTTGCCAATACGGGCGGGGCATACCATCTCTTTGACGGTGAAGCCATTGTTCAAACGCTTTGCGTCGTCGACCCGACCGGCCCTTGTCACCCTCGGCCTGTTGGGTGCGTGCACCAGCCTCGCCCAAAGTGCTGGGAGTGCGGGTTCGTTTTCGTCGTCGTCGTCGTCGTCACCGTCGTCTGCGAGTGGCTCAAGCACCCTTGCTGCGGGTGACGCCGCAAGCCTGCTGGCCCTGCCGCCCGCCACCGGCACGCCCGCGGTGCTCTCGCTGAAAGACGCCGTCGAACGCGCACTGCAAAGCGCCCCCGACAACCGCATCGCCGCGGAACGGGTGGCGCAGCAGTCGGCTGCCGTGCGTCGGGCGTGGGCGTTGCTGCTGCCGACGGCGTCGGTGGGGGCCAGCTACGCGCTCACCTGCACGGGTGGTCAAAACGGCGTCGACTGCGGCGACCGCACCACCAGCCTCGTGAGTCAAGACACCATCGACCAGCAGGCCCTGCTGTTCGACAGCCTGTCAGACATCATCGGTGTTGCTGCCGACGCGGCCACCAACCCCGACGACGCCGAGCAGTTTCGCGAGCAGCAGGCACAGCTGAAGTCGACGGCCAACGAGATCCGCAGCACCGACACCACCCCTGTCGTCGTTCAGCCCGCGAGCCAGTTGGCGGGGCAGCTTACGGTGAGCGTGCCGCTCGTGAACCCACGCGCGTACCCCGCGTTGCTCAACGCCTACGACGGCGTGCAGGCCGCGAAGTCGACGCAGGATGTGGCGCGACAAACCCTCGTGCTCGCCGTCGTTCGCACCTACCACGCCACCGTCACCGCCGAGCGCTTGCGGCAGGCCAGTGAGCGGCAGGTGGCCTGGACCACCCGTCAACGCGACGCCGTCAGCGCTCGTGTGCAGGCCACCACGCAGCCCCTGTTGGCCCTGCAGCGGGCCGAGCTCGAGGTGCTGCGTGCGCGCCAAACCCTGAGCCAAACCACGGCGTCGGCCGACAACGCACTGGGTGCCCTGGCTGGTTTGTTGGGCACCACCGAACGCTTCACCGTGGTGGCCCCGCCCGTGGTGCCGCCCGTGGCCAACAGCGACGTCGATGCGCTGGTCGAGCAGGCCCTGGCGTCGCGCCCCGAAGTGCGCGCTCAACGCACGGCCCTGCAGGTCGCTGAACGCGGCACCCTCGATGCGTGGATGCAGTTCATGCCCACCGTGGGGCTGTCGGCCACCGCGCGCGCCACGTCGTTCACGCAGGGCTTTGTGCGCGATCCCGTCACCGGTGTGCTCACGCTGTCGGCGTCGTTGCCCCTGTACGACGGCGGTGTGCGCTACGCCGCCCTCGACGACGCTGCGTCACGCACGAGCGAGGAGCGTATTCGCCTGCGCCAGCTCGAAGACCGTGTTGCGGCCCAGGTGCGCGGCAACATTCGCGAAGTGCAGCTGCGCCAGGAGTCGTTGGCGTTGTCGCGGCAGGCGCTCGAGGTCGCTCAGCAGGCGCAGAACAATGCTCAGGCGTTGTTCGATGCTGGCGTCGGTACTGCGCTTGATGTGTCTGAGACGAATCTCGCGGTGTTTGTCGCTGAGAGTGATGCCCTGCGGGCTGAGCTGGAGGTTGCTCAGGCTTCTCTTGGGTTGCGGTGGGCTGTTGGGGAGTCGCTCGTCGACTGACCTTCGCTTTCGCTTTTGCGTTTCGTTTTTGCGTTTTTGCGTTTCGCTTTCGCGTTTTCGCGTTTTCGCGTTTTCGCGTTTTGCGTTTTGCGGTTTGCGTTTGCGTTTGCGTTTTCGCTTGCGTTTTCGCGTTTCGCTTTTGCGTTTTCGCTTCTTCGGTTGTGGCGCGAGGTCGCTTCACGTCGTCGTCGTCACTCGATGGCCGGCGATCAGTGCGTCCGCCCTTTGGACTACGCCTTCGGCGGGAGTCAGGAACCTTCTGGCCAAGGTTCCCGACACCCTCCAGGCCTTTTGGTGGTCTGTGCGCTGCTCCCCGTGCACTTTGAGCGTCGGCGGCGAACATCTCGTCGTCGTCGATCGGGCTGGCGCCTCCTGGTTCAAAGTGCATCGGCCAGGCACCCCTCCGGCCCATTGTGGGCGTTGCCGCGTCGACGTCGTGGTCTGTGCGCTGCCGCGTCGACGGAGAGGTGGTCTGTGCGCTCCCGCGCGTCCGGCCGCGTCGTGCGTGCTCGCTGTTCGACGCGGGCGCCGGCCTGCTATGTCGCGGTGGATGAACCGATGTCTTGCAGTCGTTGCACTCGTTTCTGGCCTCGCTGGGTGTGCCTCAACGGCGCCCGCTGTCGTAGCAACACCAACCGACGCCGACGTTCGTGCTGGCTGCCTGAAGGCCACGAAGGTGGAGTTCCGGGCGGGGTATCAACAACGCGCCGTCGCCCAGGGCTTCAGCGCAACCTTCGCCGAAGCCCACACAGCGTTCATGACCAGTCGCATGGAGCCCATGTTCGGGCGGCTCTGTGACTGCTCCGTCGAGAGTGTGGGCGGTTGGCAGGCCTATGCGAAGGATCCGGCGAAGGCGGCGTCGATGGCAAAGGCCTGCCACGACCAGGTGGTTGCCAGTGCCGAGTGGCCGACGCCGACCGAGCAGGGATCGTTCATCGCCAGCTGGTCCGCCGCGCACCCGGACGAGAAGTTGGCAACGACGCTCACGCTGCCCGCGGTGTTGTCGGCTGCGGAGCTCGAGATGGCGCGGACGTCGTGCGCGATGGCCATTCGCCAGCCAAACGAAGCGAAACTCAAGAAGGCCTTGATCGACAAAGGTCAGAGTGAGGCCTTCGCGACGGCAATGGCGGCGTTTGCGATGACCAGTGCGCAACCCGCGTTCGTGTCGATGTGCGAGTGCATCGCCACTGGCTTCGGTGGCTGGGCCACAATCATCAAACAACCGCCAGATATGACGAGCCCGGCGCGTGCGTCGAAACCTTCTCCACCGCGATCGCGGCCTCGATGCCATCGAAGGAGGCGATGCTCGCGTTTCGTACCCAGTGGATCGCCGAACATCCCGACCTGTCAGTCACGGCGACGCCAGCGCCCGCCCCCGCCCCCGCCCCGTGAGCGGCGCGATCAGCGTTGTTGTGACCAGTCGGCCAACAGCTCCACCACGTTGACGTCGACGTGGGGGTCTTTGGTGCCGTCGTCGTGCACCGCGCGCAGCTCGTGGGTCAATGCCGGGAACACGCGGAACCGTGCGTTGCCCTTCAGCACCAGGCCCTGCTTCCAGCCGTCGAGGTCGGCGAACGACACCGTCGCGTCGTGGCCCGCGTGCACGATCAACACCGGTCGCGCCTGACCCGCCAAGCGCGTCACCACGTCGCCTGCCGCACTCGATGACGACGACGCCAACACGCCCACGCCCGCGACGTGCGCGCTGCGCGCCAACACCTCGGGCACCAGCTGCACTGTTTTGCCGTGGGCCACCACCACCACGTGACGCGCATCCACTTCGGCGCGCGCCGCAAGGGCTGCAACCGCGGCGATGACGTCGTCGGCGCGCTGTGGACTGCGCAGTTGTGTTGTGGCCACGCCGCGGCTCGCCAGGCCCCACTGCACCTCGGTGAAGGGGCGTACCGCGCCTGCTTCTGCGGTCTGCTCGTCGACGAGCAACACCACCGCTGGCAGGTTGCGCGCCCCGTGCACTGGCACGCTGAGCACACCACCCACCACATCGATGTGACGCACCTGGTCAGCACCCACCCACAACGGCGGCACCCACGTCGACGACGAGGGCGGCACAAACGTCAGCTCGTGAACCCGCAGTCGAGGGTCGAAGGCGATGTCGACGCCCACCACTGCTGCGGCGTGGCGCAACTGCACGTGCACGCGGAGCTCGGCAGCGGTGATGTCGACGTCGTCGATCGATGAGAGCAGCGGCCCGTACGACGACAACACCCGCTGCCACTGCGCGCGCAACGCCTCGGTCGACAACGATGCCGTGAGCGCTTCGTCGAAGTTCCAGCGCGCCTCATCGACACGGCCGTCGACGAGGGCCGACAGCAGCACGCGCGCTGCAACGATCGCATCGGCAGACGTCGCTGGTGCGGGTGCGGGTGGTGCTGGCTCAACGACGGCGGCTGCAGCCTTTGTGCGCGCCAACGCTGGCGAGGTCGCGACCGCGACGATCGTCGACGTCACCAGCGCTGCCGCTCGCCACGGCTTCAGCGGGGGCACGAGCACTGGCACAAGCAGGCCGCAGGCAACGCCTCAGGCGGTGTGTTCGCGGGGCACTGGCAAGCACACGAGCAGTTCACCATGCCCGCGTTCATCGGGATGGTGCCCGCTGGCGGCGGAGGCGGCGGCGGTGACGTCGTCGTGGTGGGCACGCCGGTGGGTGCTGCGGCCACAGGAGCGCTGCCACCGCGCACAGCACCCAGCGTGGTGAGGTACGCGAGCAGGGGCTCGAACTGGTCGCCGGGCACGCCGTGTTTGCCGCTGCCGCCCGACTGCAACACGCCGGGGATGGTCTTGCCGGGGATCTTGTTGCCGCCGGGATGGCACTTGGCGCACTTCGTCTGGAAGTACGCGCCGCCCACGGCTGGATCGCCAGCAGGAGCTGCCGCAGCGACGACGGGAGCCGCCACCGGTGTGGTCACAGGCGTTGCTGCAGCCGCGGGTGCACCACCACGCACGGCACCGAGCGTGAGCAGGTGGGCGACGACGTTGTCGAAGTGCTCGGCGGGAACGCCGTGCTTGCCGCTGCCGCCCGACACGAGCACGCCGGGGACGGTTTTGCCGGGGATCTTGTTGCCACCGGGATGGCACTTCGCGCACTTCGTCTGGAAGTACGCCGCACCAGCAACCGCGTCGCCCGCAGCGACGGCCGCGACGACGGGGGCAGCAACAGCCACCGGGGCCGTGACGGGGTTGGCGGCGGGCGTTGTGGGTGTGGCTGCTGCAGCGACGGGAGCACCACCGCCGAGGCGGTCTTGCAGGTGGGCCATGAGCGGGGCCCAGTCGGCTTCGGGCACGGCGTGACGGCCGGAGGACTTGCCGCGCTCGAGGAAGTCGGGGGCCATGGCGAGGTCGATGGGCGGGCCAGCGCCCTGACCACCGTTTGGATGGCAGGCGTTGCACTTCGTTTGAAAGAAGCGCTCACCGCGCGAAGCACCCGCGGCACCTGCGCCCGCGGCAGGCGTTTGACACCCGGCAGCCACGGCCACCACGACGACAACCGACGCCACCACCACTTGCAAAGCCGACCACGACGACAACGAACGCATCTGCACCTCAACGGACCAATCCGACTGAACCATGCGCTGTGTGCGCGGGTGTCACGACGTGGACCCTACAACGCATGGGGGGCGCATGTGGTCTACGGCGCGCGCGGTGACTCACTGGTCACGCAGACGCGAGCGAAGGCAGCAGAACCCGCAAACACGCCGACACTGGCAGGCGGCGGGTCACCGACCCGAAACGAGACCGCCGATGCAAAGGCCAGCGACGCCCGCGCGCCAACAAACACGCCGACACCAGCGGGCGCCGGGTCCGACGCCTCGCAGGAGCGCGACCGCAGGGGGTAGCGCCGGCACCAGCGAGCGGCCAAAGGGCGGGCGTCGCTCCGTAGAACGCGGCGCAACCACCCGAAATATCAAGCAAAAGCGCGCCGGGGTCCTGGGGGCCGCCGCGCAATGCGGCCCCCAGGTCGCGCCGAAGGCGTCGTCCAAAGCGAGGACGCACTGATCGACGACCATCGCGTGACGCGACGACGTGAAGCAGTGAACAGCGAAGACGAAGACGAAGACGAAGACGAAGACGAAGAGGACGATCAGTTCCCGATCTGCTCGAGAGCCTCGATCAGGATCGCAGGCAACGCGGCCATGCTCTTGAGCTTGATCTGCTGTCCGCCCTGCTCGCTGAGCAACAGCTCCACAGTTTTGTCGTCGACGATGCCATGTGACGCGGCCAGGAGCTTCACACCGCCGTCGCCAAGGGTGCGCGCATGGCGACGCAACTCCTCGGCCGTCTCGAAGAACATGAAGTCGCTCAAGAGGAACAACAGCCGCATGTCGGCGTCGTTGCGCGTGTCGAACTGATCCCTGGCCCACGTCAACGCCGCATCGACGCGGGTGCCACCGGTGGCTTCGAGATCGAGGACGCGATCGGCGACGTCGTCGAGGTCGCTGGCGTCGGCGAAGGTTTTGATGACGTGGGTGTCGCTTTCAAACACCGCCAACGCGATCTCCTCGGGCTTCACGCGCCCGAGCAACATGACCACGGCCACCGCACACATCGCGAGCTCAGCACCGGTCATCGATCCCGAGATGTCGATGAGGACCAACAGTGCTGCCTCGCCCCGTGTCGCGTCCTGGACGAACAGATCGTCGGTGGTGATGCCGTCGAGTCCCTTGCCGCTGCCGATGACGGCGTCGAGGGTGGCGTCGAGGTCGAGGCCGTCGAGCTCATCGCCCGCCGCGTACGGTCTCGACGTGCTCTGCGGCACGAGCCCGTCGGTGCTGCCGTTGCCGGCGTTCATCCACTGAAAGGCGAGGTCGAGCAGCGCCTCTTTGAGCTGGGCCTTGATCGACGCCTTCAGCTCGGGACGCAGGGTGCTGCGATGGGTGAACCATTGCTTCAGCAGGTTGCTGCCGCCGCCGATGCCTTTGTAGCCGAGACATTGGCTGACGACGTCGTCATCGGCCTGCGCTGCGACAGCACCAAGGTCGAGCGCCAACAACGCTGCGATCGCTTCGAGGTTCGAGGTGCCGAGTGCCGCGGCGATGCAGGGGTCGAGCATCCCGTCGGGCACGCGGACGATCTTGTCGACGAGGCGTCGGTAGCGGTCGGCGTCGTGGGAGCCACCGAGGATCATCGCGCGCAACTGCTCAAGCGCATCACCGATGCGGTCGTAGATCTCCTGCGCGTCGACACCAAGCGCATGGCCGGCGGCGATCACGCGCTCGATGTCGTGGGGGATCACCGTGTGGGCCAGGAAGTCGTCGAGCAACGGCAGGAAGTGGACGTCGTCGCGCACCAGGCACACCGCATCGGTGGCCACCTTCGTCGCCAGCGTTGCCGCCTCGTCGATGGTGGTCCGCAACAACCCGTCGGCGAGGGCGACGAGGTCCTGCACCGACGACGGCAGCGACGGTCTGCCGCGGCCTGCGGTGTCGACGTCGTCGTCGATCTGCTGCAGGTCGCGCGCCCATGCACCATCGAGGCAAGCGACCCAGGCGGGGCAGTCCACCGACACCATCACGAGCTCGCCGACGGTGGGCTCGTGGTCGAGGCCCGCGAGCCACGCGTCGAACAACGCCGCACACACCGGCTCACCGAAGCGTTCCTCGAGTCGTCGACCCGCAGCGATGGCCCGCGGCGCATTGTCGACGACGCTGTCGCGCAGGAGCTGCTCGGGCAGCCGCTGGAAACGGCCTTCGGCGATCAACAGCTCGGCCGCATCGTGCACGTCGGTGCAGCCCGCCAACGCCGCAGCACTCATGTCATTGACGAGCGCCACGTCGAGGGTGCCCGGCCGTGTCGTGTGGGGCCGCAGAAACGACAGCACGAGGCCCGTGGCGCGCAGATCCCGACCAGCCATGACGTCGTCGAGATGACTGCGCAGTGGATCGGGGCTGCCTTCGCCAGCGAGGGCTCCCGCCAGCTCCCAGGGCTGCGTGGTCTCGTGCAACAGCGACGTCGTGAACCCTGCCCGACAGCCCAGCAGCACCTGTGCGGGCGTGAGCTCGCCGACAGTACCGAGCAGCTGCGCCAACGCGAAGCCGCGCACCCGCGCGACAGAGTCAGCACCCACACCCGCCAGCTCAGCGGGTCCGCCGAAGGTGACGACGAGCTCGGCCAACGCGCGCTCCGAACGGTCTGCGGAGCTGTAGAGCCGCTCGAACAGGTCGAACACATCGGCGGCACCTTCGTCGTCGGCGATGGCCGCGTCGATGGCGTCGATGTCGAGCGCGTCGATGTTGTCGAAGTCGAGTTCGAGCGACGCCATGTCGGCCAGGATCGACGACGTCGCCTCCTGCACCGAGGCAGGCTTCTGCGGCGCCGGCGACGACGACGACGCAGCACCCGTCGACGACGACGACGCCTGGCGTTGGGCCTGCGCTTTGCGCGCTTCGAGGTCGGGAAACAGCAAGCGGCGCGCGATCTCCAGCGCCACCGGCTGATCGTCGGGGACGGTGTTGACGACGGCGGCGTCGAGGTAATCGGCCGGCGTGAGCCGACGGATGCGGCAATAGCGGGCCATCAAAAAGCGCGGCACCGCGATGGTCATGCGCAGGCTCGGCTTGTGCGTCGTGCGCTTGTCGCGGCGCAGGGCATGCACCAGCGCGAGGGCAAAGGACTGCGGCGTGAAGTCGACGACGTCGTCGCCTGCGAAGCTCGTCATGGCGTTGTGCCCGCGGCCTTCTTGTCTTTCTTGTCGCCGTCCTTTTTCGCGAGCGGATCGCCGACACCGAGTACTTTGTGCAGCAGCGAGTCGAGGTATTTCTCGAGGTCACGGCCGGGCTTGAGGCGCACCGCTTCGCTGAGCACGTTGCGCGCGGCGTCGGCGATCACGCGGTTGTCGAGCTTCACGCCAAGGCGCTTCGCGCGTTCACCTGCGAGGCGGGCCACGCCGATCGAGCTGCGGATCGAGGCCGGTGCTTCGACGGCGGGGTCGTCTCTGGTGTGGTGGATGAGCTCGAGCACGAGTTCGAGCTGGCCCGGCGTGAGGTCGTACTCGCGCGACTTGCTCTCGACGATGCGGGTCTCGATCGAGCGGCTCGGATAGCCGAGCTGCACCCAGACCTTGATGCGATCTTTGATCGCGCTGGGCAGGCGACGCGTGCCGCGGTTCTCGGTCGGGTTCATCGCCGCGATCAAGTAGAAGTCGTCGGACACGCGGTGCCACGTGCGCAGTGCGGGGATGTAGAGCTTTCGCTCCTCAAGCGCGTCGAGCAGCGTGTTGAGCACGTACTCGTCGCCGCGGTTCAGCTCGTTGGCGAGAAACACACCACCCGACAACGCCGACACGGTGAACGGCCCGGGCACAAAGGCCTCGGGCGAAAACCCGTACTTGAACACGAGGGTCGGATCGAAGCTGCCGATCAGATTCGACGGCCGCACGAGGTCAGAGAACGTGACCCAGTCAAACGGCTTGCCGAGGTCGGTGGCGAACTTCCGACACAGCGCCGTCTTTCCCGAACCAACCGGGCCGATGAGCCCCGCATAGAGCCCCGCGTTGTGGGCGTCGGTGAGGGTGTCGTAGGCGTCCTGGTACTGCCCGTCGAGGATCACCTCGTCGTGGCTCGTCAGGTCGTCGATGCGGGACTTTGCGAGCAGCGCCAACACATCGGTCGTCATTGTTCATCTCCAGAGGCAGTGACGGGGGCATCGACGGCGGCATCAACAGCAGCAGCAGCGTCGACGAAGAACCGTTCGGTGCGGGTGGGCTCGATGGTTTCCGGCAGCGTGAGCTTGATGGCAGCGCAGGCGGCCTTCACCGTTTCGAATTCGGTTTTGTCGACGACGCGGCGCGTGCCGAGGTTCAAGCCCGCGAGGATCTGCTTGCCGTAGTACGTGGCCTGCAGCTCGGTGAGGTCGAAGCCCATGCCGCCCTTTCGGCTCTTGCGCACGATCTTCACGAGGGTGAGCTGCTTCAACCGCGTCGCCGCCAACAACTGGTTGAGCCACTTCCAACCGGTCTCTTTTTTGAAGAGATCGCTGCGCGAGAGATCTTCGAGGAGCTTCTGCTTCGCGAGCGCGAGCAACGCCTTCTGCACACGCGCCTGAATCAACTGGGGGTCGAGCTCGGCATCGAGCTCGCCAAGGTGCGACAGCAGCTCAGCACTCGCGATGAACGCTGGCCGCGGCTTTTCTTGAAACGTCTGCAGCTCGGCCACCGCCGACGCCACGGCTTCTTGCCAGGTGCTCATCGCGGCCCTTCCTGCATGGAGCTCTTGCCCTTCTTGACGATGCGGATGTGGTGGCCGGCCACGTCACCGACGTCGTGGTGCGTGATCAAGACCATCTGCTTGCTGCTGTCGAGCGCTGCGACCCGACCAAGCAGGGCGGTGCGGCGGTGCTCGTCGAGACCATAGGTCGGCTCGTCGAGGAGCACGAACGACACGGCCCCGACCCGCCGCGCGACGGCGAGCTTGAACGACAACCCCAGCAGCACCTTGTGGCCACCGCCTTGAAAGAGGTGCGCTGGCACCTCGACGCCGATGTCGTGGGGCGTGACGTTGATGACGTAGCGCGCAGGGTCGATCGTGAGCGACTTGAATTCCTCGTCGGGGGCGCTGAGTTGCCGGTGCAGGGCAAACACGTCGGTGGCGAGCTCGGCGGCGGCCTTGTCACGCAAGGTCACCTGCAGCTCCTTGAAAGCCGCAGCCAGCTTGCGCAGGCGGCCCGCCAACGCACTCTGTTCGCGCAGGCGCTCGACGGTGCCCTCGACCGAGGCAAGTTCGCGTGCGGCCTCCTGTCGACGTTCCTTGAGGGCCTGCAGCGCCGACGTTGCCTCGTCGCGACGTCCCTGAATGGCGCTCAGCACCGTCTGGGCGCGGACGCGCTCGTCGCGCAAGCCATCGCGGGTGTCACCAAGGGCTTCTACGACGTGGTCGACGAGGGCGCTGTCGGCCACGTCGTCAGGCACCTTCCACGTCGTGCGGGCAGCACGCGCCGCGTCGGCCCAGGCCTGCTGCGGCGCGGCCACCGCCTGGACCGCCGCGGCATGATCCTTGTGGGCGGCCAGTGCTGCGTCACACCGCGTAAGCTGTGCCGTGGCGTCGTCGACGCGGGCGGTCTCATGAGCGATGACCTGCATGACGTCGTCGAGCGAAGCCTGCGCCGTGGTCAGCGTCGTCTGCCACGCGGCAAGTTCTGCCATCGCCTTGTCGTGGTCGATCGCCTGACCGCAGGTTTCGCACGTCGTCGAGTTCGGGTCGGCGTGGGCCGCGCGCCGCCCGATGCGCCCTTCGAGGTCGCCAATCGTGCGCAACAGCGTGGTGCGCTCATCGTGGCGCGCCGCAATGGTGGCAGCGCCCGCCGCAACACTGGCGCGCGCTTGCTCCTGCCGCGTCTGCAGCACCTCGACGTCGTCGACGACAACGCTCTGCAGGCGCTGCACCTCAGCGACCACAACGGCGAGGGCATCGGCAGCCGCTTCGAGGGCGTCGACCTGTTCCACCGACGCCGCCAACGCCGCCAACGCCGTCGACGTGCGCTCGATGGTCTGCAGCACTGCCGCTTCCTCGGCGTCGATCCCCGCCAGCGTGAGCCGCAATGCGTTGTCGCGGTCGTCGCCGGCTTTGACGTCGTCACGCAGCCGGGCGAGCGCTGCTTCGAGCACCGGCAGGGTGCTCGCTTCCTTCTCGGCTTCAAGCGCCAGCGCCCGCGTCTCGTCGGCAGCAAGGACCGAGGCTGTCACGCCCAGCACCGTGTCGAGCTGTGGTGCACCTTCGAGCATCGCGGCGATCTCGCCCTGCTTCACGTGCACAGCGACGTCGAAGAGGCGGCGGCTGAGGCCGAGGACCTCGGTGAGCTTGAGCGCGAGCGCTTCTTCTTTGTCCTGGAAATCGGTGCTCAAGACATAGCGCTCGCCGTCGTCGTCGATGACCTTGAGCGTGAAGTGGCCGATGACCGTCGTCTTTGAGCGTGGCGGCTTCTCGTGCAGCCGTTGCAGCACGTAGCGCTTGCCGTCTTTGCCGACGAAGCGGAGCTCGACGCCCGTCTCCTTTGCACCGGGATGCATGAGCGTGTGGATCTGGCGGATCGCACCGACGCGCCCAAACAGCGCGTACTCGATCGCGTAGAGCACGGTGCTTTTGCCGGCGTTGTTTTCGCCGTCGATGAAGTTGATGCCCTGGCGCAGGTCGATCTTCTCGTCGACGTAGCGCCGGAAATTCCGCAGCCAGATCCGCTCGATCATCGCGCCACGTCCACGGCATCGGCAGACGCGTCAGCGGCGTCAGCGGCGTCGACGGGTGCTGACACGCCCAACAGCTCAAAGCAGCGGGCGCGCAGTTTGTCTCTGGCTTCGCCGTTGAGATTGCCGACCTTCGTGATGTTGTCGTCGTCGTCGAGCAGGAACTGCGTGAACGAGAACAAGCGCGCGGCGATCTCGGCCAGCCCGCTGTCGCCGGCCAGTGCCTCTGTGCGCGCCAACAACGACGCAACGGTGGACCCGGAGGCAGCAGGCTGCGAAGCAGTGGTGTCGTCGTCGCTCATGCCGCGTCGTCGCCCGCTACTGCTGCAAGGTCAACCGACGGCCGCTGCGGAGACGGTGTTGCTCACGGTGTCGTTGCGACCGCGGCCACATCTCGGCCTGTGGCCCGCGCCAGGCGCACCACCGCGAGGCGTGCGTCGACGTGGGCGTTCACGGCTTCAACGCGCGCACGGAGCAATTCCGTTTCGGCATCGGCGAGTTCGACGAGGGTGGCGCGGCCGGCCTGGTACAAATCAGCGCGCGCGCGGTAGCTGGCCTCGGCAGCCGTGCGGCCCTCTGTCGTCGTCACGAGCGCCACGTTCGCGTCGCGCACCGCAGCCAACGCTGTGGCGATCTCCATGCGAATGCCATCGAGCAGCGCGTTTTTCTGCGCGAGCAACTGCTGCCCACGCGCATGCACCGTCGACGACGCGGCCATCGCCGCCGGAATGTCGCTGGGCGTCCAGCTCAACAACGCACCGGCATCCCAGGTCTGGTGGTACGTGTCGACCGCGGGCACAAAGCGCGGGTGCGGGTTGCCGCCGATGGTGGTGGCCGTGACGTCGAGCCGCGGCGCCATCGCCGACCACGACGACCGCTCCTGCGCTTCGAGGGCAGCAATCTGCGCGGTGAGCACGCGGGGCTCGACGCGTTGTTCCAGGGCTTCGTCGACGAGCTGCTGCTCGGACTTCGCCAACAACGCCGACAGGTCCGGGGCACTCTTGAACACATCTTCGCCCACGGCGATGCGTTGCGTGTTCGCTGCGTGCACCAACGTGCGCAGCTGCGCATCGGCCACTTCAGCACCACTTTTGGCGCGCTGCTCGAACAAGCGTGACGACGACGCGGCGGCCTGCACGCGCAACACATCCGCCGACGACGCCGCCCCCACTTCGAAGGCGCGCTGCACATCGCCGATGCGGGTCTCGGCGGTTTTGTGCGCTTTCTCTGCGACCAACGCCAACGCGTGCAACCGCGCCGCACTCAAGAACGCGACGCGGGCATCGGTGGCGGCTTTGATGCGGCCCACGTCGACGTCGAGTTCGGCGGCGCGTTGCGTGTCGCTCGCCGCACCAAACGACTTTCCACACGTAGTCAGAGATGGGCACGCTGATGCCCGCGCGCACGCTGTAGACGTCGAGATACACGGGAAAGCTGAAGTCCGGGGCCGCGATCAGGGTGCGATCTCCCAACGGCCCCGCAGCTCCCTGGACGACGACAAAGCGCGCCGCATCACCACCACCAAACGGTGGCGCTTCAATGTCGGACAAGCGCGTGTAGCCCGCCGACGCGGAAATGCGCGGGACGAACGCGGCGGTGGCCGACAACCGGCCCGCTTCAGCGACGTGCAACGCCTCCTCACGCGCCTGCACATCCCAGCTGGTGTCGGCAGCCATGACGGCGACGCGGTCTTCGGTGAGGCCATCGCTGACCACGAGGCCGGCCAACGCACGGTCGAGTTCGGCCGCTTCGTCGACGACGGTGGCGGCGTCGACGCGTTGTTGCGCAGGTGTTTGCAGGGCCACGCAGGCCGAAAGCAGAAGTGCTGAATGCATGGTGTGCTCGACGACAAAGGGACAAAAAGAGAAGAGGGCTGCGCTCAGTGGGCAGCGGTGCGGTCGACGGTGGGGTCGGCGCGCTTGAGGAAAAACGGCACGATCAGCGAGAAGGCAAACAACACCGCGAGCAGCGAAAAGCCGTCGGAGAAGGCCATCGACAACCCCTGCAACTGCACGCGTCCGGCGAGTTGTGCTGTGGCTGCGGCGAGGGGATCGGCGACCTGCCCCGTCATGCCGCCCTTGATCGCCGCGAGTTGCGCGACCGCTGCTTCGTGCGTCGTGGAGACCGACTCAGCGAGGTACGCCGCGTGCTGCTTGGATTGATCTGCCAGGCGTGTCGACATCCACGCCGTGCCAATGCTGCCGCCGAGTTCGCGCGTGGCGTTGAACAAGCCCGAAGCACTGCCGCGTTGGTCGGGCCGCACTCCCGACATCGCGACGACGGTGAGGGGCACGAAGCAGAACGACAAACCGATGGCGCGCACGAAGATGGGCATGGTCATCGTGTCGATGTCGGCCAGCGGCGTGAGCCCGGCGTTCAACACCGTCGACAGCGTGACCATCGCGAGGCCAAACACCAGGAACTTGCGTGGGTCGACCCTCGCCAACGTGGCGCCGACGATGGGCAGCAGCAGCAGTTGGATCCAGCTGCCGTGCAAAAAGATCGAGCCGATGTCGATCGCCTTCAGGTGCATCACCGTGCCCGAGAACAGCGAGTACAAAAAGCTGCCCGCAAACAGCACGGTGCCGATCAGAAAGTTCAACAGCGTGGCCGCCGCGTAACCGGGTGCGGCGAACACGCGGAAGTCGACGACGGGGCTGTCGACCTCGAGTTCGTGCACCACAAACGTGATCAGCGACGTCACCGCCACGATCGCCACCAGCGTGATCTCGGTGCTGTCGAACCAGCCTTCGCGGTTGCCTTCTTCGAGCACGAACTGCAGCGAGATCATGCCCACAGCCAACAGGCCGATGCCTTTGACGTCGATGGGGCGCAGGTCGGGCTCGAAGCCTTCTTCTTTGATTTGGGTCCACACCAAAAACGCGGCGAACGAACCGATGGGCACGTTGACGAGAAACATCCAGTGCCAGCTGAGGTGCTCGATCAACACGCCGCCGATGGTGGGGCCGAGCAGCGGGCCGGTGATGGCGCCGAGGCCAAACAACGCACCGGCGATGCCTGCTTGTTCACGAGGCCAGCGCGCAAACAACGTGGCTTGTGCGGTGGGGATGATGGCGCCGCCGCCGATGCCCTGCAGGATGCGAAACGCCACCAACGACGGCAGGTTCCACGAGATGCCGCACAGCACACTCGCGAACGTGAACAGCACGATCGACGCCGTGAAGTAGCGACGAATGCCGAAGCGCCGCTGCAGAAATCCCGACATCGGAATGACGGTGATGTTGGCCATCGCGTAGCCCGTCGACACCCACGCAATCTGGTCCAGCGGCGTGCCGAAGCTTGCGCGGATGTTGGTGAGGCCGACGTTGACGATGCTGATGTCGAGCACGCTCATGAGCGCTGCGGCCATGGCGGCGACCGTGATCGCCGCCTTCGAGCCGGTGACCACACCGGTGTTGCCCGCCAACGACGACGACGACGATGACGACGGCGGTCGTGCTGGTGCTGCGGAAGGAGAAGTGCTCATGGCCTACTCCGTCACGACGGTGACTTCGGTGCTCATGCCCGGGCGCAGCAGGACCGTGGGCGGTGCATCAAAGCGCAGCACCACCGGCACACGCTGCACCACCTTGACGAAGTTGCCCGAGGCATTGTCGGGCGGCAGCAACGAGAAGCGGCTGCCCGTACCACCCGAGATGGCGTCGACGTGGGCTTCGAGCTTCACGCCTTCGAAGGTGTCGACGACGATGGTGGCCTTCTGGCCCTCTTTCATGTGGGCGATCTGGTCTTCTTTGAAGTTGGCCGTGACCCACACATCGGTGAGCGCCACGATCGCACACAGCGTGCGCTCGGGGCCCACCATCATGCCGGGCTCGACGTTCTTTCGGGCCACCACACCGTCGACGGGAGCGCGCACCGTCGCGTACGACAACGCCAACCCTGCCAACTTGCGCGAGGCCTCGGCCTGCATCAAGCGCGCTTCGGCCACGCCCACTGCAGCACGTGCCGCCTCGAGCTGCTCGGGCACGGTCTCTGCCTGAGCCACACGACCACGCGCGAGTTCCAGGCCGCCTTCGCTGCCCGTGATCGACGCCGCCGTGCTCGCCATTTTGGCCTCGGCCTGCTCCCTGGAGGCCTTCGCCTGGTCGAACGCCGACTGGCGCGCATCCAGGTCGGCCTGCGACACCGCGCGGCGCTCAAACAGCCCCTGGCTGCGCGAGAGCTCGATGGCCGCCAACGACAACCGCGTCTCGGCCGCCGACACGTCCGCCTTCGACTGGTTCAACGTGGCGCGGCTGGCATCCACCGAGCTCGAGGCCTGGTTCAAGCCACCGCGGGCCTGCACCAGCGACGCCTTCGCCGTCTTCGTCGTCACCGCCAACTGCGCGTCGGCCGACGCCTTCTGTGCGCGCGCTTGCGCGAGGTCGGCTTCGGCAAGCTCAAGGCGTGCGGCGAGGTCGGCGGGGTCGAGCTCGACGAGGATGTCGCCGGCCTTCACCGGCTGGCCATCCTTCACCAACACGCGCGCCACCTGGCCCGCGACACGGGCAGCCACCGGCGCGACGTGCGCTTCGACAAACGCGTCGTCGGTGGACTCTTTGCCCTTGTTGAGCAGGCGCACGACGCCAAAGGCACCACCCGCCACCACCACCAAAGCCAACGCCACCAGCGGCGCCTTCTTCTTCTTCGGTGCAACAGCTGGAGCAGCAGAAGCGGGAGCGGCGGGGTCGGCCATCGGTGAATCCTTGTGGGCGTGTGTCGCGTATGAAGTCGTAAGGCGCCAAACCTTCAGCGGGCTTCGACTTCGAACCGCTTGAAAAAGCGCAGAAAAATGTCAGTCGCTCTCGCCGCCGGTGTCGGTATCGGCAGCGGTGAGGCGCGCTGAAGCAGGTGGTTGTGGCAGTTCAAAGGCATCGAAGCCGTCGAACACCTTCTGCAGCAGGTGCTCGAACTGCTCGCGTTCGGTTGGGCTGAAGTCACGCAACACGCCAGCGATGCGGGCGAAGTGGTCGGGCATCATCGCTTCGAGGAAGCGGCGACCGGTGAGCGACAGGCGCACGAGCACCGATCGCTTGTCGTCAGGGTCCGGCTCGCGGGCGACCATGGCATCGCGCTCAAGCGTGTCGATCAAACCCGTGATGGTGGCGCGTGTGACGTTGAGAACGTCGGCGAGGGCCGCGGGGGTCAGGCCATGGCCCGCGGCCGTGTGCAGATTGACGAGCACCAAAAAGCGCGCCTGCGAGATGCCATGGCGGGCGAAGTGGGCATCGGCCGACTTGTCGGCACGCGAGATCACGCGCCGCAGCAGCAGATACACGCGCAGCGAGTCGGCATCGAACGTGGGGTAGTGCGAAGCGGCCCTGGCGATCGCAGGAAGGTCGTGGGCCAGCGGGTGGGCGCGTTGCTCGGGCATGGCGGCCGATCTAGTTAGGGGCCAAACCATGTGCAAGCGCTCGTCGAGATCTGGCGCTGCAATGGTGCGGACATGTGTCCCGTCGCGGTGGTTCACAGCACTGCAGCGGGTGTTGCTAGAGACGCTTGATGACCACGTCTGTCACCCCCATCGTTGTGCGTTCCACCGACCTCGACGCCTACGGCCACGTGAACAACGCGCGCTACGTCGAGTACTTCGAGTGGGGCCGCTTCGACTGGCTGAAAGACACGGGCCTCGAGACAGCGATGCAGGCAGATCAGACGGCCTACGTCGTCGTCAACGTCAACGTCGCCTACCGTGCCGAGGCCCGTCGCAGTGACGAGCTCGTGCTGACCACGCGGCTGGCGGGCATTGGCAAGAGCTCGTTGCGCATGGTGCAGCAGCTGAAGAACGCCGCCGGCGTCGTGGTGGCTGAGGGCGAAGTGGTGTTGGCGGCCTTCGATCCGATCACGCGCAAGGGGCAACGCCTGCCCGAGCGCCACGTCGAGCTGCTCACGCCGCAGGTGGTAGCTTCGTTGGCATGATGCAGGTGCCCCACCGCACTCGCCGGCTGCGCGACAACGGCAACAACGACGACAACGATGCTGACGTCAATGACTTCGTCGACGATGTGTTGGCGGCCGAAGCACCGTTGGCGCTGCAACTGCGCGAGCACGACGGCCCCTGGCGGCACGTGGCGGTGCTGATGCGCACCCCCGACGACGACGACCTCCGCGACGAAGAGCTGGTGCTCGGCTTTTTGCGCACCGAAGGGGTCATCGACAGCGCGCGCGATGTGGCAGCGATCGGCCACTGCACCACCGTCGAGCACGAGGGAGCCGAGGGCAACGTCGTGCAGGTGCGCTTGCACGACGGCGTGCGCGTCGACTGGGCGCGTCTGCAGCGCAGCACGTTTTCGTCGTCGTCGTGCGGAGTGTGCGGCAAGGCCAGCATCGAGGCGGTGTGTCAGCTCGTGCCGCCAGCGACGTCACCGGCGCCGGCACCGCCGTCGTTGTCGTGGTGTGTGCAGGCGACGACGACGTTGCAGGCGCAGCAGCCCTTGTTTGCGGCAACGGGCGCTTGTCATGGCGCGATGCTGCAGCGTGCTGGTGGTCATGTGGTGGCGGTGCGCGAAGACGTCGGCCGCCACAACGCTGTCGACAAGGTGATTGGCCACGCCCTGCGCTCCGGCGTGTTCGAAGCGTTTGACGACGTGGTGTTGGTGGTGAGCGGCCGCATCGCCTTTGAGATCGTGCAGAAGGCGGCGATGGTGGGCCTCCGCACCATCGTGGCCGTTGGCGCGCCCACAAGCCTGGCGGTCGAGTTGGCGGCCACGTGCGGCATCACCCTGGTGGGGTTTGTGCGAGCGGGCCGCGCCAACGTCTACTGACCCGCTGAATCCGACGGACAGGTCGAAGAGCCTTCGGTGATCGCGGCTTGATCGCGGCGGTGATCGCGGTCGCCCGATCGGCCGGCCGGATCTGTCCCAGCCGAGCGGGATGGCGTTGCAGCCCGCTAGACTGCGTACATGTCGTCCACCATACCGCCGCCGTCCGTCGGATCTGCAGGGGGGAATCCTGTAGAAGATCAGGGGGTTGGAAAAAGGAAAGGGCCGGGGCTTCATAAGAAGCCACCTCGTGCCGACAGTACTGCAACGAAGGAGCAGCTTGTGAGGGTCAAAGACACCACACCAGTGGCCCGCGTCGACGGCGCTACCGAAGCACGCGGGGCATCCCCGTCGGCTCCGGGCACGACCGCCACGCCCGCCGACAAGGTGAGCGTGGAAGAGACCCGGGATCGCACAGCGGTTGCTGCGGAGGTGCGCCGACAGGTCGGCGACATCCGGCAGCAGCAGTTGGCGGAGATCGAAGCCGCAGTCCGGGGCGGGACCTACAAACCCGACCCGCGGTTGATCGCCGAACGCATCCTGCAAGCGGCCGCTCTCGACGCGACGTTGGCAGTGAACCTGAGGAAGCCATGACCCCACAGACCCTGGCCGCCCAATCCGCTTTGACCGCCCTGCAGGGCACGCTCGAGTGGTTGGAACAGCGGCTGGGGTTGTTGGCCGAAGCCGCCCTGCGGTTCGACGTCGCCGAAGTCATCGCGCTCACCGCCGCCATCGACCGCGGCCAGGACGAGCTGCACACCCGCCAGCTCGACTGCGCCAACGCCCTGTCCGCCGCCCAGGCTGTCGACCCCGAAGGCGCTCGCGTCACGTTGCGTCCCTTGCGCGTCGACGTCCGCGCCCGCGCCGTGCGCCTGCAGGAAGTGCAGCGCAGCACCCGCCAGATCGTTGAACGGGCCCGCAGCTTCGCCTCCGCCCATGCCCGTTCCCTGGTGTCTGCACCGTCGCCCACGGTGGGCTACAGCCGTCGTGGGGCGGCCGCCGCTGCTCCGTCGCTGGCGGGCGCCTTGCACGACGCGACGGTGTGACATGAGTGGACTCTTCTCGGTCCTGCACAACGGCGCTCGCGCCCTCACGGCGCAACGCGTGGCCATGTCCACGGCCAGCCACAACATCGAGAACGTGAGCACCGAAGGCTACACGCGCCAACGCGTCAGCCTCGAGGCACTCCCCGCCGAGAACAACACACCCGCCGGCATGGTGGGCACCGGCGTGCGCGTCACCACGGTCACCACGGCCCGCGACCGCTTCCTCGAGGCACGGCTGCCATCGATGCGTGGCGAGTCGGGCAGTGCCACCTCGCGAGCGGGCGCACTCGAGGCGGTCACCGCGTTTGACGGTGAAAGCGGCGCCAACATCGCCGGCCGCCTCGGCGACTTCTTCGCGGCCTTGCAGCAGTTGCAGACGCGCCCTGCCGACGTGTCGGTGCGGCAAGCGGCGGTTGGTGCCGCCAGCGACTTCACGCGGGCGGTGGGCCGGGCGTCGGCCGACCTGGCGTCGGCGAAAAACTCGATCGACGTCGACCTGCGCGCACGCGCCCCCGAGATTCAGCAGCTCGCCAACCGCGTCGCTCAACTCAACGCCGACATTGGCGCCACCGTGGGCTCTGGTGGCCCCGCCAACGACCTCATCGACCAACGGCAGGTGGCCATCGACGCGCTCGCCGCCGAAGTGGGTGCCACCGTCGTGCCGAGCGACAGCTTCGCCGCCACCCTCGTTCTGCCAGGTGGACAAACCATCGTGGCGGGCGATCGCGCAGCAACCATCACCACCGCCTCGGGCCCCGACGGTCGGGTGCTGCTGTCGGTGAGCGGCACCGACGGCGCGCCGGCCAGGCTGTTTGACCAAACCCAGGTCGGCGGAGCTGTGGGCGGCTTGATCACCGCCCGCGACGAAGACATCGCGAGTGCCGAAGCCGCCCTCGACACCTTCGCCTTCGACCTCGCCAACGCCTTCAACGCCGCGCACTCCACGGGCATCGCGCTCGATGGCAGCAGCGGCCGCGACTTGTTCGCGGTGACGGCCACGTCGGCAGGTGCGGCGCGCACGATCGCGGTGTCGTCGACGATCGCGGGGAATCCATCGTTGTTGGGGGCGTCGTCGACGGGGGCCACTGGCGATGCCGGCGGTGTGCAGTCGTTGTTGCAGGTGCGCGACACAGCGATCGCGGGCACCACCGATCCGTTTTCGGCGTTGGCCGACATGACCTCGAGCTTCGGTGAGCGCGCCCGCAGTGCCAGCGTCGATCGCACATCGAGCGCGAGCTTGTTGGCCCACGGCGTGAGCCTGCGCGAAGGCGTGTCGGGGGTGTCGATCGACGAGGAGCTTGTGGAATTGCAGCGCGCCGAGCGGGCGTTTCAGGCGGCCACCAAGGTGATCAGCACCGCCGACCAGATGCTGCAGACCGTGCTCGACATCAAGAAGTAGCGATGTGGCTTCTTCGGCTCGCGCTGAAGAAGCGCCGAAGAAGTTTTGACTGCTCCTTCGGTTGGCGCCGAAGAAGTCACGACGAAGAAGCAGTGCAGGCAGGAGTGAGTATGCGCGTGAGCGAACGAGCCATCTACGACGCCGGTCGCGATCGAATGGCCGCGCGCCGTTCCGACCTCGCCACGGCCACCGAGCAAGCGTCGTCGGGGCTGCGCGTCACGCGTGCCGCCGACGATCCCCGCGCCGCCGCCCTGATGGTGCGCCACGAAGGCGTGCGCTCGCGCGCGAACGCGATTGCCGAGACCACGGGCAGCGCCCTCGACGACCTCAACTTCGTCGACGGCGCGCTGGGCGATGCGAGTGCGGTGCTCGAGCAGGCGGTGCAATTGGCCGTGCAGATGAGCAACGACACCTACAGCGGCAGCGACCGCACAGCAGCGGCCACCACGGCCGACCAGCTGCTTAAGGCGTTTGTCGGTGCGTTGAACGTGCAGAGCGACGGGCGCTTTTTGCTCGCCGGCACACGCGACAACGCACCACCGTTTTCCGAGGCCGGCGTGTACAGCGGCGACGACGGTGTTCGGCAGGTGGAACTCGCACCAGGCATCGTCGAGCAGGTCTCGGTCCGTGCCGATACCGGCATCGCAGGCACCGCCGGCGGCACCAACATTCCAGCGGCGTTTGCGGCGTTGCGAGATGCGTTGGCGGCGAACGACACCACGGCGATCCGCGCCAGCATTCAGGGGCTCAACAGCAGTGTGGTGCAGTTGTCGACGGTGCGAGGCGATGTGGGCGCGCGCGCGTTGACGGTGCAGACCGCCCGCGCAACGGCCATCGGTGTGCGCGAGCAGAGTGTGTTGGCCAGTGCTCACGAAAGCGAAATCGACATCACCGACGCCGCCACGTCGTTGGCCCTCGCCGAGCGCGCCTTCGAAGCCGCCACCACCGCAACGTCGCGCAGCTTCAAGCTCACGCTGCTCAACGAGATGTGACGACGCAGGCCGGCACCCGCTGACGGCTACTCAGGCAAACCCGACACCGGTTGCGCGAGAAACGTTGCGGCACGCCAAAACGGGTCCGCACCGCTCATGACGACCTCGGCGCTGTCGAGCGTCGGCACCGCGGGCTGCAGCGCCGCCAACGTCGCGAGCACGTCGACGCAGTCGCCCGGTGTGCTGGTCGTGCAGCCAACGTCAGCAAGGCCGAGCACGTCGTCGGCCGCGGTGCTGATGACCGACACGCGCACGCTGCCGCCCGATGCGGTGAGCACCTTGCCCATCGCGGTGAACATGGTGTCCTCGTCGGGGGCAGCGCTGCGGATACGCTGCAGTTCGTCGGCGGCGCAGGCGTTGCCGGGCACGAGCGCCACACTTGCCCCCAGCCAGAACGCCGCCGACACCGAGAACACGAAGCTGTCGTTGGCCGCGGCGCTGTCGACGTCGGGGCCGCGCACAAAGGGGTACATCGTCCACATCGGCGCGAGCCGGAAGGTCTCGGTGCCAAACGTGACCGCCCCAGCGCGCGCCTCGGCCACGCGGGCCGTGCTCCACGCCTCGGCGGTCTCGAGATCCAGCAGGGTGCGGGCGTCGATCCCGGTGACGACGAGGCTGCCGTCGTCGAAGACGCGCGCCCCGAACGAACTCGTGCAGCGCGTGCAGGCATTGGCGAAGTCGAGTTGCGCATCGGGGGCCGCGGCGGCGAACACCACGTCGGGCAGCGCCACGTTGTCGCGCACGCCAGCGCCGAACACCACTGGCACGGCCGCTACCCGGGTCACCTCCACCACTGCAGGCGCCTCAGTGCCCGTGCCGCAGTCGGCGACCGCAAAGCCGCTGTCGGAGGTTCCTGCGTCGTCTGTCGCGTCTTGTGGGCCGCTACAGGCCGTCAGCGGGGCAAGCATGAGCGCGAGGGCAGCGGGTCGAAGCATGGCCATGGTTTCGGCTTCTCCGCGGTGGTCTTCACGCCAGATCAGCTGCTGGCGAGCATTCGCTCGAAGATGCCGATGACGCCGGTGTGCTTGCCGATCACCTGCGCCAGCTTGTTACCGACGATGGCGTACTGCTCGAGCGTAAATCCCGTCGTGGCCGTCGGCGTTGCCGTGAAGTCGAGGGGTCCACGCACGCGCGCGCTGCTCTCGCGCAGGCCCAGGGCATCGATGCTGTCGGCGACGAAGAAGGCGCGGTGGTCGTTGGCGGCGGTCACGTACAGCACCGAGCCCGTCGCGTTTTTGATGAGCAGCGTGCCCTCGTGGGGCGCGCTCAGGTCGAGGGCACTCTGCGCGGCGGCGGGCATCGAGGTGCCCAGAAGCGCAAAGGGCGTGAACTCCACCAGCGACCGCTTTTGTCGACGGAGATTGGCTTCGAACGCCTGCAGGTGGGCTGCCACAAGGGCCGCTTGTTGCGCCGCAGGCAGGGCAGCGAAATCAAAGACGAAGGCCTCGGCGTCGCCGCACACGTTGAAGATGGCGACCTGGTTTTGAAACGGCAGAAGCGAAGCGTGCAGCATGACGGCGTCCTCGAAGAGACGGTCCGTCTACAGCTTCGACGTCGTCATGGGTGTGCGCAAGATCGCAGCAGCGGCACAACGGTTGGTCGTGCCGAACGCGCTGTCGTGTTGATTGGCGGGGATGTTCCCCGCCCTCAAAAGCCACCTCGGCGACGAAACCGCAAAGCCGGTTTCCTCTTCGAGGTTCGTGGCGCTACTCGCCGAGGGTGGCCAGTTCAGCGAGGAAGCGTTGCCCCTTCACGGGGTCGCTTTGGTAGATGAACGACGCCAGACCGCGCAGCTGCGCCAACGACTCGCCCTCTTTGCCGGGCTTGCCACGACGACGGTTGTTGATCGCCGCTCGCAACGTACGAGCCACTTCCCGCGGCGGACGCGTCGCTGCCGAAGTACTCCCATCGGGGCGCTTGTTGATGACGAGGCCCGTGACGACCTGGCGCGTGCCACCACCCATCACAGTGGTCTTCTTGTCGTTGAGGACGAAGCCCTCGTTGCCAAGGATGCTCTTCACCCCGTGCAGCAGCACACCAACGGGTGCTTTCGGCCCGCGGAAGCTGAAGGCGAGGTCGTCGGCGTAGCGCGTGTACGTGAAGCCGTGACGACGTGCCAAACCCGCCATGCGCTTGTCGAGACGCACGCAAATCGCGTTGGTGATCATGGGCGACGCGGGTGAGCCCTGCGGCAACGCGCGCGGCCCCGTGGCCACAAACAGCGTGTCCATCGTGCCGGGCGTGCGGCTGAATTCGACGACGTCACGGGGGCTCTCGGTGCACAACAGCGCCACCACGGTGGCGACCTGCTCGGTGAGGCCAGCGTGACGCAACAAGCCCTTCACGCGCGGAAACGTGATGCTCGGAAAGAAGTCTTTGATGTCGACTTTGACGACGACATCAGCCCCCGCGTGCACGAGCGCGTTGGTCTGAATGCTGCGGTTGGGCAAAAAGCCGTGGGCCGCGTTGTGCACCGTCAAACGGTCGAGCAGGCGATCGAGCACCTCGCGCTGCACCCGCTTGAGCTCGGGCTTGGGCGCTGTGATTTGACGAGGAGAACCATCGCGCTTCGGGATGGTGAACCGCACGTAGTGCGAGCCGGTGTCGACGTCGGCGTGGTAGGCGAGCCAGCGCAACCGCGACACGCTCACGCCCAACGCCTTGGCCAATTCGACGGGCGAATTCCACGCGGGCAGACCAAGGTCTTTCGCGCGTTCTTCGCGACGTTCAATATCGAACGCGTCGATGTTGACATGGTCGTTGTAAAACACACCAGAACCCAGATGATTCAGGTGCGTTGCCGTATAGGCCTGCCACGCCAACTTCTGCAGTTTGCGTGTCTCTGAAGCCTCGGCCTTCTTGCGGTCTTTGTAGGTCTTCTTCTGCGCGTCGGTCAGCGTGGCCGGGTCGTCGGCGACGTACAGGCCAGCCTTCACCAGCTCGGCCTGGATCCACTTTTTGGTGCCGCCGGCTTCGTCGATCGCGGCCTGGCGGGCCACGTGAACGGCACGAGCCGCAGCGGCTTTGTCGCGCTCTTGCTGAGCCAACGTCGCGAGCGCTGGGGTCAAGGCCGGCTCGACCGCGATGGTGTCGGTCGTAGCGGCACGCGCCCGGGGAAGATCGGCGCGAAGGAGGGTGTCGTTGGGCTGCATTCGGCGGACTCCTGGACTCTCACTCACCGGGCACAAGGGTGGCGAAAGGAGCAGGCTCACACGGTGCTTCTGATTCGATGACGACGTGGCAGGTCGGTAAGTCTCGGACAGGGATGGCGCAGATCACCATCATTCATGGGGCATCGGATGCCTCACCGGCTCGCCGGGGGAGAGCACTACGGAGTGCTTCCCTCCACGGCGGTCGGCGTCGTGGGCTCAGCGAGGGAAGCACTCCGTAGTGCTCTCCCCCGAAGCGAGCCAAGAACAGGCATCCTTGCGGAGGATGTCAGGCGAAGTTCCAGATCGACGCAACATCGATCGTGTGCGCGAGGCACAACGGCTGAGCCGCAAACCATCCCTGACCGATTCCTACCCAAGCTGTTCGGACGTCATCGGTATTGAAGCGTCGTGTGAGCGTGCTCCTTTCTCATCCATCTGCGAACCGGCTCCTCACATGAGCATGGTTCGTCAACCCAGCGAGCGATCGGCGTCGAGAAAGCCATCTTTCATCAACACGTCCAGCCGCTGGAAATAAGCATCGCGCGCTTCGGAATCGGTGTCAAACCAGATCCGCGAGTGTCTCGCCTGTTCAAGGGCCAAACCCCACTCCAAACGCACAATTTTGTCGTCGAGTGAGACGCGCATCACAGTTTGCTTGCCCGTGGCCTGGTCGCGACGCAGCAGCGTGCGCGTTTCGGCGCGAACCAGCTGGCGACCTTCGGGGCTGTTGCGGCGTTCTTCGTCGAGCACACGCTGACGACCGAAGGCCACACGCAAGGCGATCATGTGCGCGCACGGACCCTCGCGCATGCCGGTACGACGGTAGTGCGGGCAGCTGCACCAGGCGTCGGAGACACGGCCCTCGACGTCGGTGGTGAAGCGCGGGGCGTAGACGCGGTCGGCGGTTTTGTCTTTGACCTCGCCCACCACGTCGATGCCGTCGTGGCCGCGGTCGTGCAGCTTGGTGACGTTGACCGCGCCCTTCACCGACAACAGCCGGTGCGCTTCGCGCTCGCGCTCGCTGCCAAAGGCGGTGACCTCGTCGTCGACGGCGACGCCGAAGATGCTGCGCGGACGGTACACGCCATCGGCGATGTCGAAGGCCACCTGCCCGCGCAAACACAGGCGCTGCAGGCCACCGCGCACGTCGACGACGGGCTTCTTTGTCTTTGCCACCAACGCTTCGAGCGTTTGTGGGCCGTCGGTGTTCAGCGTTTTCTCAAGGGCGCTCAACAACGTGGCGTCGTTGCTGGAAGGCATGAGCGCGTCGAAGGCGACGGCACTGGCCCAGCTCGATTCGGTCCAGCCCGACAAGCCCAACGTGAGCGTGGCGTTCTCCATCTCGACGACGAAGAAGCTCGGCAGGCCTGCACCCAACACGTGCACGTGCACCGCCTTCGCCCACGGCAGCAGACGCTGCAGCAGGGCCAAACGGTTGCGGCCAAACAAGCGCGCCACACGGGGAGCAGCGCCGGCGAACACGGGGCCGTGGGTCTCGAGCACGACTTCCCAGGGCTCGATGACGACGCGGGGTTTCTCGCCGGGGATGAGCTCGAAGCGCAGGCCGCGCGGCGGGTTCTTCGCCTTCTTCAAGCGCAGCTGCAGCAGCACGTTGTAGAGGTCGATGGGCGCCAGCGTGCACACCGTCGACGGCAACGTGGCCGCCGACTGCACCTGCAGGAATCCACGCAGCCACGCGTTGGGCACATCGAAGCGCGCCTCGCGCACCTCGGTGTTTTCGGCACTGCGGGCCTCGAGGCGCAGCGGGCGGTAGGCGGGGATGCTCTCGACGTCGCCGAGGACGTGCTTGCCCAGCTCGACGAAGGTGCTGCCGTGGTTGACGCTGCGCTCGCTCAACGCAGCATTCTTGATGGCCAGGCGGGCCCAGGCGCTCTCGTCTTTCGAGAAGACTTCGATGCTGACCTCGTCGGGGTGCACCGTGAGCAGCGGGTCGAGTTCGCGGGTGCTGACGGCGGCCTTGAAGCTTTCTTCGAGGAACGTCTTCTGCGCGTCCCAGATCGCGGCGGTCGCCTTCTTGCCCTTCTTCATCAAGAACGCGAGGTAGGCGGCGCGGTCACGGCCCTTGTAGCGCAGGTCGCTGTCTTTGATGGCCAACGTCGTCGCCAGCGCGTCGCGAAACAGCGCGACGTTGTTGATGGCGGCGAAGAGGCCCACCTTGCTGTCGCGCTGAGCAACAGCGAGCCCGAGCGTGGTGCCGGCTTCAGACGAGGCGGTGTGCGAACGGCGCGCGTAGCGGACGTCGACGGTGCGGACGTTGCTCGTCGTCGTTTGTGCTTGTGTGCTGGTCATTTCGTCACCTCGACGCCTTTGCTCTGTTCACCGACGCGGCCGCTCCACGAGGGCAGCGCTGTGTCGGGGTGCGATCGCCGCTCGTGGGCCGCGTGCAGGCGCTCCTGACGACGAAGCGCGCGGTAGGCGGCCTTTCTGGCGGCGGCATCGATCGACTTGTCGCGCGCGAGTTCGCTGAGGCGTTCGCGGGCACTGTCGTCGTCGACACGGGCCAGGGCGTTGATCGCCGTGGCTTTCGTTGCGGCCTGCTTCGTGGCGGCAATCATCGCCTCGGCATCGCCGATGAGCTTTTGCACGCCAAGCACCGCGGTGTTGTCGTCGGCGAGCAAGGCAGCATCAGCGGGCGCCATCGACGACAACCGCAGCGGATCGAAGGCCACCGCCGCCTTCGCTGTCTGCCATGGTGTCGATGACAACTTCGCCACTGCGCGGGCCGCCGCAGCACGGCACACGAGGCTGCTGTCGCGCAGACGCGACACCAAACGCGGCAGGTCGGCGGTGCTGCCGCCTGTGCCCAACACTTCGATGAGCGTGGCGCGCAGCGTGGCGTTGGTGGTGGCATCGAGCCGTGAACGCGCGAGGTCGGCGGCGCGCGCGGTGTCGATGTGCACCAGGGCGGCGACGACGGCGTTTTGCACGGTCGGCTCGTCGACGAGACGCAGCTCGGCGGCGACCAACGCATCCGCCAACACCACGCGGTCAGCGCCATTCGCCTTGCGTGCCGCGACGATGGCGGCAGCCTCGGCCACCGCACTCGCCTTCGTGCTCGAGAGCACAGACACGAGGGCCGAAGCGGGCACCGTGTCGCGCGCAATCAAGCCCAGACGCAGGCGCGTGCGCAGCTCGCTGTCGTCGATGGTGACAAGGCGCGGCAACAGCGCTTCGACACTGCCTTCGGCGGCGAGGAAGTTGGCGGCTTCGAGCTTTTCGTCGTCGTCGTCGCTCTTGTCGAGCACGTGCAGCGCAACGCGGGTCTTGTCGTCGGGGAAGAGCTTCTTGAGGGCCTTGGTCGCGGCCCCGCGGATGTCGTCGTCCCAGTTCGACAGGCACTCAGCGATGGCGGCTTCGGCTTCAACGGCACCGAGGGCGGCGAGGGCTTCGCAGGCCTCGACGATGACGGTGTCGTTGCGGTCTTCGTGCACACCGCGCACAAGCAACTGCTTGCTGCGTTCATCGCCAATGGCACGCAGACCGCGCACCGCGCGCCAGGCCACCTGGTCGTCGCTGTCGTCGATGGCGGTTTCCAGGCGCTCAAAGATGCGCGTGCGCGCTGGCGCATCGGTGAGGTGGTTGTGCAAGCGGCCGAGGCCTTCGAGGGCTGCCTGCTGCAACGCCTTCTCGGAAGGCACTTCGGCGGTACCGCCGTCGGCGACGAGCTCGAGTTCCGGCAGCGCGCGCGGATCGCCGAGACGACCAAGGGCCACCAGAGCTGTCGCGCGGTCGGCTTCTTCCTCGGCCGCACGGCTCACGAGCAACAACGGCACGAGGCACAGGTCGGCGACGGCGGGTCCCTTGACCCACGCCAGCCCCTCGGCTGCCGAGAGCACCAGCTCACGCGAACCGCGGGTGACGACGTCGACGAGGGGGCCTGTGGGGCTGTCGGTCTTGCGGCAGCGTTCGGCGTAGGCAGCGACCGCAGCCTTGCGCACGTCGACTTCGCGATCGCTGAAGAGTGCAACCACAGCGTCGTCGGCCACGCTGCCCTTGCCCGAAGCCGACAACTCGGCGGCGGCCTTGGCGCGCAGCTCGGCGTCAGGCGACGCACACACGATCGAGAAGAAGCGGGCGGCTCTGGCGTCGTCGCGCTTCTTCTTTTTGCCGGTCAGCGTTTTGCCGGTGTCGTACGCCTCGGTGCGCACGCCGGCGTCGGCGTGCTTGGTGAGCTTGCCCAGGGCATCGAGCACGGCATTCACGTCGTCGACGTGGGCGGGGATTGCCTTGCCGTCTTTGCCCGTGCGGTCGTCGCACACGGTGCTCAAGGCACCACACAATCCCGGCAGGTCGCGGGCGGTGGTGTCGGCGGCGATGTTCAACAACGCGGCGGCAGCAGCGCGCGTGCCCAGCGTGGCCAGGGCGTTTCTGGCGCGGCCGATCACCTTGTCGTCGTCGCCGACCGTGAGGCCCACCAGCGCGTCGAGGGCGCGGGCGTCGCTGCGACCAGCGAGAATCTCCGCGGCGCGCAGCACGAGCCCTTTGTGCTCGCTGTCGAGGGCGGCCACGAGGGCGTCACCCACCGAGGCGTCGTCGCGCTTCTTGCTGAGCTGCTCGAGCACCGACAACCGCAGGTCGTCGTGTTCGCTCTTGAGCGCCAAAACCAGGTGCGAAATCGAGCCCTTGGCGGCGCGGCGTTCCAGCGTTTCGAACGCCAGTTTTCTCACTTCCGCAATGGGCGAATTGACCGCGCGTTCGACCTGGGCCGACACACCGCGCTCGGCGAGCTCGTCCAACGCCAGGCGGGCCACGTCTTCGGCGCGGGCCATCAGGGCCAGGCCGAGGGCGTCGTCGATGCCACCGCTGGTTTTCTCGAACAGCTTCTTCAAGCCGCCCAGCGATGCCTTGCGCACGAGGTGCTGACCGTCGTCGAGGGCGCGCATCAGGGCCGGGATGGCCGCTTCGCGACCAAGGCCAGCGCCACCTTCAGCCGCCAGCGTGACGATGCGTTCGACGGCGTCACGGCGCACACGCTGCCCATCGTCGCCGGTGGTCTGCTGGCGCAGCAGGCCGACGTAGGCGCCGAAGGCCAACTGCTTGAGGCGGGCGGCTTCTTCGGCCGACACCGGCGGTGTCGTCGACGTGGTCGAGGTGGTGGGTTCGCTGGACGACGAGAACACGCGACGCAAGAAGCCGCGCACGCGGGCCACGGGAGCGATGTCGTCGACACTGCTGGTGGGACGCGGGCGGTTGTCGGGCGTGTGCGGTGACGACGTGGAACGCAGGCGCACGGCGTCTTCGGCGGCCTTGAAGAAGGCCTTCGCGTCGGCACGGTGCAACAGCGCTGAGGCGGCGGCGTAGCGCTGCTCGGGGCGGTCAGCACACAGGGCATCGGCCAGCTGCAGCATGAGCCGCGAGCGGTTTGCGTCGTCGCGCATCGCCTCGGGCCAGGCCTTCAATTCTGCTGGTTTTTCGGGCTTCTCGGGCGACAGCACGCTGACCAGGTGGGCCTGGTAGGCACTGCCTTCGCCCACACCCTGGTGGCGCAATTCGAGCGCACGGGCCGCCGCAAAACGCACCTCGGGGCGGGCCGCCGACAACGCCGCCGCGAGCACCGTGGGGGCTTCACCACGACGAGCAAGGCCAAGGTCGTAGGCGAGCACGATGCCGAAGACGAGGAGTTCGACTTCCAGCGTGTCGTCGTCGAGCCCCTGCAACAGGCCCGCGTGGCCGTCGGCACCAAAGGCCGCGTAGGCGAGCACCGCTCCTCGACGGATGGGCAGGTTGTCGTGCTTGAGCGTGCCCGCGAGCACGGGCAGGCAGCGCGCATCGCCCAGACGCGCAAGGCCCTCAGCGGCCCACGAGCGCACCCACACATCGGCGTGGCCGATGGCATCGAGCAGGTACTGCTCGTCGCCACGACGGGTGGCGGTGGCCAAACCACGGGCGGCTTCTTCTCGGATGCCTGGGTGCGCATCTTTGAGCAGCTCGGTGGCGAAGAAGCGCACAAGACCGGGCTTGCCCAACGTGGCCAGCGAGGCCGCTGCACGTCGACGAAGCGCGTCGGCACCATCGGCACCAAACAAGCGCACGAGTTCGTCGCGGTTGTTGATGATGCTCTTCATCGCATCAACGGCGACGTCGTCGTGGCGCAGGGCCAGCAGTTCACCAGCGCGCACGCGCACGTCGTAGTGGTTGCTGGCGATGGCGGTGACCATCGGGCCCTGCTCGCTTGGCAACAGCGCATCGAGGGTGTCGACCGCAGCCAAACGCGTGGGCGCGTGGTCGTCGAGCAACGCCTTGATGAGTGCACTGCGCACGTCGTCGGCACGGCAACGACGCACCTGACGCGCAGCACTCGCGCGCACGCTGCCGTGGATCGAGGCGAAGGCCGCCAGATGCGCGGCTGCGTCGTCGACGGCGTTGGCGCGGACACCGTTGTCGTCGAGCGGATTGCGACGCTTCACCAGCGCGTCGTAAGCGGCGGTGGCGACACTCTCGTCGAGGTCGGCGATGGTCGTGAGCAGCTGCTGCTCGGCCCACGGCACGCTCGCGATGGTGCTGCCCTTCGGCGGGGCGAGGATGGCGTCGAGTTCGGCGACAGCGACGAGGCGCGTGTCTTTGAAGCGCGCGCTGCGCAAACGAGCCAGCGTTTTGGCCTTGTCGTCGCCGGCCCAACCGAGGGCGGTTTTGGTGGCTTCGGCGCGGACCTTGGCGCTCTCGTCGTCGAGGGCCTCGTCGAGCAGGGCGCGGTGGTCCTTCGTGTGCGACGTGCCCGCGGCCTTCAGCAGCGTTTGCAACGCACGCACGCGGATGTCTTCGGCGGCGCTGCGCAGGCCCACGTCGGCGACGACGAACGGGTCGTTCTCGCCGGCGGCGAAGGTGTCAAACGCCGCGCCGCGCACGTTGGCGCTCTTGTCGTTGAGCAACCACACCAGACGCGTGCGGGCGTCGTCGTTCTTCCACGCACCAAGCAACGCAGCGGCGGCGCGGCGGAAGTTCTCGTCGTCGTGACGCGAGAGCTGCAGCGTTGCACCCAATGCACGCGTGTCGCCGAAGGCCGACAACGCCCACGCACCACGCATCGCGGTGTCGGGCAGGCGCGAAGCGAGGGCGAGCAGCATGGGGCGATTGTCGTCGTCACCTCGCTCGGCACCGCCGTCTTTCGGCAGCGAGGCGAGGGCGGCGGTCGCCACGGTGTCTTCGATCATCTTGTCGAAGGTTTCCGCCTGCACCTGGGCCACGCGGCGGCCGATGTCGAGGAGCTTGCGGGCAAACGTGGGGTCGTCTTGCAGGCGTGCCAGCGGCTTGCGCAGGGCCACGGCCAACGCGAAGGCGCGGTCGCGGGTGGCGAAGTCGTCGTCGTCAAACGCGCGGGCGAACAGGTCGGCCAACGCCGGATCGCGGTGCAGGCCAAGGATGGCCGTCCGCACCAACGCATCGAAGCGCACCGTGGCGTTGCCGCGGATGATCGCCATGCGCAGCGCGTTCTGACGGTCAGCACTGACCTCGAGCAACGCGCCCAAAGCCGTGGCGGCCACGACGGGATCGCTGTCGACGAGGCGCTTGCCGATCAAACCTGCAGCGACACTCGCATCGGTACCGGTCTTGAACGTCGCCAGCTTCTTCAACGACGCGATTCGACGATCGGCTGCCGTGCTGCTCAACCCCGCGCGCGGGGCCGCAAACACGTCGCCAGGCTCAAGCGCCGCGAGGGCGTCGTAGGCGGCAAGACGCACCGTCGCGTCTTTGTCGCTCAGCGACGTCTTCAGTGCAGCACGTGCCAGACGGGCGGGGGCCGACGTGGGCACGCGCTGGCCGAGGCCTTTGGCCACCAACACGCGCACTTCGGCGTCTTTGTCGTTCGCCAACGTTTCGAGCAGCAGCGAAATCGCTGCGTCGTCGTCGAGACCGGCCAACCACGCCACGGCTTCTTCACGACGAGCGCGGGCACCCGAGAGTGCGTCCTTCGCTTTGTCGTAGCCATTGAGCAGCGGCTCGCCCGACGCCCAGTCGTTGGGCCCTGTCATCGTGCGGCGGTGCACCTTGCCCGCCACGTTGCTCAAAAACAGCGTGCCAGCGCCGGTGAGCTTGTCGCCCTTTTCCACCTTCGGCACGACGCACAGGGCAGTCAGCTGACCACCGAGCTCGTCGACAGTGCGGGGCTTCTTCTTGTCTTCGAGGCGCCAGCCCTTGAGGCTGCCGTCGACACCAATCGAGTAGAGGCGGTCTTCGGTGGTGCCATCAACCGCGGCAGCCCCCGACGACACAAACACCAGACCACGCACGCCGCCGTCGTGGCCGCTCTTGTCGGCTCCGCGCACTTCGGCGTCGGCCGCACCCGTGAGGTACCACAGGCGCAGGGTGCCATCGTCGCCACCCGAGGCCACGCGGCCATCGCGCACAAACGCCAACGCGCTCACGCCACCGTCGTGGCCCACCATTTTGCGGGCCGCATCGTCGAGACGCGCGCGCAAAAACGTGGTGACCACACCGTCGTCACCACCGACCGCGATGTGCGTGTCGTTGATGGCCACAGCGCGCAAACGACGCTCGGTCACGCGCGTCCGATGGACCTCAGCAAACCCCGCGGCTTCGACGACGACGACGTGGCCGTCGGCGAGCGCGCACACCACGTGCTTGCCAGCAGCAGCGAGTGCCGTGACCGCCGAGCCGAGGTTCGGGCCAACGGTGACCGCCCCTTCATCGGTGACGAGGCGCAACAGGCCATCGTCAGCACCGACGACGAAGCCGCCGTCGACGGCGACAACGCTACGGCCCGCACACGGCAACGCCGCGGTGGCCTTCGGCTTGTTGCCGACGTGATCGAAAATGGTGACGGCACTGTCGCCGCGCGCGCGCTCACCGACGACGGCGATGAGGCGAGCGGTGGCAGCAAGAGCGCGGGGTGTTTCTGCGTGGCCAAGAAAGACAGGCATCGGTCACTCCGCGGCGTTGGCCGTCGTCGTCGAAACTGAGGAAAGGGCGGGACGGCCGTGGGCCGCATCGATGGCGCACAGCGCCTGCAAGCACGCCTGCCACTCGCCCTGGGCAAGCGACCCGGTCATCTCTTCGAGCAGGGGGCGCACGGCGTTGGCGAACGCCACGTCTTCAACAGCGAGGTCGCGCACGATTTCGATCACGCGGGCCTTCGCCACCGACGACGGAATGCGACGGAAGCTCTTGTCGTCGCGCGCTTCCATGCTTCTGCCCGGGGGCAGCGCAAACAGCACGCGGCGCAGGAAGCCACGCAGGGCCTCGACGTCGGTGAAGCGGCCGGCCTCGCCCGACAACACCGCGGGATCGAGCTTGGACGTCTTGGGCTGCCACGACGACGGCTGCCCCGGCTTCACGAACGCGCGTGGGCGGTGCTTCTCCCACAGGATGCGCACGGCAAACAGGCGCACTTCGCGGTCGGCCGACGTCATCAGCCACGCCAGACGCTCCTGGCCACCCAAACGCGAGTAGTGGCGACGGATGAGTTCCATGCCCGCCTCACGCACGGGACGACGACGGCTCTCGGTGAGCGGGAAGATGGTTTCGGGCGACAGCTCGTCGATCTTTGCCGTGCAGGCGGGATCGGCGGCGGGGTCGTCGGCCTTCAACAACGCATCGAGTGCGAGACGACGCACGTCGACCGCGTCGGTGTCGGCGATCTCACCAAGGCGACCCATCACCGACCAGCGACGCAGCTCGACCTTCGCGATCGTGACGGCGAAGCGGCGGATGTCTTCGTTGACGTTCTTGAGTGCAGGCCACACGCGCTCGACGCTGAACGCCGTGCGCGGCAGTTGCGGCTTGAGCCCGAGCTGCTTGGCTTCGGCCTGCTGTGGGCCAATCTCGGTGTGGTGGCAGCGCAAATACGTTTGCGCGAACGTGCGCAGTGCTGGGGCTTCTGTCGACGACAACGCCAACTCGAACAAGCGGGTGATACCGCGCTCGGTGCGGTTGCTGGTGCCTTCGCCCTCACCTGCGAAGTCGGCCGGCGCCATGTGCTCGAGCAACGTGCGGTTGGCGAACTCGGCCAGCTGCGCATCCTTGCGGCGCGCGAGCGACAGCAGCCACGGAATGCCCAGGTGCGACGGCGTGACGAGGTGCTTGTTCGCCAAAATGGCGAGGCCCACGTCTTTGAGGTCGCTGTCGAACAAGAAGCCCTTGGCGCGCTCGATCGACGCTGGGGTCGACAGCTCGGGGAACTTCTTCACGTCCGACAACCAGCCAGAAACGTCGCTCGCGAGCTTGTCTTTCTTCTTGCTGACGATGTCGAAGAGCCAGTCGGCACCGATCTCGTCGGTGGGCTTCTTCTTCAGCGCAGCGATGGCCGCGTCGGGGACGTTGTAGTCGTCTTCGAGGCGATCGTCTTCGAGCAGACGCTTGTACAGGCCCGTGCTGAAGCTGTGCTTCTTGGCGAGCTTCTCGAACATCTCGAAGCCGTCGTTGTCGTCGTCGAACGCGAGGTCGATGAGCAACTGCTCGGGCAACTCGGCCGCCGAGAACTGCTCGAGCAACGCCTTGTCGGCAAAGCCCATGAAGCTCTTTTTGCCAAGCAAACGCACGAGCAACGCCGGGCCGAGATCGCGCGGCGGGATGGCCTTGAGGATGTCGGCCACGACCTTGAGCTCGCTGGCATCACCGTCGTTGAACACGCCCACGAGGGCCTCGTTCGACAACGACGCTTTCTCACTTCTGACAAACGCCTGGGCGAATTCGCGAACGTTGTTCGAGCGCGAGCGCAGCAGGCGCAGCAGGGCGGGGGCGAGGCCAAGGGCCACCAACTGGTTGTGCGCGAACGCCGGCACGGCCTTGGCGAGCTCGACGAAGACCTCGTGGCGCGAGACGTTGTCGTCGTTCAACAAGCTCTTGAGCCACGTGGCGTCGGGGGCCTTGAGCACGTCGGCGTGGTGCTTCTTGAGGGCGGCAAACGCGGCCTGCACCGCCGAGGGTTTGCTGGCACCCTGGATGATCAGCAGCAGCGGCTCGGGGCGCTTGCTCCACGTCTCGCCCAACATCTTGAACGAGCGGTGCTTGCCGTTGAGCGTGCGCTCGATGTTGCTCGACGCCGACGTGTAGCTGTCGCAGCGCAGCAGGTACTCGGTGGCCCACCACGGATACAGCTCGGGCATGGCCCGGCCGAGGTCGCGCAGAAAACGCCACGCGCGCTTGTTGAGGTACGTGCGCGTGGCCCCCGACGACGAGCCACCACCGTTGGGGCAGCGACCAGCAATGGCCGCCCACGTCACGGCGTCGAGTTCGTCTTCGGCCAACTTGCTGACGCGCTTGATGCCGCCAAAGAAGCCCAGGTCCCACTTCACCTCGTTGACGAGGCTGATGATGAGCGCGCGGCCGGCGTCGAGGCCGTGGGCGTTGCCGTGCTGGTACAGGCGCACGATGAGGTCGGCGACGGCGAAGCGCTCGGGCAGCGGGGCCGGCTGGTTCAAAAACGTGCGCCACACCTCGGTGGAGGCCTTGATGCGCTCGGCCTTGCTGCGCTTGCGCCGGGCCACGCCCAAACGACGCTGCAGCTCGTCGGTGTTGATGGCGCCGCTGGCCTTCTGCTCTTCGTCGGGCTGGGCCAAAAAGCGCTTGAGCAAACCTGCGGCGTCGACGTCACCGGCGAGCAGCGCGCGCTCGACGTCGGCGAAGGCGAGGCGGGTGTTCTTCTGGTCTTGATCCGACATGGCTGGCTCCACACGGCGACAACAAACGGGGACGTCGACGACACGGTCGACGAAGAGATCGGGTCAGGTCAGCTCAACGCACTCTTGCGGCGGTCGCACACGACGTCGCCAGCGGGGAGGGCAGCCACGAAAGCAGCGCGGTCGGTGCGTGACTCGATGTGCCCGCGCAACGCCTGCAACCTCTGCGCGGCGATGGCGTCGGGGAGGTCTTTGTCGACGAGGGCGCGGCCCACGCGAAACGCGAGTTCCTGATCGGGCAGTGCAGCCGCGGTGGCGGCCAACACCTGCAACGCCGACGACGCCGCACCCGACGGCTTCTGCCAGCGCGCCAACACCGAGGTGAACGCCGACGTGCGCAACGACGACAACACCTGCAGCACCAACGGCAGCGGCAACGACGGCGCGCTGAGCACGGCATCCGCCGCAGCCAACACGGCGGTGTTCAAGTCGGCGTGGGCAAAAAGGTCGACACCGGCGATGCGCGAGACCGCGCGGGTGGCTTCTTTGGCGGCCTGACGACGACGCCACGAGCGGCCTGCCGTGCTCTTGACCAGCGCGCGCACAGCGGTGGTGGCGGCTTTGACGAGGGCGGCATCGGTGATGTCGGCGTCGACGACGCGCACGGGCAACGGGGTGACGGGCTTCGCGGCCGGCTTCGCAGGCTCTTTGGCGGCGGCCTTCTTCGCGGGCTTTTTGGCGACCGCTTCGTCGTCACCGTCGTCGTCGTTGTCGCTTACGGCTGCCGCACCGTCGGTGACCTCGACGTAGCCCTCGCGGAGCTTCTCGGCGACCTTCTTGTCGTACTCTTTTTGCGCGGCTTCTTCGGAGTCGAACTCTTTTTCTTTGCGCTGCCCGTCGGTGCCGATGCGGCCGTACACGACGGTGAAGACCGAGCCATCGAGCCGGGGCATCCAGAATTTGCTGCTGCCACCACCGACAAATTCGAAGCGACGCATCGAGACTCCCGCGAACTACGTTCGACGCGTGCGTGGTCGCGCAAATCCCACTGTGGCGTCAAGCAACACACGTCACACACGTTCAGGAGCGCGTTGAGCTGCGCCGACTGTCTCGTCGGCCCGGTGTCTCACGCCTCACGACAGCTGGCGGTAGCGGCGGTGCGCCATGAACAGCACGAACACCAACGCGAAGGCCGCACCACCGCCGAGCCCGTATTTGCGCAGTCGGGCCGCGCGCACGGCGGCTTCGCGCTCGGCGACGGCGTCGAAGTCGGGGGCGGGGCAGTCTTTGTTGATGTCGCCAAAGGCGTTGGTGAACGGCACCACCGGTCCCTCTTTGACGTAGCGGTGCCACAGGCGCTGCACGTCGTCGGGGGAGCGATAGCCGTAGTGCGTGGCCTGACACAGCAACGCGGCAAACGCCTGCGAGCGTGGGGGCACGAGGTCGGCGGCTTGCTCGAGCAGCTTCATGGCCTTGAAGCGGTAGTGAAAACGCGCCGCGGGCACGACCGCCGACGCCGACACGCGCTGCTGCTCGTCGGTGCTCATCAGCGGCGATGGTGGTTGGGGCGGCAACGGGTGGCCGTCGTCGTCGGTGGGGACGTACGGTTCGTACACGCCGTCGTAGATGGCCCAGTCGGGTCCAAGCTCGCTGCCCATGAGCTGCAGGCCAGCGGTGCGCACGAGCTTCGCCTCGACGTGCAGATTGGCGGCCTGGCGCAGCTTTGTCGGCAGGTGGGCGGTGTCGGCGAAGGCGTCGGCGTGCAGCGACTGCAGCTGCTTCAACGTCGCCAGCAGCACCGGATCGTCGACGTACGCCACGGCTTCGTCGAGGCGATCGGCACGCACCAGCCGACGCGCCAGCAGCGATCGCAGCGATGGCCGCTCGATGCTGTTGTGCTCGTCGTCGTTGGCCTTGTGCGGTGGGCGAGGTGCTGCGTGGGTGGGATGGTCGGCGAGAAACGCGATGAGCTCGTCGACGGTGAGCACCTGCTCGGCGACGTGGGCTGCGTCGTGCCACCACACGTCGTCTTCGAGGAAACGCTCGAGCGCGAAGGCGTACTCGCGCCGCGTCAGGGCCAACACACCAAGCTCGCCGACGACGCGCACGCGGGCGTGGATGTTTTGGTACTGCGGGTCGTCCTCGCCGGGCTGGTACGGCACCACCGGAAACGCGGCACTGGCCTTCGCCAACAACGTGCGCGCCTCGTCGAGGTTGCCCGCACGCATGGCCAACTTCGCGCGCACCCACGTGGCCAGCGGTGTGTCGGGGGCTTGCTGCACGATGCGCGCAGCCTCGTCGACGCGGCCCTGCCCGTACAACGCTGCCGCGAGTTGGTCGGCAGCGTCGACGTGGTCGAGGGCGACGAGCACGTCGAGGGCGCGGTTGGTGTTGTTGGGCCGCTCAACGGCGCGCGTGGCCCCGTACAGGTTCAGCAGGCGTTGCCCGATCGGCGTGGCCGCGGCTTTCGCGAGGCGCTCACCACCGTCGTCGATGATGGTGCGGGCCACCTGCAGCAACGAGATGGCACCAGCGGGATCGAAGCGCGCCTGACGCGCGTACAGCGTGATGGCCGTGGCGTCGTCGACGATGGTGCTGCCCGCGGGCGCGTGCCCCGGCAGGTACCAGCGCGCTTCTTCGCCAAGGCTTGCGGCGGCAAGGCCGAGCTCGTCGGGATAGCCCTCGCTGGCGAGGGCGCGCACCTCGGCGAAGCGCGCGACCTCGCCCAGGCGCCCCAGCATGAACGCGGCCCACGTGCTGCGTTGACGACGTTCATCGGGCGGCAGTTGCAACAGCGCCGTAAACGCCGCGCGGGCCGCGTCGTCGTCGTGCTTGTGAAACGCGGCGGCACCGGTGTCGTACAGCTCGCGCTCGCGGGCCCCGCCACGGTCGCGCGCACCAGCGGGTTCTTCGCCCACGGCGACAAACGACGGATCCGCGGGGGCGATGCCATCAGCGAGGTGCCGAACGTCGACGAGAAAGGGCTCGTCGATCGGTGCCTGCAGTGACTGCTCGCGGTCTTGCAGCAAGCTGGGTGGAAAGTCGGGCCCGCAGGCCACAGCGCGCGGCGTGTACGACGACACACCCAAAGCGGCGATCAACAACGACGTGGTGAACGAAGCGCGCATCCACGGGCTGTAGCACAGCCCCGCAGCGTCGTCGGGCCGCTCATCCGCGATGGTCTTGATCTTGCCGGCTCGGGCGCGAGCGGAGCGCAGCGGAAATCGTGCGCCCGCGAGGGCAAAGTACATCCCGGTTCGGCTTGATGAAGCTGAGGCACGAAGCAATTCGGGCGCTCCGCGCCCGAATAGTATTGATTATTCAAACACTTGGCGAAGCGCCAAGTGTTTGAAATCAAGCCGAACTGGGATCAGAGACGGAAGCGCTGCAGGTGGCCCTGCAACACGGCGGCACGGCCCTGCAGTTGGCCCACGGTGCCGTCGAGCTGGGCAGCCGCGTCTGTACCCTGGCGAGCCGCCTGCTGCATCGCCACGACCGCCACGAGGACCTGGCGGGCCTCTTTGGTCTGCTGCTGCTGCGCTTTGCGCACCGAGGTGGCGGTGGCCGTGATTTCGCCCAGGGCTTCGCGCACCGCGTCGGAGCGGCTGCGCTGCTCGAGGGTGGAGCTCTCGACGGCGTGGGCCGTCTTTTTCATCTGGTGGGCGATGCCCAGCAGGCGATCGTTGTTCGTCGTTTGCGCCACAGCGCTGCGCGAAATGCGCGTGATCGACTCGGCGATGCGCTTGAGCTCGCTGTTGAGTTCGGCCGTATCTCTGGCCTGAGCCGTGGTGAGCGTGGCGATGTCGGCAGCGGCCGTCACCGACGCGGTGGCCGACGAAGCGATGCGCTGCAGGGCGGCGGCGGCTTCTTGACCGAGGCCAACGCCGACGTCGACCGCACTGATGCCGCGCTCCATGGCGACACGCGCGCGCTGCGATTGGCTTTGGATTTCCGCCAACAGCCCGCCGATTTCCGACGTCGACGACGTGGTGCGCTGGGCGAGCGCTTTGATCTCGGCACCGATGACCGCAAACGCCTGGCCCTGCTCGCCGGCCTGCGCCGAGATGATGGCGGCGTTGAGCGAAAACAGCGTGGTCTGGTCGGCCACTTCGCGAATGACGTCGACGATGCCGTCGATGCGCGAGATGCGCGCGTCGAGGTCGCGGATCAAACCGGCCGCCGTTTGCGACGCGTGTTGGATTTCACCAATGCCGCGCATCGTTTCTTCGATGGCCTTCACGCCCGACAAAGCGTTGGCCTGCGTTTCCTTCGCACTCGTCGACGTGCGCGCGGCGGTGAGATCGATCTGGCGCGTGCTGGCATCGAGTGCAGCAATCGAGCGCAGCATGCGGCTCATCGCGTCGTCCTGGGCCTTCACGACGGCGGCGGTCTCGTCGATCGAGCGCGCCATCTGCTCGACGGCAGCGGCGGTGTCAGACACCGACGACACGAGGGCGACCACCTGGGTGGCCACTGTGCCGTTGCTCTCCTGCATGTCGCTCACGTAGCGGTTCGTGCGATCCACACACCCATCGAGCGTGGACACCGCCGTCGACGCCACATCGAGGCTGCGCAACGTCGACGTGGCCGTGGCCGAGGTTTCATCAGCACGCGCCAACACCGTGCTCGCACCATCGACCACGCGCACCGCCGTCGTCGACAAATGCGCTGAAATCTGCGGCAAGCCGAGGGCGGTTTCGTGCACCTCGAGCAGCAGCGCGCGCAGCTTGCCCACCATCTCTCTAAAGCTCTTGGCCACGAGGCCGGCTTCGTCGCCGGTGTCGACGCTGACATCGACGCGCAGGTCGCCGCCGGCCACCAGGCGGGTGGTCACATCAGCGAGGTGCCGCAGCGGCCGCGCCAGACGCACACCCACCACCCAGCCCGCGAGCAAGCCGATGAGCACGATGATCAACGAGATGGTCATCAACGTCGCCGCACTCTTGTCGAGCCGCGACTGCAACGCGTCTTGCGAGAAGCCCAGATACAGGCGGCCACGCTGGGCCGGGTCCTTGGTGTCGACGTCGACGGCGACGTGCTGCACGAGCCCGACCTGCGACGACGACGGCCCACGCGCGACGGTGTGCAACTTCGCCGGCTCGGCCGGTGCGGGCGTGCCCGGACGAACCCAGCGGCCCAGCTCGCGGTTGCGCGCGACGACGACGCCGTACATGACGTCGTCGACACTGCCGATGCCGCGCAGCAGCTCAGCGACCGCGGTTTCGTCGTCGAACTCCACGCCCGCCTGCACCGCGATGGCGAGTGCGGTGGCCACACCATTGGCGCGACGGTCGGCCTGGTCGGAGGCGAGCATGGTCATCTGCCGCGGCACGGCCACCATGATCACCGCCACCATCAGGACGACGACGATCACGATGGTGAGGCTCAGCTTGGCGCCGAGCGACACAAGCCGGGGAGACGACTTCGCGTTCAGAGGGCAAACCGGTAGCGCGCCTTGAGCAGCACCTCGAAGGGCTCGGCCGGCAGCGGCGCGTGGTCGGCGTAGTAGGCCTGCGGCAACACGAACTTGTCGCCGAGGAGGTTGTACACACCGATGGAGGCATCGAGGCCATTCACGCCGATGTCGCGCATGGCGACCACACCGTTGACGAGGGCCGTGGGGGCCTGCGCCTCAAACACCGGTGCTCCCTCTTCGGTGATCGACACCTGGCCATAGCGCTCGCTGCGCAAAGCAAATGTCGACGTCACCGACAGCTTCTCGATCGGCGAGTACGTGACACTGCCCGACACCTTGTGCTGCGGGAACGCCAGGTTCATCGCCGGCTCACCTGGCACCTGGTAGATGTCGACTTCGTTCTTGCTCTCTGCGGAGTAAAACGCGTAGGCGAGGTTGACCTGTATATCTTTCAACTTCATCAACGCTTCAAGTTCCACACCACGGCTACCCGTCTTGGTGAAGTTCTTGAAAGTATCAACACCATTCACTTCGTCGTATTTATAGATGATAGGGTCGTTGATGGTGATGTCGAACAGATTTCCGGTCACATACAGGAAGTCGGTGACCTGCAGGCCGGCTTCTGCTTCCAGTGCGCGGGCGTGCTCGGGCTTCACGTCGGGCGACGCGACGATATTGTAGATCGACGGCGCTTTGAATGCGCCTGACACGAGAAATTTCACGTGCATGCGGTCGAACACCTTCGTCAACGCCACGCGCGGAACGAAAGACCCACCGTACTCTGAGTGAAGTTCACCACGGGCGCCGGCGGTGAGGTTGAAGAAGCTGGTCTTCAGCAGCAACTGACCGAAAGCCGCACCGTTTTGGAAGGTGGGGCTGGCGCTTGAGGTGTCGATGTCGAGGGAGGTTAAGGTGGCCGCGACGTCGTCGAGCCCGTCTTGCACGTGGTCGATGAAGCCTTCGACACCACCGATGATGTTGACGTCGGCGGTGGGGTCCCACGACGTGGTGATACCCGCCTTGGCGCGGGTGGCGACCAGGTTGAGCTGGGTGGGCGGCTCGCTCGTGAGGTTGCGCCACGGGTTTTGCCGCTTGAGCTCGATGCGCGGCGTGATCGTGAGGTTCTCAAACGGCTTGAAGTTGTACTTCAGGTTCAAAAACCACGCGGGGAAGTCCATCGAGTGGGCGCGGTCGAGGATCGCCGAGTAGCCGTCGCGTTCGGTGGTTCGGTAGTAGTCAAAGACGAAGCGGCCTTCGAAGCCCTTGAAGCGGGCACCGAGGTTCACGAAGGTCGGGTCGAGGTTCGACGAATCCGCCATGTTGTACGACTGGCCATTCACGTCGGTGAACGTGGCGTCGCTGCGGATGCCGCGGCCGGCGTAGACGTCGGCGGTGAGGTCGAGGCCGTCGAACAGCCCGCCGTTGATCGCCTGACCGTAGCTGATGCCACCATTCACGCGCGACAACGTCGTGGTGGTGCTGCCGATGCTGCCGTAGGCCCCCACGCTGCGACGGGTGGCGCCGTTGGTGGTGATGACGTTGATCACCGCGAGTTCCGCCGCACCGCCGTAGATGACCGAGCCCGGACCGCGGATGATTTCAATCCGGTCGATGTCGTTCATCGGGAAGTGATGACCAAAGACGGTCGTGTAGTAGAGCGTCTCGTTCATCTCGACGCCGTCCCACAGCAACAGCACCTTGCCCTCGTGGGCCCAGTTGCCGCGAAAGCCGATGCCGACCCCGCCGCTGACGTCGGTGGCCATCTCGAAGCCGGGCACCAGATGCAGCACATCGGTGAGGTCGCGCACGCCCATGCGTTCGAGCTCGGCCTGTGTGAGGACCGTGAGCACACCGGGCGATTCGCGCAGGCGTGTGGCCTTCGTGGAGGCCACCGTGGTTGGGGTGTTCAGCAGCGCCTCGATGGGCAGCTGGTCAATGTCGGTGACGTCGACATCATCTTCAGCCTGCACAGCACCTGAGAGACTGCAGCAGGCCAGGAGGAGATATGGGCGGACCTTCATGGTGCTCCGGAAACTACAACGGCGACGCGCAGGAGGTTCGCGGCAAAACTGGCGCCCTCGCGCTCGGCAGCTGCCACGTTGACGAAGATCGTCGGTTTGTCGCCGACAGCTTCTACACCAAGTGCAACCCCGGCTTCGACTGTGGCTCGCGATGCACCCATGGTGACCGCTTTTTGCTTCGCACAGGCCTGCAACACTTTCGTGAGTGTCTCGTCGGCGAGCCCCACCACGAACACCGCGTCGACCTTGCTGGCCGCGAACGCTGCTGCCAGCGCCTCAACCGTGGTGAGGGCGACACCCTGCACGCGCAACGGCAGGCCCGAGATTTTCAGGTCGCCCAGGGCCTTGAACCCCGCGATGTGCTTTTGGGCCGCAGCGGCACCCGCGGCGTCTTCGGCGCGCCAGACGACGGCGATATCGACCGCTTCACCTGCACGCGTGGCGAGGTTGCGGTCGTAGGCCAACGCCCGGGCCAAAATGGCCGCTTGCCGGTCTGCTGGCACCTGGGCAGCAGCCGGCAGCGCGGTGACCACAGCCACCAGCACGAGCGTCAGGAAGGATCGAATGTGGCGCAACTCCCACTACCTTTGACGCCAAAAACCGGGTTTGCAACGTCGTCGTGAAATGCAGATGTGGTGTAACCACCCCATATTGTGGGGAATTTGACCATTCGGACGGTTGTACGCCACGGTCATACCTGCACCGACGCGTGCAGACGCGGCCGCAGAAAGAACACGTGTTCGTCGACCTCTCTGACCCCTGCGGCAACGAAGCGCGGCCCCGGTGTGTCCGGACGGGTGGCCGCCAGCTCCACGACGAAATCGGCGCCGAAAACGCGCTCGACCTCGGCGGCATCGACCGACCACGGCGGGCCCGGCAGCTTGGACTGGTCATAAGCGAAGGTGACCAACACCATGAGTCCGTTGTCGGCGAGCACGCGGCGGAGGGTGCGTGCGTAGTCGAGGCGGCGGTCGGGATCGATGGCGACGAGGGCGGCGCGATCCCAGATGGCGTCGACGCGGCCACCGAGTTCGGCGGTGCTCAGCGCAAAAGCGTCGCCCTGCACGATGCGCAAACCAGCCACCTCGTGCAGCACCACCTCGCCCATGCGTGCCGACGTGGGCCGGCCTTCGAGGGCTGCTTCTTGTTCGGCGAAAAACGCCGCGACGGCTTCGCCGACAAACTCGCTGCCGACGACGTCGTGGCCGCGCTCGAAGAACCAGATGAGATCGAGGGTTTTGCCGCACAGCGGGATGTACACGCGCGGGCGGCCCGCGAAGGCGTCGGCGAACCGCACGAGCAGGTCGTGGGGGGCGGGTTGGTGAAACCCGATCTGGCCGGTGCGCCAGCGGTCGGCCCAGTCGTCGTGCTGCATGGTTTGCCTCGGATCGTTGCCTGCGGTCACAGCTTCTCAGGCGCCGTCGTACACCTCGTGCACCGCTTCTGCACAGCGGCGCGTGATTCGGACGCTCCGCGCCCGAATCGTGTTGATTTTTTCAAACGCTGGCGAAGCGCCAAGCGTTTGAATCCACTTCTGCAGTGCCCGAGGTGTTTGATGTTGAAAGCCGCCCGCGTCTCTTTGTCTGCGCTTGTCCTCGCCACGGTGGCGGTGTTTTCCCCGTCGGCAGCAGCGGCAACGTGGGACATCGACAGCACCCACTCGACGGTGGGCTTTGTGGTCAAGCACCTCGTGATCGCCAAGGTGCGCGGTCAGTTCAAGGCGTTTTCGGGCACGCTGCTGCTCGACGACAAAGACATCACGAAGTCGACCGTGACCGTGGCCATCGACCCTGGCAGCGTCGACACCGACAACGAGACCCGCGACAAGCACCTCAAGAGTGCGGACTTCTTCGACGTCGCCACCTTCAAGGAGATGAAGTTTGTCTCGACGAAAGTGGAGAAGGCGGGCGATGGCTTGAAGGTCACCGGCAACTTCACGCTGCACGGCGTGACGAAGCCGGTCGTGCTCGAGGTCGAAGGCCCCAGCGTCGAGGTGAAAGACCCTGGCGGCAACGCGCACGTCGCGTTTTCGGCCCACACCACCATCAAGCGCGCCGATTTCGGCCTGACCTGGAACAAGGCCATCGAAGGCGGCAGCGTCGTGGGTGACGACGTGAAGATCGAACTCGAACTTGAGCTGAAGAACAAGCGCTGAAGACCGTCAGGGCCACTTCGGCGCGGTTGCATCGACGGATTCCCGCAGGGCAACGTCGATCGCCGAGCTCATGACGTTGTCGAAGTGGTCACCCGGGCGCAGGTCTTTGACGTGCGAAAAGGCGACGAGCACGTTCGACCAGTCGCCGACCTGCGCGCACGCTTCCATGGTGGCCAACGCGACGGACGCACGCGCACTGGCCGACGCCAGCTTCAGGCACTTGACCGCGACGTCAACTCGACCGAGGGCGCCGGCATCTTTCACGAAGTCGCGACACGCGGTGTCTCGCTTCCTGGCGGGCAGCGCGCCGAGCTCGGTGAGTGCTCGTTCCAACCGCTCGTCGACGTAAACACGCTCGCCCAGGGCGACGAGGCGCGGATGCTCCCAGGCACAGTTCCACGCCGGTTCGTTCTCGCAGCGTGCCTTCAGCACCTCGATGGCGAGGTCGCGGTTGTTCGTCATCTCTGCGATGTCGAGGAGCCTCACGTCGTGGTCGGCGCGCAGTGCTTCGATCTCCGATTGGGCTTCCGCGTCGCGACCAAGCGCGACGAGCTCCTCCGCTGAGCGCTTCGTGTGCCTCGTGGCCCACGCTGCAGCGTCGATGGGGGCGTGGGCACGCAGGATGCGAAGGAGAAACCACCCAGCCTGGTCACGTGCCTCCTCCCTCTCGAGGAGGCGCTGCGCGAACGATGCGGCCAACGAGGCGTTCGCACGCTCCACCGCCGTCAGCGCGATCTGCAGATGCGCGGTGTTGTCGAGCAGCTCGTTGTGATCGAGCACGAGCTCGAGGTAGCGCTCCGGTTGCCCGAGCCGCACAAGCTCGCGCAACACCTCGCGCGATACGTCGTCGCCGTCCTCGGGATTGGCTTCGCCCCACGCACGAAGGAACTCGTCGAGTGCGGTGCTTTCCTCGTCGCGGACCAACGGCGAAATCGCGCGCCGGAGCGGCTGTGCCAGACGGAAGCTCAGCGTCGGCAGGAGTTCGTCCACGAGCGCCTTGTGCCCACCGAGCGCGGCCATGCTGAAGAGCGGATCGTCGGTGTACCCATACGTCGTGAAGTAGGCGCGCACGCGGTCCTGCAGAGCAGCCTCTGCCTTGTGCGGCGCCAGACGCCACCACGCCGGCAGAAGCCCACAGAGCGCGTTGATGTGCCCAAACGACGACTCCTCTGGCGGGAAGGCGGCCTCAGCGCGCGCCAGAAAGCCCATCGCGGATGGGCGATTTCCGTCGAGGACGCGGGCAACCGCGAGGCGGCCGGCGACGTGGGACTGCCAGCCTTCCTCTGCAGGAAAGTGCTCGAGCCACGACAAGAGTTCGTCGTCTTGCGTCTCGTGCGACCAGATCACGAGCGCATCAACGATGCGTTCGTCGCGGAGATTCGTCGTGGGCAGCGACTCGAACGCGAGGCGACGGACATCGGCGAAGGTCGTGGCGTCGATGGTGGCCTCGACGGCAGCAGCCTTGGCCTTCTTCGTCGTCGAGGGCGGCGCTGCCTTTTCCGCGGCGGGGCTGGGCGCTGCAGCCTGCTCGACGTACCCCTTCCCGGTCTTTTCCCGCACGAGCTTGTCGTAGAGCTTCTGCGCCTTGTCAGGGTCCCCTTCGTCTTTCGTCGTGGCCTTGCCAGCTGTGCCCAGCTTGCCGTAGCGCGTGGTCACGCTGGTGCCCTCGAGGGCAACCTCCCAGAACTTGCTCGAGGACCCGTCGACGAGTTCGAAGTGTCGTGCTGCAGACATGTGCGCGCCTTCCGTTCGGGAGGAAAGGGACGCCGCCGTTGTAGGACTTTGCTGACGCGTGGAACAGGAGCGCGACCGCGGACGGCCCAACGGCAGCGCAGTGTGTCACCAGCCGCAGATCGACCTCGAAGAGAAACCCGCTTTGGGCTCAATTCGACCGCTTGCGGTCGTTTTCTCTTCGAGGCTCAATTGATCGGCGGGGAGGTTTCCCCGCCCACCCCTCGAGAGACTCGCCTCGGCGACAAAACCGCAAAGCCGGTTTTCTCTTCGAGGCTCAATTGATCGGCGGGGAGGTTTCCCCGCCCACCCCTCGAGAGACTCGCCTCGGCGACAAAACCGCAAAGCCGGTTTTCTCTTCGAGGCTCAATAGACTTCGCGTCCGTCGGCATCGAGGCGGGCCTTGGCGTCGTCCCACGAAGGAGTGCTGAGCGACAACTACATCGCCCCGTCAGCGACAACTACATCGCCCCATCCGTGAAGCGCGACGCGGCCGGCAGGCCACCCTTCCAGCAATGGAAAGGCGGGCTGCATGCGCCGTGTGAGCAA
>JBIKRQ010000469.1:0-4786 GCA_044349155.1 Myxococcota bacterium
CAGTACGCGAAGCTGCTGGCCCAGGGCTCTTGATGCGGTTGTCGCGTCGCTGAGCAGCCCCTACACTTCATCCATGAGCATTCACCTCACGGGTCAGGCGGAGCAGCAACTCGCGTCGGTGGTCTCGACAGCGAGCACCACCTTCGGCATCGCCCAACCGGGCATCGCGACCGAGGTGCTCGATGGGCCCGACAGCAGCGCGCTGCACATCAAGGTCACGGTGGACGCCATTGATGAACGCTTTGTGCGTCCGCTCAGTTCGGCGATCGTCGACGCAGCGCTCGCCGCACTCCCGGAGCTGGGTGTGCCGTTTGTGACGATTTTTCGCCGGCGCGCGCGTCCGTGATCACCTCTTTCGACCTGTTCACCCTCGCCGCCGACGGCATTCAACCGACCGCCTCGCCGGCAGCGCTCAGCCGTTCAATCTCGACGCTGTACTACGCCCTGTTTCATGCACTCCTGGAGACGGCACGTTCTCGGATCAAGGACTGTGCAAGCCCGGCCATTCTGCAGCATTACATCGCCTCGTTCGACCACCTGGCACTGCGCGATACGGCGCTGCAGGTGAACGCGTTGGTTGAGCCAACACGACGAAAAGCGTTGAAAGGCGGCGTGTTGGCGCCGTGGACCTCGTTGTTGCCGCCCTCACCGTCAGCAGCACTGACCCTTGTGTGTGACCTTTCCAAAGATGCAGCAGCTCCGGCAAGCCGACTACCACCCGGAGTGGACCGTCAGCTGGGACGAGGCCGAGAGCTACAAAGATGCAACAGCAGCCGCCCTTGCTGCATGGCGATCGATCGAGAACAGCGACGAAGCGATCGTCTTTTTGTTCGCGAGTCTGGGCGTCTTGAAGTTTCGGTAGAAAGGCTGAGGCCGCCCCGACGCGGCCTCGTTCCTTTTTCCGCAATGGTGGACGAGGTGCGGGGGCGTAGGAGGGGCAGCCGCACAGTCGGCCGCGCCCGGGCGACATGTTCAAATTTCGGCCTTTTTTGAACATGTCCCCCGAACATGTGCACGCCATGCACATGTCGGCGCTTGCCGGGCCCGACGTGTTCAAATTTCGGCCTTTTTTGAACATGTCCCCGAACATGTGCACGCCATGGACATGTCGGCGTTTGCCAGGCCCCGACGTCCGGGAACCGGTCTCGAAAGACCGCTGTGGTCAACGCCCACGCACCGCTGGCAAGCTGCGACCGGGGGCAACGATGCAGACGATGCACATCAACCAACGCAAGGAACAGTTCAGCCGCGCCTGGGTCAGCGCCGTCGCTGCGGTCGCCGGCTGCAACATCTCGAACCGGGCCGTCGACGACGACTCGATCGATATCGCTTTCGGCGTGGGCTCCGGCCGCCGCGCGCGCGTTGAAGCACAACTCAAGTGCACCAGCGTTGCTGACGAGAGCGAGGGCGTGGTGCGCTTTGCCCTGCCCCTGAAGAACTACGACGACCTGCGCGGCGTCGACCTGTGCGTGCCCCGCATTTTGATTGTGCTGTTGGTGCCACCGAGCGAGGCGGAGTGGGTACACCACACCAACGAACAACTGGTGCTGCGGCGATGTGCCTGGTGGTGCTCGTTGCGCACAGCAGCTGCGAGCACCAACAGCAGCTCGGTGACCGTGTCGCTCACCGAACGTTTCAACGCCAGTGCGCTGAGCGACATCCTGCAACGCATCGATCAGGGCGGTGCTCCATGAAGCTGCACATCGACGACAGCGCCCACCTCGATGCCATCACCCCCATCGATCTGCTGGGCTACCTGCGCGCCCACGGGTGGTGCGAAGCACGCCGCGACAGCAACGCCGCGCTGTGGACCTTCGGCAGCGAAGAAGCGTTGGTGCCGCTGAAGCCCGCGTTTCGCGACTACGCCCGCCGCGTGCTCGAAACGATACGCACTCTTGCCGTCGTCGAAGACCGCTCCGAACTCGCGGTGTTTCGCGATGTGAAAGCCGCCTCGGCCGACGTCATCCGCATCCGCGCGGTGGCTCCCGATTTCAGCAGCGGCACCATGCCCGTCGGCGAAGCCCTGGCGCTGGTGGAACGGTCGCGCGAGCTGTTGTTGGCGGCGGCGTGTGCAGCGTCGAGCAAGCGCAGCGTGTTTCACAGCCGCAAGCCGAACGAGGCCACGGCGTTCATGCAACGCGTGCGTATGGGGCAGACCGAGCTTGGTTCCTACGTCGTCACGCTGCAGGCCCCTGTACCGCCAGCGCTGCAGCAGCAGTTGCCCAACGTTGCGCCGTCGGTGGTCGACGAGCCCTTTGAACGGCGCAGCACCACCACCTTGTTGACCGCATTGCATGCGCTGCAAGGTGCCGTCGAGTCGTCGATGTCGACCGGCAGCCAGCAACCCTTCAGCGACGCCGTCGCCGGTGGTGTATCGGCGAACCTGTGTGAGGCGATCGTCGACCTGTACGCAGGCTGCCGCGCCGACGCGATCGAACTCGCCATCAACTGGGCGGCCGTGCGCCCACCGCTGCTGGCCGCCATGCCCACCCGCATCACGCTGGCGCGCGAATGGGTCGAGCCGCTCAAGACCGCGAGCAGCTTGTTTCGCGCGCAACAACCAGAGCAGGCCGAAGTGGTCGGCTACGTCGTGAAGCTCGAAAAGAGCGAGCGCGAACCACGCGGTGTCGCCACGCTGTATGGCGAGGTCGCCGGAAGCCACCGGCGCGTTCGGCTCGAGTTGTCGGCCAGCGACTACGCCACAGCCATCGAGGCCCATCGCGACGGCACCGCCCTGCGCGCGAAGGGTGAGTTGGCGAAAGACGGGCGCAGCTGGCTTCTGCGGGCGCCGGTGTTGCTGGGACCCGCCGACGACGTCGACGATTGAGTGAGCCGTGGCGCCGCGTCGCAAGCCATCGCCACCCTGACGCGTTTCCGATCCACGTCGGCCGGCGTGACTGGCCCTCTCCGCACGGTCGGGCGACACTCCGCCGAGCCTCGGAAAGAAACCGGCTTTGCGGTTTGTCGCCGAGGTGAGCTTCTTGAGGGGCGGGCGGGGAAACTTCCCCGCCAATCAACTCGAACCTTGAAGCGAAACCGGTTCTCCGGTTTTGTCGCCGAGGTGAGCATGGGGGAGGCAGCGTGAGTGTGCACGGGGTGACCGAGAGCGTCGTCGAGGAACTCTGCCTCGAGCTGCTGCAAGAGCTGGGGTGGACCCGCGGTTACGGCCCCGACCTCGCCCCCGGCGGCGATGCTCCCGAGCGCGACGACTTCGACGAGGTCGTGCTGCAAGCCCGCCTGCGCGCCGCCGTCAAACGCCTCAACCCAAAGCTCAGCGCCGATGCCTGTGAGCAGGCGGTGTCGCGGGTGCTGTTTCTCGACGTGCCCGGCCTCGTGAGCGGCAACCGCGCGTTTCACAAGCTGTTGGTCGACGGCGTGGAAGTCGAAACACAGATCGACGGCCACACGCGCGGCGAGCTGGTGCGCCTCGTCGACGTGCACACGCCTGGCAACAACGACTGGTTCGCCGTCAACCAGTTCACCGTCGTCAACGGGCAGCACAAGCGGCGCCCCGACGTCGTCTTGTTCGTCAACGGCCTGCCCCTGTGTGTCATCGAGCTGAAGAACGCCACCGACGAAAACGCCACCACTGCCGGGGCCTGGAAGCAGCTGCAAACCTACAAGGCGCAGATCCCCCAGCTGATGACCTTCAACAGCGCCCTCGTCGTGTCTGACGGGCTCGAAGCGCGCATCGGCTCGCTCACCGCCATCCAGGAGCGTTTTCAGCCCTGGCGCATGATCGACAGCCAGCAGGCGACGAAGAAGGGCGAACTCGAACTCGAAACGCTGCTGCGCGGGGTGTTCGACACGAAGCGCTTCCTCACGATCATGACCGGCTTCACCGTCTTTGAAGACGACGGCAGCAAGATCGACAAGAAGCTCGCCGGCTACCACCAGTTTCACGCTGTGCAGCACGCGGTGGCGCAAACGGTGCGCGCCGCAAGCCCGGGCGGCAACCGGCGCGTCGGCGTGGTGTGGCACACGCAGGGCTCGGGCAAGTCGCTCACGATGGCGTTTTACGCAGGCCGCGTGATCGCCGAGCCCGCAATGCAAAACCCCACGCTCGTGGTGCTCACCGACCGAAACGACCTCGACGACCAGCTCTTCTCCACCTTCTCGCGCTGCAAAGATCTGCTGCGACAAACCCCCGTGCAGGCCAACGACAGAGACCACCTGCGCGACCTGCTCAAGGTCGCCTCGGGCGGCGTCATCTTCACCACCATCCAGAAGTTCCTGCCCGCCGAACGCGGCGAGCGTTTCCCCGTACTCACCGACCGCAACAACGTCGTCGTCATCGCCGACGAAGCCCACCGCAGCCAGTACGGCTTCAAGGGCAGCTATGCCGCCAAAGACGGCGTCATCTCCGCCGGCTTCGCCCAGAACCTGCGCGACGGCTTGCCCAGCGCGAGCTTCATCGGCTTCACCGGCACGCCCATCGAACTCGAAGACAAAAGCACCACCACGGTCTTTGGCGACTACATCTCGGTCTACGACATCCAGCGCGCGGTCGAGGACGGGGCCACCGTGCCCATCTACTACGAGGGGCGCCTCGCCAAACTGAGCCTGCCCGACGAGGCCAAAGCACTCATCGACAGCGAATTCGAAGAGCTCACCGAGAGCGAAGAAGACTGGAAGGTCGACCAGCTCAAGACCAGGTGGGCAGCGTTGGAGGCCATCGTTGGTGAGCCCAAGCGCATCGCCATGATCGCCAAAGACCTCGTCGAGCACTTCGAGCACAGAACCGAAGCGCTGACAGGCAAGGCCATGATCGTGTGCATGAGCCGAC
>JBIKRQ010000103.1:0-17795 GCA_044349155.1 Myxococcota bacterium
AACGCCATGTCGCCTCCGGCAAGTGCCAAGGCGATGGTCGCGAAGGGGGAATGGTGGTGAGAAACCGAGGGGGGAAAGCTCGTGAGAATTCCCGCCTCAGGGGGTCCCTACGTCCTGAGAATCAACAGCCAGCAGCGTCCTGATCCGGGACCAGTTGCGACTGGACGCATCACAGCAATCGAGGTCATCGACGAGGTCCATGGGTGCTTCGGCGGTCGGGACAACCGCCACCGAATGTCTGCTGACGGCGAGATACTTCGCTCTTCAAAGCGCGAGCTCTCCGAGGCTGAGGCTCGCGCGATTCGTGACGTCGTCCTCGCCAGCGAGGAAGGAATCGACCTCGCGTCGCTCAACATCACGCCAGAGACCTTGAAGACCCACACCGACGTCATCAAGCGGGCAGCGCTGCCGCGTGAGAATCCCGCGGGCATCACGTTTCCCAGCGAACTGGACGATCTCCTTGAATGGAAAAACATTGCCAGGATCGTGAATGAGCGGCTCGCAACACCATTGCGCAGCACCACGAGATTTCAGTTTCGGGTGGTGTTTGAGGGAGAGGATCCCGTCGTCGTTGAGAGCAGTAGCGAACTGCCCGGTATGCTCCCCTGGAGCGTCACCGCTCACGGGAAAACCTGGCGAACGTGGTCGCTTCCCGTCAGCGTTGCCTTGCAGCGTGTTCTTGCCGCAGATGTTCCAGACCACCATTCGCTTCACATGGCTGAAGCGTACTGGAACGCAGGATTCTGGGCGGATGAGAGCATGTGGCGCGAGATCGGAGACCGCGTGGAAGAGACCGCCGCGCAGTCGATCTACGAACAGCTCAATGGCTACGAGGCAGCGCGCAAGGAGTGGTCCATTTCTCGGCCAACGATCGGCGCGATCAACAGTGGCCCGTTTGGACTCCATTTGATGCTCTCGCGACGCTCTTCTGTCTTCTCAGCGAGCGCCGAGCACATCATCAACGGCGCCTGGTGGTGGGTCCCGATCAAGGACCAGCAACCCAGGGCAACCTGGAACGACCTCCAGGGCGCTGTTGAGCGCGCAACAGCGTCACTCCACCACCACACCTGGCTTGACGCATGGAAGCGATCAACGAGTGGCCGAGAAGTCGAGCTGCACGTCGTCGGTGACGACCCGTCTGGCGACCGGCCAGTGGAGGCGACGGTCCTTCCCGCATGGCGGGCCGCTGGCTTGGCCGGTCGGCCTGAGTTCGACGTGTTGTTGCGTGATGGCGGCCGAATGGGCGAGGTCTTCTTCGGTTCAGAAGATTCTCGGGCGATCGTGGTGTGGATGTCCGAGACCAGCGACGAGTCCAAACACTGGCTCGACAAGGAGGTCTTTCACTACCAAAGCGGCGGAGGGTGCCTGATCGTCGACTCGAGCGGTCAGCACGAGCGCTGTCGTTGACCATGGTCTGCTCGCGGCCACAGCCCCACGCGAGAGTTCTGACGGAGCTAAGGAAAAAGCTTTTTTTTAGCTCCGCAGCGCCATAACACAACGTGAAATCAATGGCTTGGCGAGCATCGTTCGACTCGCGGCGGGATCCGCACGAAACCAAACCAGCAGTTTCGTTTCGTGCGGCCGGCGCAATGCGAACTCGCCGTGCGTCTCATGTCACGCGCGGGAACAACGCCGGCGCTGGCTTCAGCGGCGCTTCGCTGAGCACTGCAAGAATCTTCGCGCTGGTCGTTGGCAGGAAAGGCTCCAGCCACGCGCCTGCGTCGAACAGACGCTGCAACCACGGTGGCAGCACTTCGTTGCGGAGTGTCGCTCGTCCTTCGTCGCTCTTCAGCAACTCCCACGGGCGCACTCTCGCGATGTCCTGGTCGAGGGCTCGCAGGTCGTCGAACACTGCACCGAGTGCGATGTCGAAGCGGAAGTCGTCGATGGCGTCGGTGACTGTCGTTGGGATCGGCGAGCGGACTCCTGCGAACGACGTCAGACCAGCCTTCACCGCAAGGCCCGTCAGCCGCGAGAGCGTGTTGCCCAGCCCGTTGGCGAGGTCCGCCGTGTACAGCGCCTCTGCGCGCTGCAGCGAGAAGTCTGCGTCGTTCCCCGGCGGGCCAGACGCCAACAGCGCGTAGCGGATCGCGTCGATGCCCAAGCGGTCCACGTAGGTCGTTGGGTCCACGCCGTTGCCTGCGGACTTGCTGATCTTGCGACCGCCCTCCGTCAAGAAGCCGTGGATGCAGAGGGTGTCGGGCAACGGCAGACCTGCCGAGAGCAGCAACGCTGGCCAGTACACCGCGTGAAACTTCCAGACGTTCTTGCCGATGACGTGCACCTTCTTCGAGGTGTTCGTCCAGAAGCGCGCAGCGTCGGCGTCGACGTCGATCTCAAGGCCCGACACGTAGTTGATGAGCGCGTCGATCCACACGTAGATGACCTGGCTTGCATCATCTGGCACCGAGATACCCCAGCCGCCGGCACGCTCCGCCGCGCGGGTCAGGCTGAAGTCCTCGAGCCCGCGACGGATGAACGCGAGCACCTCGGCCTTCTTCGTCGGGGGCACGATGCGTATCGTGTCGTTGGCGATGAGCGCTTCGATGCGCTCCTGATAGGCGGACAAGCGAAAGAACAGGTTTCGCTCCTCGGTGACGACGGGCGCTTTGAGATGGTCAGGGCACACGCCGTCGATTAGTTCCTCTTCGCGGAGGAAGTCCTCGCAACCAACGCAGTACAGCCCGCGATAGTCGCGCACGACGATGTCGTCGGCTGCGAGTCTCCGCCAGAACCAGTCGACCACGCGTGCATGGCGGCGCTCGGTGGTGCGAACGAAGTCGTCGGCAGACACGTTCAGGGTGCCCACCAACGCACGGAAGCGCGCAGCGTTGCTGTCGACGAGCGCTTGTGTGCTGAGCCCAGCAGCTCGAGCGGCGAGCACGTTCTTGAAAGCGTGCTCGTCGGTGCCGGTTTGCAGGCGCACGTCGCGCCCTCGTTGTCGATGGGAGCGTGCAAGCACGTCGGCTTGCACGAGCTCAAGAGCGAAGCCGATGTGCGGCGCAGCGTTGACGTAGGGGATCGAAGTCGTGACGAAAATCGAGGTCATGTGAACTCCAAGGCAGCGCACCCGTGAGGGAACGCGTGAAACTCGCGAAGGTGAGTTGCCTCAGAGCGACATGGTGTCCGAGTCGAACGCCACGACAGCGCCTGCGCCAGAAGCGCGGGTCAAGCTGACTGTGGGGTGACGACTCGGCATCGATGCCTCCGGAAGTTCGAGCGTAGAAGGCGTCCCCAGCGTCGTCAATCGATCGGCGGCGCCGAACGCATCATGTCTTTCCTCAAGTCTGCTTCGCTGCCGTGTGGCGCTTCATCGCCGCACGCAGGTGCGGCGTCGGCGGAGGAGGCGCGTCGATGAGCTTCTGGATGGCATTGGCCTCTTCCACGGTGAACTCACGCAGCTCAAAGGACTGCGCCCACAGCGCGGACCGCGGGACTTCGACCATCGGGCGCAGGGTGATGACGCCGTCTTCCTCGGTGACCTCGAAGCTGCTCACGCCCCTGGCGAGATCGCCGAGGGTGATGCGTCCGTGTTCGTCGGGGACGAGCTTTCGGGGGTCGACATCGGCATCTCCCTTGGTTTGGGTTTGTCCATGGTAGCTCCTGTGGGTTTGCAAGACGAACCTGCTGGCGAGCGCTGCCCACCGGCCGCTACATGCGGCGTAGCGCGTCAATGTCGGCGCTCGTCATCTCGGTGTCTGCTGTCGCGATCCACGCGGCGACATCGCTGGACGGCGAAGGGATCGACAGCGCAATTCCTCGTAGGGAGCGTCGTGCAATCTTACGTCGCACCGCGGGCAGGTCTGCGCGATTGTCGATGAAGTCGACCGTCTCCTGGAAGGCGGCGTCGAACGGAAAGCCGAACTCGATCCGAATCTGAAGTGCCTGTTTCATCATGGAGATGGAGCCGAGATCGCCATCACTCCGCAGGTGACCATCACGAAACCCGGCCTCGGCGCACGAAAGGGCGCGCATTGCTTCTCCTGGATCGCCACGGCGGGCACGCTGCAGCGCGCGTTCAATCTCGCCAAGGTGCGCATTGAATCCAGGGCTGACAGCGACGACAACCATCGGTCCTCCGGAGTAGTATGGGGGGCTTGGACGAACGCTGCGATGGATCCATTCACCCTGATGGCGAGGATTTGAATCGGATCCGCGCCTGCGTCACTCGGCAGCGAACCTGCTCGCTAGTGCTGCGCGGTAGCGGGCGAGTGTCGTGCGGAGCCCTGACAAGCCTGCGAGTGCGCTGCAGATCGGCGCTTCGTTCGTCACGCCGTCGGTCATCAGGTAGTCGGCGACGATCAGCTCGTCTGGGATGCCGAGCGACGTGAGCACTGCGGCGACGACGACGCCCGTGCGGTCTCGGCCAGCCGCGCAATGCACGAGGACTGGTGTGTTCGCGCTGGGCGAGGTGAGCGCATCAAGCACGCGGGTCAGCCAGCGACGAACGGCCGGGTCGGCGGTGTTGTAGTTCTCGAGCCGATCGTCGGCCGCGAGTTGAACCGTCGGGACACCGAGGTCGGGATCGGGGCCGCGGCGAAGATTCACGATGAAGCGCGGACTGCCGATGCACGCAAGATCGTCGACGAAGTCGACCTTGCCGCCGCGCAGAAGTGCTCGCTCCCGCAGGAGGGTGCTGCCGGCGAAGGCATTCACCGTCGCGCCGACATCTCGAAAGTTTGGACAGACATGAAGCATGCGCGACCTCCGGGCCGCCCGTGACGTTCGCGCTGCCGCTGGTCTTCTGTGGAGATCTCGCTTCTGAGTCGGCACCGGTGGCGATACGCTGGCGTGATGCTGCAGCTCGTCACCTCCACGATGACGACCGACGGAACGCCGTCGGGCTAGCTGCGTTCGTTCAAACAACGATCTCGCGCAGCGGCCCGGAACTCCCGGGCCTTGTTGCGTTTGGAGTCAGCCGTGAAGATGTACATCCTCGTTCGCGAGTCGGTGCCGTTGGGGTTCGCTGTCGTTGGCGTCGCTCATGCGTCGTTGGCGACCTACCTGAAGTTCCGAGGTGAAGGAGTGGTTGTCGGGCCCGTTCTACAAGGCCGTCTGCCGCGTGAGCGACGAAGACTTCGAGCGCGCCAAAGAGGCCGGCGCTTTCGTCTCGATCACCGAGTCGGCGCTGGCCGGGAGTGAAGTCGCGCTTGGGTTTCGTCCGCGTTCTTCAAGCTGTTTCGGGAATAGAACGGGCGACGCCTCAAGCGTTTGCGTCGTCCTCTTCGATGAAAGTCGTCCGTTGCTGGCCAGCGGTCCAGTCCGCGAACCGAGCGGCGGCAGCGACGAGGCTGTCGTTGGGCCCGCTGTCATCTTCGAGGATCTCCACCAGCCGAAGGGCATCCCGTGGCGAGATGTTGATCTCGTGATGTTCGATGGGGGCAGTGACCAATACGCGGTCGTCGGGCTTGGTGGTGGTCATCGGTTCCTCCGGGCTTGTTGACCTTAGCAAGTACGCGAGACGAGACGGAGAGAATGCCTATGCACCTGACGAATCACGAGGCGAGCTGAAGCTCGAGCTGGCGGGTCCAGGAACGGCGACCGTGACGGGCCGCGTGGTGCAATCGGCACAGCCACTGCACCTGCAGGTGGGCATCAGGCGCGCTGTAGTCGGGGTGGTGGGCTTCGACGTGGGTGGCGCCGCAGTCGATGCAGGGTGTTGGCGTGAGCGCGCCACGGGCGATGGCGGCTCGTGTGCGGGCGCGCACCAACTCCTTGCACGCATCGTGGGCGACGCCGACGACATCGCGGCGCTCCTTCGCTCGTGCGAGTGTGCACGCTCGACAGGCGGCGCGTACGCCGGCGCGCACGTAGTGACGACGACGGTGGAAGCTGCTCAACGCGAGGTGTTGGCCGCAGAGCGTGCATTGCTTGGTGGGCTCGTCCATGGATCCAGCAGATCAGGCACAATTGTCGGTGTCCAGCGCGGTGACAAACGGCAGGCCGGTCAGGTCGGAAACCGCGCTTGCCACTGCAGACGCTCGTCGGCGGTCTCGGCGATGTCGGCAACGATGCTGTCGAGGGTCATGAACACCTCCCACACCGCTTGCTTCGTCTGCGTTGAGATCGCCTTCGCCAGCGCATCATCGAGTGCTTGATCGCGCTTCGCCTTCCATGCGGTGTCGGCGAGAACCACGAGCAGATCTTCGAGCGCGAGGCTCGCCACATCGCTTGCGCCGTGCGTGCGCGCGAACCGAGCGAGCTGCGCGTCGATGCCGTGCTCCAGCAGAAGCTGCTCGCCGATGGCTTCATGGGTCTTGCCGGGTGCCGAGAGTTCACTCGCGACGCGGGCCTTGCCGATGTCGTGCGTTGCGGCGCCGAAGCAAACGGCGTCGGCATCGAACACCAGGCGCGGCCACTTCTTGCGCATGCGGCGCACGAGCCTGCCCGCGACATCGTGCACCAGGGTGAGGTGAGCGACGAGACGGGGCGGGGCGTTTTCGGCCAGCAGCAGGTGCACCACGCGCTCAGGCAGGGGCGCGAGCCCGAGTTCACTGCGGTCGGCGTCGGTGGGGTTCATGCTCAACGCCGCCGGGCCAGCGCGGCTTCGACGGCCTCTTCCAGAGCGCGCAGACAGGCCTTCAGTTCGGCGTCGCGGGGTAGCTCGGGTCCGTACTTGGCCAGCGAGCGCTCGAGGCCCTTGAGGGCCACCAGGGTGCGCGGAGGCTCGTTGCGCTCGGGGGCTGCCGCCTTCTTCAGCGCGCGCTGCACGGTGCGGGCGTGCTTGCCAAAGATGAGCGCCATCGCGGGCATGATGGCCTTCTCGCCGGGCTTCGGGCGGCCAACGCTCGACTTGTAGCCGGCCTTCTGGAGCTTCGAGTAGACCTCGAGGATCTCGTCGTTGGAGAAGTCTTCGCGCTGGGTGTTCTCGCTGATTTCAACGGCGAGGGCTGTCGCGCCATCGGCGTTGGGCATGCGGCGAACGGGCACACCGGCGTCGAAGCCTTCGCGGGTCCACGCCGAGGCCAGCTGCTCGAGGTCGGTGTCGGTGAGGGCGCCAGACTCGATTTCGAGCGCGAAGAGCTCGCGGGCGAGGTCGGCGTTGCCTGAGATGGAGCGCAGCAGGAGGAGCGCCTCGCGGCGATGCTCACCGGCGAGCAGGCGGCCCGCAGCGTCGACAGCCGGGGGCGAGATGAGGCCGACGGTGGCGATGTTGGCCGCGAGCATGCGGACGTGCTCGGGGCGGATGGGCCGGAGGTCCTGGTCGCGGGGCAGGACCGCATCGATGCTGAGGACATCGGCGATGGACGAAGACGGCGTTGCAACGGGGGCGTCGGAGATCATTCCGCCGGGTTAGCAGATGTCGGGCGGCAATTGCGACAGCTGTCGCAATTACCGGCCGGGGCGATAGCCGGGGCATTTGACGCGGTCGACCTTCCACCCTTCGGCGCTGTGCTGCACGGTCACAACGGCGACCCCACCGCTCGACAGCGTCACGTTGACCTTCGCGGCCGACGCGGTGCTGGATGCAAGGGCGATGGCCGCGGGCTTGAGGAAATCCTGGGCACACAGGACGAGGTCGGCGTCGCACGTCCCGTCGTCTGGATTCTGCTCTGCAAGACAGCGTTTCTGGTGTGCCGCCAGCTCAGCTTGAAAGCGCTTTGTGAGCCAACGCTCGCGAGCTTCCTTGTCGGTCAGGACTGGCCGGCCCGGACGTTGCTGCGTGCGAAAGGCTTCGCGCTCGCGGCGGTTGTTGAACACGAGGTCGTCGACGTCGACAAACAGCGCATAAACGGGCTGCAGGGCACCTTCGACCTGCACTGTGAACATCGGGTCGAGCACTACAGGTTCAGGCGCGGCAGCGGGCGGCGAAGGCACCGCAGGAACCACCGGTGCGACCGCGGCAGGGAGTGGTGCCGCGACTCCTGCGTCAGGAGGCGCATCAATCCTCGTCGACGCACTGCACGCGGCGAGACCGACACACGAAACTGCAATCATGTTGCGCAGTGTCATTGCTGCGCTTCCATCGCGGGGCCTGTTTGCGGCAATGGAATGAAGACCCGGAAACGCGCACCTTCCGGGCCGGCGCCGAAATCACCGGAGTAGGACGTGCTTTGCGCGACCTTGTGAAGGGGCTGCTGGTGGTCGCTCGACTCGAGTCGTTTACCGTCTTTGGCCTCGCTGGACACGACCGTGACGTGGCCGTGCTCATGCGTCTCGCTCTTCCCGTAGACGACGATTGCGCCTGGTGGGAGCTGCTCCAGCTCCGAAGCAAGAAGCCCTTCGATCTCCTTCATGTCGCTGCGGATGGCGAGTGAGTTCGCGTACGTGTAGGCATCGCCGCGATCTGGGTGCATTCCGACGGCGTCGAAGGCGTCGCCGACAGACTTTGCACAGTACCCTACGGTGTTCGTTGCCTTCGCTTCCGCGTCAGCAGCAGCCGCGAGGTCGGCCCCTCGCGCTGACGCAGCATCATGAGCTTCTGTCAGCGCTGCGCCGGGCTCGCGCTGGAGCATCTTGAGCGTTTCTGCATCGACCGTTCCAGTCACTGGAAGTCCAGCTTCACGCTGGAACGCTTTGACCTGCTTCGTCGTCTGCTTGTCCATGACGGCAGTCGTAGGGCTTTCGAAGCCCCACTTCGTGAGGGCGCTCTGAATCGTCGTCACGTACGGACCGACGTCGCCTCCTTTCAGTCCGGGTGGCACCGCATCAATCGTGGGCAGAGGGGCTCGTGAGATTGGAGCAAGGTATGTCATGTGGGCCGAGCCGGGCTCAAAGCGATTGCCGCTCTCCTGCTTCGGGAGTTCATCGACTGACCCGGATGCACTCGGCGGCTCCGGCGGTGCAGTTCCTGAAGTTGCCGCCGAGGACTGAACTGTCGCTGTTTTGCTCTTGATCTGGCCTACCACGCACGCTCCTACGATGTGCCGTTCGCAACGCACCTTCCGTGCCAAGGCGCGCGGCGCAGTGGCACGATGAGCGGCAAGAGGTTGCTCGTTCCACCTGGAACGAACCCTGTGCCTCACAAGGCAGGGCTGGTCGTTCGCAGTCCCCGCGGTGCGCGACCTCGGCAGCGCCGCCAGCTCGTTGGTTCACGTTGAGGCGAGCAACTTCTCGAGCTGCTCGTCTGACGTGAACAGCAGCTCCACCTTGCTCTGCCCGTTCTTCTGCCGCTTGATGCTCACCGGCACGCCGAACAAGGCCTGCAGGCGCTCGGCCATTGGGTCTGTGGCGAGCTCCTTCGCTGGCTTCGGCTCTTTCACCTTCGGGCCGTCGCGCAGCTCGGCGAGGTAGTTGAACACCTGCCGCTCGCTCTTGCCGAAGATGATGGCGAGCTGTGGTGCCAATGGCTTCTCGCCCTTCTTCGGGCGACCCGTCTGCGTGCGAAAGCCTGCGGCCTTCAGCTTCTCGACGACGTCGCGGATCTCGTTCTTCGAGAAGTCTGCGCGCTTCTCGTTCTCGGTGGCCTCGACAGCGAGCGCGCGCGCGCGATCGACGGCGGCGTCGAAGGCCATGCGACGAACGGGAACACCGCGATCGAAGCCCTGGGTCTTCCAACCCGCGGCGATGCGTGCGTGATCGTCGGCCTCGAGGTTCGGCCAGTGCGCCGCGACGGCCTCGACGTTCGCCGAGAACTCACGCAGCAACACGAGTGCAGCGCGACGGTGCTCGCCGGCCAACAAGCGGCCCTTCACGTCGACGGCGGGGGGCTGGATGAGTCCGACCGTCGCGATCGATGCGGCGAGGTCGCTCACGTGTGCGGGGCGCAGCGGGCGCAGATCGTTCTCGCGCGCGATGATGCCGTCGAGGTCGATGAGTTCGTCGGACTTCAGCGCGGCGGGCGTTGGCGTCGGCGGTTGCGAACCAGCAGACAACGCATCGGCGCGTGCGAAGCGGGCTTCGAGGGGGGAGGGCTGCGCTGCCACGTTCGAACGTTCTGCGCTCAACGAGCTGCGCAAAGCCGACAACTGTGCCTGGCGTTTGACGTCGACAGGCTTGTTCTTCTTGGCCATGGACTCAGACCGCCTTCTTGAGCTTCGTGTTCTTCGTCTTGCGCTTGGGCAGACCGACAAGCTCGAGCACTTCGGTGGTGGCCGCCTCGACCTCGTCTTTGGCGACGGTGTCGCGGCTGTCGAGGGCTGTGCCGCCGACGGGCATCATCTGCGCGTAGGCAACGCGCGAGGTGAAGCACGCCTTCATCAACGGCACCGGCGTTTCGCCAAGGACGACGAGGGCGTCAGACATCAGCGTCGTGTTCTGCAGCATCGTGGGCATCAGGCGCGCCTGCAGCTCGGGGACCTCGGCGAGGAGCTGAAAGAGCCGCTCGAGAGCCCACAACTCACCTGGGCGCGGAATCACGGGCACGACGGCGAGGTCGGAGATGAGCAGTGCTGACTGCGTCGCGGGCGACTCAACAGCAGGCGGACAGTCGAGGAGGATGACATCGAACTTCTCGACGTGGTCCTTGACCATGCGGTGCACGTTGGCCTTCGCCGCGGCGAGGTTGATGACGGTCGCGGGGAACGGCGCGCTCTCGGGGGCGGATGAGCCCCAGCGCGTGGCGGTTCCCTGCGGGTCAGCGTCGACGACGAGGACGTCGTAGCCGCGGCCGGCGATGCCAGCAGCGAGGGTCATGCAGGTGGTGGTCTTCCCGCTGCCCCCCTTTTGGTTGCAGATCGTGACGATGCGAGACGTCATGAGCGGCCTCCTCCGAGTGCGTAGGCGCGCACCATTCCACCAGCGGGGCCGGGAGGGAAGCGGAAATCATGAAGCGCTGCAGCTTTTGATGCGACTTTCGCCCGCGACCTGCATTCGGAAGCCGCAGAAAACTCTGCAGTCTTCTTCATGATTTTGGCGGATGTGCTTCGACAAGCGCCGCCGTTGCAGTCGCGATTGCGGCACCTAGAATTGCGACGTGTGTCGTAATTTATGCCAAAGCACGACGTCACTCGTCAGACCACGCCGACGTCGCACCAGTGTGCTATGGTGCGTCGCCGTCAATGCGTGCAGTCCGGAGTAGACTTGGAAGTCGACAGCGAGCAGGCAAAAGCCTTCTATCGAGGCGCCCTCCTGACAGGGCTCTTTCTTGACTCGGACGGCTCGGATCGGCTGTTCGACCCCGATGCAGACGTCGCTTGGCGCACGTACGGCGACGACCTCCCGCTGGTGATGCGATTCGACTACGCCCTCCGTAACCTCTCGATGCTCTACCCGGCGGCCTTCGCGCCAGGCCCCGTCTTTCAGCTGCCTGGGTGGTACGACGACGACGCCTGGGGTGTCGGCTTCACACGGCCGCCGCGCGATGAGCTGGAGGCTTTGTTCCGCGACCGTGCCGCTGCGGCAACACCGCTCAAGGTCCTGGAAGAGTCGGCAAAGCATTGGGGCGTGTCAGGCCATGTGCCGCTCCAATCAGCAGTCACCCCGATGACGCAGTTACTGGTCGCTGGTTCACGTGCCTTGATGTCTGTTGTCGAAGCGCTCGGTGCCCACACCTCCTGTGATGTTCGTTCACAGGTTGTCTTGATTTCCGATGGCGCGGGGGCCCGCCATCTGCTCGGGATTGCGAGCGCACTCCGCCGTAGCAGTGGCATGCCGCGCTTTTTGTCTTCCGAGCCAACACCCGCTGAGGTCGGCTCGGCAATGAACGCAACGCTCTTGGTCACGTCCAACGACGCAAGCGCCTCTGAAATCGCCACCGCAACACACCTCGCTGACCGCATTGGGATCGGCGAGGGCAACAGGCTCTCAATCTGATGTCCAGCGTTGAGCGTTTCAACATTTTCGGGCCGGCTGCACACCAATCAGAGGCGGAGGCACTGGAGTGGCTGAGGGCTGCTCTGCCGGACCATCCTCCGTACAGCGGCTGGTCGCTGTTTACGTTCCAGACCGAGAGTGGGCACCGCTACGAGATCGACGCCTGCATACTCACAGCCCACGCGTTCTACATCATCGAGCTCAAGAGCTGGACTGGCACCGTTGCTGACGGCGACCTGGCGACGCTGACAACCGATCGAGGTCGCGGCCGCGAAATCGTTGACCACCCTCTGCCGCTGCTGACGAAGAAGTCGCATGCGTTGATGAACCGCGCCAAGCGGGTCGCGAAGCGCCTGAATGTCGGTCACCTCATCGACCACCTTCGCTACGAGGAAATTGTTTGGCTGAGCCACGCTGCGGGCGTCAACGAGAAGCGTTTGCCGTTGGCTTCTGCTGCGCGCTCACACGTCATCGTTGGTCGTGCCGCACTCAATGACCTCATCCGCCAGGCCTCGTTTCCTGGCGCTCGCGAAGACATCCGCGGCAACGCGTATGCACGTGAAATGCAAAAGGCCCTCACGAAGGTCCTGGGGGCTGAAGAGTTCGGCTTGAAGCCCTGCCCACGTGACCTGAAGCTCCTGGGAGGACGCATCAGACTGGGCGGGCTTGTGGAGGAGGGGAAGGGCTACCAGGACCACTGGAGCGAGGAGAAGAACGAGACGACGCCGAGACGACGGGTCCGATCGTATCTGGTCCCACCGCACGACACGATCCTGACCAAGCAAATCGAGGTTCGCGCCAGTCGTGAGGCCGCGGTGTTGCGCAAGCTTGGTGAGCACCCCGACGTGCTTTCGCTGGACGACTTCGACCCTCAAGGTCCATTCGGACCTGCCCTCGTCTTTCGCGGCTTTGATGGTGTGCCGCTCGATCGCTTCGTTCTGGCGTCGCGTGATGCTCAAGGACGAAGCACGCTCACCCTCGATGAGAAGCTGACCATTCTCGAGCGCGTCGCGCACGCCCTCGCCTTCTGTCACCGCAATGATGTGGTCCATGGTGCTCTGGGTCCCGATGCGGTCCTCGTGCGGCGCCTGTCAGACCCGCGCAAGTCGCGAGATGGCCGTTCGACCCTCGAGGTCAAGCTCACACGGTTTGCCCTGGCCATCGATGAAGAAGGCTCTCGTGGCACCGACACGCGACTTCTCACTCGCATGGCTGGTGCTGCTGCGGGTGTCTACGAGGCGCCTGAAGTCACCAGAGGGGCTAGGCCGACCCCCGTCAGCGATATCTTCTCGCTCGGTGCGCTCGCCTACTTTCTTTTCGCCGAAGAGCACCCAGCCAAGACGGGTGCAGAACTCTTGCAGCGCCTGCACCGCGATGACGGCCTGATCCTCTCAGCTGTCCGCAGTGACGTTCAGAAGGAGCTCAACGACGCCATCTACAATGCGTCGCACATCGATCCACTGCTGCGAGCCGACGCGGTGAGCATCAGTGACGGCGATGCGCGACGCTGCAGCGCAGTGGCCTTCGTCGACCAACTCGCGGAAGCCCTGACGGTTCCTGACGACGTTGCAGCGGCTATCGGCCCGACGGAGGTCGACCCCCTCGATGCAACACGCGACGATCGTCTTGGAGACCTTGTCGTCCGACGGGTCCTGGGTGTCGGAGCGACCGCGCGTGCGTTGAAGGTCTCGCGTGTTGGCCGAGAAGACGTGTTCTACGCGCTGAAGGTTCCCGCCAGCGACGAACACAACGATCGCTTGGGACGTGAAGGCGACACGCTCGCCAGACTGAGCGTCATCACGGGACTGACCAACATCAGCAGGCTCGTCGAGCGACGTGAGTTCTCGGGAAAGACCTGCCTCCTCGTCGAGTTCGCCGGCGACCGTTCTTTGGCGGACGAGCTTCGCGAAGGCGGGAGCGTCTCGCTCGAGTTCGCGCGCCGCTGGGGTGAGGATCTCCTGCTCGCACTTCGTGCCCTCGAGGAGGCTGGTGTCCAGCATCGGGACATCAAGCCTGCGAACATCGGCCTGACCGTCGGCGTCCAAAAGCAGAAGAAGCGGCTCATCCTCTTCGACTTTTCGTTGTCGAGCTCCCCGGCGACTGAGGTCTCGATCGGGACTCCCGCCTACAAGGACCCTGGCCTTCCGGTTCGTGGTCGCTGGGACGACGCAGCCGATCGATGGGCTGCTGCTGTGACGCTCTATGAGATGTTCACAGCGACGCGACCAGCACCTGATGTTGCTGCCAAGGAGCCGAACGACATCGCCGTCAACATCGATGCCGACCGCTTTGATGCTGATGTTCGCTCTGGGCTCGTGAAGTTCTTTGAGCGGTGCTTCCGGTTTGGCAGCGAGCTGCGCTTCAGCACCGCTGACGACATGCGGGACGCGTTTCTGCATGCCCTCACGCGCGTCGCCGAGTCGCCAGCCGATGATGAAGCCGAAGTGGCACTCAGTGACGGCTCGCTCGTCGGTCTGGGACCAGCGGACAGCGTGCAGAAGCTCCCGTTGTCTTCGCGCTCCAAGAACGCCCTTGACCGCATGGGCGTTGCGACGCTGCACGACCTCTCAATGCTTCGCCCAAACTGGCTCAACGGCGTCCGCGGTGTTGGCACAAGAACGGCGCGCGTCCTTGTTGAGGTCGCTGAGCGTGTTCGTGAACACCTGGAGAACTCGGCAACCGATGAACCACAACGCGGCGAGCCCTTTTACCCGGGGTGGCATGGACGCGTTGTCAGCCTGATGAAGGTGCGCAGTCGGAAGCTCGCTGCTCGCTTTGTGGATGCGTGCGTCGCTGCCGGCATTGAAGATTCAGCTCAACTCGCTGCGGCGCCTCGTGCACAGGTGAAGAACCTCATCCATAAGGCCCGCCAGGCGAATACGGCCATCAGCGTCAAAGACGTCACGGCCTGGTTGAAGGGCCTCTTCGATGCTGATGCGGCACCGTCGACGTTGCGGGCGGCTGTCTATTTGTTTGCGCCGCAGCCAACAGGGAAGGCTCGCCCGTCCCAGGAGCGCCTGCGCGAGTATCTCGGCCTTGTCGCCGTCGACGGCCTTGTCCCCGGTACGGCGAGCGCGCTCGCTGCGCGCCACGAGGTCACCCGGCAGCTCGTCTCACTCGAACTGCAGAAAGTTCGCAACCGCTGGAAGCTGACAGAGACCACGTCGAGCCTGCTGGTTCGCCTTTATGAGCCCGTGTCAGCAGCACTTCTTGCTTCGGGCGGCGCAGCACCATTGTCGTCCCTGGCGAACGTCGTCATCGATGTGCTGCCACCTGAACAGGACGTCGGCGCCTCAGAACTGCGAGTACTTGCAGAGGCGCTCGTCCGGATTCTCTGCGAGATCGACGCAAGCGACCTCGACGTTGTGAACGGTTCGCGCCTGCTGCTGAAACAGCGCCGTGATCGGGCTGTCGTCGCGGTCGACACCCGCTCGCTCGAGGTTGCTGACGCGCTGGGCGACGCCGCCGATACGGCTGTCGACGGCGAGCGTGTCCTGGTCGAGGAAGCGGCGGACCAATGCCTGAGAACGGCGCTCCTCGAGCGGAGGCGAGACGGTGCGCTTGATGAGGGGGCAGTGCAGCGGGTGCTCGCGCTCACGCCTCGCGCGCTCGTCGAGCTCTCGGTGACAACGGCTGCTCGAGCAGATCGTTCCGTCCGAGGCGAACTGTATCCCCGTGGCTTGCCCGCTTCGCGTGCCGTGACGCTCAGTGCCTCGACGCTGCAGGGCCCGATTGCTGTGGAAGAGGTCACCCGTCGGGTCCGCGCTCGCTACCCGATGTCGGCGCCCCTTCCCGAGCGGCCCGGCCTCGATGTGCTCCTTGAGCCCTTGAAGCTGATCTTCTCACCAGGGCGCAACGCCTACGTCCAGCAGGCCACCGTCGCTGCGACTGAGCTCGTTTACGCACGCACCCCCACAAGTCAGCTGACGTCACAGTCGCAGCGCGAGCGCGCCGCTACCGACGAACCAGGACGCCCGGCGTTTACGACCTTCCAGGAGGAGATGCGGCACGCTGTCGACACCGCGGCCGTGCGCGTTTTGCTGTGGCGGGGATTGTCGGCTTCCTGGAGTCGAGAATCGGATGTCCGCACGCCCGACGCTGTCTCGGTTGCCCGCGCCGTTGCGCATGAAATTGGCGGGTCGCACATCGCAATGGACGGACTGCTCCTGCAGCAGGCACGCGCCGTTGCGAAAGAGAACGACATGGATGGGCTTCACCCGGCTCTTCAGGCCGATGCAGAGGGTCCTCGCGGTGAGCACTGGCAGTCACTCGTCGATCTCATGAGGATGGCTGCGCAGCGTGTCGAGACATCGCTGTTGAACGCAACAGCGCCGGTTGTCCTCACAGGCCTTGGCGCACTCGCGCGCTACGGGCTTCTCAGTCTGGTCCAGCGCTTGGCACGCCCGGCGGCTGGTGCACGTCGTCAGAGCGCGGTGCTTATCGTGCTCCCCGCCTTCCTTGGAGAGGGCGCCGTCGTTCAAGTCGGTGCTGACGTTGCAGCTTCTGTTGGCGCAGACCCAGGCACAGGCCTGGTGCCGCTGAGTGGCCTTCTGCACCACGAGATTCTTGACGTGCCGTCGTTGTGGGTCGAGCGGCACGCCGGCGCCATCCCAGCACCCCTCTCCATCCGGTTGGTGACCCCTTGAGTCACCACGTCCCCCTGTCTCGGAGTTTTGTATGAGCGCGCTTGGAGAGCTGTTCGAACTGCCGGAGAGCGTTCACCAAACCGATTTCGTCCACGAGATTCGCGACGGTGGCGACGCTGACCACACCCGCAAAACCCTGCGGCAGTATCGGGTCACGCCGTCGATCGAGACCCGCTTGACCAGCGCGCTCGGCAAGGCCGCCGATGGGCTGCGCGACAAGAAGAGTGTCTTCACGTGGATTCACGGGAGTTTCGGCAGCGGCAAGTCGCACTTCATGAACGTGTTGTCGCTGCTGCTGGCCGACGACAACGCTGTGTATGTTGAGCACCCTGAGCTTCAGGCACAGCAGCTGAAGTTCAAACCTGCCGTGATCGGCCGAAAGCTCTTTCGCGTGCACATCCAATGCATCGCCCGAACGGCAACGTCGCTCGAGGAGATCATCTTTGGTGCGGCGACCGAACAGCTCGCGCGCCAGCACCCGGGGCATCCAGCGCCAGCCCTCTTCGAGGTGACCCGCGTCTTTGCCTCTGCTGTTGAGCTGCTCAAGTCGCTGGGCGACGAGAAGTTCTTTGCGGAGTTTCCGTCAAACAAGGCTGACGCCACGGCAACGGGCTGGGGAAAGCTGAAGAAGCCCTGGGACCGCGAACGCTTCGACAACGCCAGGCAGACCCCCGACTCCGACGAAGGCCGCAAACTGGCCGGTGAGCTCGCCCGCACGCCGTGGCTCAAAGACGTCGTCGTGGGCGCTGCCTATGTGCGACTCAACGAAGGGCTGCGGGCACTCGCCGAGCACCTCAAGGGACTTGGCTACGAGGGCGTCGTCCTCTTTCTCGACGAGCTTGTTCTCTGGCTCACAACGTTGCAGGGCGACAAGAAGCTTCTGTCGAGTGAGACGGCCAAGGTCGCCGCGCTCGTCGAGCACGGCAACCCTGCACCGGTCCTGCCCTTCCTCACGTTTGCTGCTCGCCAGCGCGACCTTTCAAAGATGGTCGGCAGCTTTGCTGTCGGCAAGGACGAGGAGGTCTTTCGCGACTATCTCAAGTACTGGGATTCTCGCTTCGAAACGATCGAACTCGAGGACAAGGACCTGCCGCGCATTATCGAGGGGCGCATCCTGCGCGCCAAATCCGAAGCTGCCCGCGAGCAGGTCGACCAGGCCTTCAACGACTACCGCGAGCGCTACAAGAAGGACTTTCGCGACCTCTTCGGCGACCAGGGTGACGCTGAAGACTTTCGTCGGGTGTATCCATTCTCGCCAGCACTCGTGGAGACGATGGTGGCGCTGTCCTCGACGTTGCAACGTGAGCGAACGGCGCTGCGCGAACTCACGAATCTCCTTGTCCACTATCTGCCTGACTTCCAGATGGGCAGCGTTGTCCCGGTCGGCGACCTCTTTGACGTCGTGGTTCACGGGCAGGCGTCGGACATCAGCAGCATCCAGCACGTTTATGAGCA
>JBIKRQ010000470.1:0-4772 GCA_044349155.1 Myxococcota bacterium
TGCTGCCGCTCGCCGAGACCGTTGATTGCTCTCCCGATCCGGACCGCCCGTTCCTGCCGTCGTTTTGCGAAGTCGGCACCCGCTGCATGCCCGACAAGGATGGCGAGCTGAGCTGCGAACTCATCCGCATCGAGGGCGAGAAGTGCTTCGGCGGGACGGCCGACTGCGACCGCGGCCTGTACTGCGACGCCACCGGCGACACCCCCGAGTGCGCGCTGCTCAAGGGCGAAGGCGACGACTGCACCGACACCACGGAGTGCGAGATCGGCCTGCAGTGCGACTTCACGCGCGACAACCCGAGCTGCGAAGCGCCGCTCGCTGTCGACGTCGAAATCTGCAACGGCATCCAGGGCGCTGACGACCCGGTGTACGCCTCAGCGGCAGAGTGACCGAAGCAGCCTGCGTCGTCAGCGACGACGACGCAGCACACCGATGGCATCGCCATCAACGATGACGCGGACCGGATCGGCAAAGATCCGGGCCGCGTTTTCGTTTGCGGGGTCAAGCAGCGACTCGGTGGTGCTGTCGACGACGAGCTGGCCCGCCCGCAGCCCCAACAAGCACCCGCCGAGGGCGACCGCCAGGCCAAGGTCGTGCACGCTGACGACGACCAGTTGGTGATGCCGACGTCGCAGCGCGGCGACGAGCAAGGAGCTGGCGGCGTCGTCGAGACCGGCGAAGGGCTCGTCGAGGATGACGATGTCGGCCTCGTGATCGACCAGCGCGCGCGCCACATGCACGCGTTGGCGTTGCCCGCCCGACAACTGGCTCAACGGCGACGACAACATCCCAGCAATGCCCAACTCAGCAGCAACGTCGACGACGCGGCGGCGGGTGGCGTCGTCGAGGCGCGCGTCTGGCCCACGGCGCGGCACCAGACCCTGGGCGATGCGCTCGACGGCCGAGAGCCCCACGACGACGGGGGGCTGCTGGCCAAGGCTGCTGATGTGCTGCGCTCGTTGACGTGCGGGCAGGGCGTGCACATCGAAGCGGCCACGGTGCGCGACGTCGACAAAGACGCGGCCCGCGGTGGGCTTGAGCACGCCGGCGACGGTGTCGAGGAAAGTGCTTTTGCCAGCACCGTTGTCGCCGACGACGATGCACAGGCCGGCGTCGAGTGTGAGCGCTGTGATGTGCAGACGCACGGGACGGCCGACCTGCAGCTGCTCGACGACGATGCTCACCATCGAGCACTCCGCTGCGCATCGCGCACCAACAACACCGCGAGCAGCGGGGCGCCGAGCAGCGCGCACACCGCACCCACGGGCAGTTCGCTGCCGACGAGCACGAAGGCCGCGCGGGAGACGCCATCGAGGGCGGCGAGCGTGCCTGCACCGACGAGGGCCGACAGCGGGATCACGACGCGATCGTCGCTGTTGACGACGCGGCGCACCGCGTGGGGCACGAGCAGACCGACAAAGCCGATCACGCCGGTACTCGCCACCGCGACGCCCACGAGCACGCTGGCGGCGAAGAACACCTGCAAGCGCACGGCGTTGACGTCGATGCCGAGGCGGGCTGCGTCGTCGTCGCCACCGCGCACGATCGCCAACGCTCCCGCGTGGTGCACGAGGACGGCGGCACCCGCGATGGTGGTGAGCAGCGCCAGGGCCAACGTCGACGACGACGGGTAGTCGAGAGCACCGATCAACCAGACCGACAAGCTCGCGGCCTCGGTGGCTGGGACCGTGACGCGCACGACCGCCACCACGGCCCACGAAAACGCATTGACGACGACGCCGACGAGCACCGCACCGTCGCCGCCAGCACCGCGCACGCGCACGAACAGCAGCAGCAGCAGACACGCGGCGACCGCGCCAACGACGGCGCCGGGGACGATGAACAGCGCGCCGCCGACGACGAGCACGAGGGCGGCACCCATGGCCGCACCGCCCGACACGCCCAGCACGAACGGATCGGCCAGCGGGTTGCGCAACGCGGCCTGCAACGCGGCGCCGACAATGCTCAAGCCCGCGCCCACGATGGCCCCCAGCGCGACCCTGGTGCCCCGCAGAGCGACGATCGAGGGGTCGGCCAGGGTAGACAGGCCGAATCCGTCTGGGCCGCAGCACAGGCCCACCAGCGCGCCGAATGCCACGCACACCAGGCCGAGCAGCGTCGTGCGCCACGTCACGGGCCGACCGACTGCAGCAGCGTGCGCAGGGTGGCGACGTCGTCGGCAAACGAGGGGCCCGGGCGCATCAAGATGGCGCGGTCGGCGGCGATGACGCGCGGGGCTTTGGCGCCAAGCGGGCCGAGAACGCGTTTGAATTCAGGGAGTTGCGCTGCGCCATCGGCGGCGACAATCACGTCGACGTGGCGGGCGAGCAGGGTTTCGAGCGACCACGTGGGCCACGCCGGGTCGGTGGGCAGGATGGCGCTGTGAGCACCCACGGCGCGGACGGCGGTGTCGGCGAAGCTGTTGCCGCCCGCGACCACCAGCGGCGACACACCCACGACGACCACGACGCGCAGCGGACGCGCGAGGGCTGTGGGCTTCAGGGCCTGCTGCTGGCGTGCGACGAGGCGTTGGGCTTGTGCTTGCGCCGTTTGCCCCAGCAGCTCGCCGAGGGCGGTGACCGCGGCTTCGGCTTCGACGACGGTGTCGGTGTAGACGACGAAGACCTCGATGTGGTGCTCGCGCAGACGCTGCACAAGGTTCCACTGGCCTTGCCCGGGCTGGGCGACGACGAGGTCGGGGCGCAACGCGAGCACGGCTTCGAGGCTGACGTCGGTGTAGCCGCCCACTTTGGGCAGGGCCTGGGCTGCGGCGGGGCGGTCGCAAAAGCGGGTGACGCCGACGATGCGCGAGCCGACGTCGAGGGCGAACAGCGTTTCGGTGACCGCGGGCGACAGGCTGACGATGCGCGACGCGTGCGCTGCGGTCGTGCTCGACGTCGACGTGGGGGCGTGCAGATGGGGCACACGCGCGGCCGCCGCGGGAGCGATCGCGCGCGCCTGGGGGCTGACGCCGACGACGCCGACGACGCCGACGACCAGCAGCGCCCACAGCAGGCGGCTCATGGTTGGGCCTCAGTACCCAGGCTGTCGACAGGGACGCGCACCAGTTCCGACGACAACGTCAGCACGGCGAAGACATCGGCATCGCCGGGCTGCCAGGCGACGTCGACCACACCGCGCGACAGCCCCTCATTGGCGCTGGCAAGCTGCGGGCTCGACGACAACGGCGCGCCCACCAACGATCCCGAGAAGGCCCCGGCGACAACGGTGCCGTTGACGATCGTGACGGCGAAGATGCTGTCGTCGGCAATGCCGGTGGGTTGTTTGGTGTCGACCAACGCGAGGGGCGAGAGGGTGTAGCGGCTGACGCTGCCATCGAGCGCATCGCCGACGACGACGCTGCCGTCGACGTCGAACACGGCCGACACCGGTGATGCATCGAGGGCTTGCGTGTTGGTGACGGTGAACGTGGCGGCGTCGACGACGACGAGGGCGCCCTGGCTGTCGTTGGCGCGCTCGAAGCCATTGTCGCTCTTCACGCGGTAGCGGCCGGTGCAGGCGACGACGAGGGTGGCGTCGAGGTTGGCAATCGCCGATGGGTTGTCGCAGGGCAACGTGAGGCGGGCATCGCGCACGAGCTTCCCCTCGTCGTCGAGGTGCAGGCGCACCAGCGTGCCCGGATGGGTGAGCATGTCTTCGGTCTTGCTGGCGACGCGAACGATGTTGCTGAAGGCGACGAAGATGTCCGCGCCAACGACGGCAATGGCTTGTGGGTTGCTTGGCACGTACTCGACGCCGTCGCTGACGATGACCTCGTCGTCGGTGTACGTCGACACGTTGGTGCTGCTGCACACCTTCGTGGTGGCGATGCCGTTGCTGCCGTAGAGCGACACGATCGCCGTGGGGTCGGTGAGGCCGGTGGCGCTGCTGGTGCCGTCGACGATGGCGACGTCCCACGGGTTGGTATTGGGGCCGAACTGCAACGAGGTGGTGGTGCCGTTGCTGATGTCGATGATGTTGAGGGAGCCATCGACCGACGCGGCCACCAGCGCGCGAGGCGAGTCGGTGCAGTCGACGCGCGTGACGGCGTTTGGGACCCTGCCGGTCGGAAACCGCGTCGGCGCCGACGGGAGCGGCGGCGCGGGGCAGGCCGCACTGGCGAGACTGGCGAGCACGAGCAGCACGGCGGCGCGGATCATGGGCGAACCTCGAGGCCGACGAAGGCGAGTCGGCCGGGCAAAGGCAGCAGGTTGGTGTCTCTGGCGGTGGTGACGTCGAGGGCGTTGTCGACGGTGAGGTGCAGCGCGAGCCGTTCGTGAAGGGGGATGCGCAGCCCAAGGTTCAGCAACGCGTAGGCCCCCGACGGCAGCGTGCCAAAAATGTTCGCGGGCGCACTGCCGCGGCCGACGACGACGGCGGTGAAGTGCCCCTGCTCGTCGCCCAGGCGCAGCGCGGTGCGCAACGACAACGGTGGGGCCGTGGGCAATGGCGCGTTGGTCGCGTCGATGTGGCTGGCCAGCAGACCGCCGGCGACGTCGACACGCACGAGTGTCAACGGCTGCAGGCGCACGCCGAGATCGAGCCCCGCGCGCTGTGCGGCACCCGTGTTGAGCGGTGCGACCTCGAATGCGTTCTTGTTCACGTAGACGATCGCGTCGTCGAGCAACGACGCATACCCAGCGATACACACCGACACCGCACTGCCGACGTCGACAGCACCACCGACCTCGAGGTCGCTGAAGCGCTCGGCCTGCAGGTTCGCCGTACCGCCAATCAGGCCGCGCGGGGCAAAGCGCTCATCCAGCGTTGGT
>JBIKRQ010000471.1:0-4743 GCA_044349155.1 Myxococcota bacterium
TCAGCTGAGCGTTCTCAGCTTTCAGCTGAGCGTTCTCGGCCAGGAGGTCATCGATGCCCATGTCTGGCTCAGATCACGATCGCCGGCGGTTGGGATCGGTCATCCGATCGAGGGGCTGAACGGTTACTGAAGAACCGCTTCACGTTTCTCAGCAACTGCATTTTCGTCGATCAGTGCGTCCGATCTATGTACTACGCCTTCGGCGCGAGTCAGGAACCTTCCAGGGCCAAGGTTCCCGACACCCTCCGGGCCCTTTTGCTTGATATTTCGGGCGGTTGCGCCGCGTTCTACGGAGCGACGCCCCGCCCTTTTCACTGTATTTGTATGAGCACTTTCCATCGGGTCGCGCTCCTGCGAGGCGTCGGACCCGGCGCCCACCAGTATCTGCGTGTTCGTAACTGCACGGAGTTCACTGGTGTGCGCGGAGTTCACTGGTGTGCGTTGAGCACTGCTGCCCTGGCAGTTCAGGCGGGCTTGGCGCGGCGGGCACCGACTTCGGCGATCAGCTTCTTGAGTTCGGCGTTGCTGGGCTCAAACAACATCGCCGACTGCAGCCCCTTGTAGGCCTGGTCGATGCGCCCGTTTTGCAGGTCGAACATCGCGGCGTTGAACATCTGCTCGCCCTTGGGGGTTTTGCAGACCTTCGCCGCCATCTTCTGCTCTTCCTTCTGCTCGGCTTCGGCCTCTTCGCTGAAGCGCAGCTTCTTGGCGCGCTCGGGACCCGTGATGTCCTTGATGTATTTGATGCGCTTCGCATCTTCCTTCAAAATCATATACGCTTCAGTGACGCGCTTGTAGATTTTGCCGACGGCGCCCTTCAACTCCACGTCTTCGATGTGGAAGAACTTGTCGGGGTGCAAGGCGCGGGCGAGGGCGTAGTAGGCCACCTTCGCCTGCGGGCCGTTGGCTTCTTGCGGAATATTGAGAATCTGGAAGTAGTCGAGGCCATCAATCGTTGCCGAAAGATGCTTGAGCTGCGGCCAGAATTGCGGGTCGGTGTAGTCGGCCATGGCGTGGTTCTCTCATCTTCGATGATGTCGGCTTTGGCGCGAGCACGTCGTGCGCCCGCGAGGGCAAAGAACGATCAGCGTGAGCGCACGTCGGTTTGCGAGGTGCGGGCCTGGGCAGCGGCGATGTCGTCTTCAGACAAGCCACCCGACAGCGTGATCGATGTGGACGCCTTTTGGCCGGTCTCGACGTCGCGGGCCGAGACGTTGACGATGCCGTCGGTGTCGATCTCGAAGGTGACCTCGACTCTGACCTCGCCACGGCGCGCCTGACGCAAGCCCGCGAACTCGAACTCGCCGAGCATCTGGCACTCGGAGGCCTTGCGGCTTTCGCCCTGGTACACGCGCATCTTCACGCGGTCTTGCCCGTCGCGCGCGGTCACAAACGTGCGCGTGCGATCGATGGGGATCGACGTGTTGCGCTCGATGATCGCCTCGGTGAAATCGCCCACGGTGCCCAGGCGCAACGTCTGCGGCGTGACGTCGAGCAGGAACGTGGCGGTACTCGCATCGAGCAACGCGTCGGCCTGAATCGCTGCACCAAGAGCGACGACCAGATCGGGATCGACGTCGATGTTCGGCTCGCGCTGGAAGTAGTGGCGCACCGAGTTGCGGATGATGGGCAGACGCGTGGGCCCGCCGACGAGGATGACACCGTCGACTTCGGCCGGCGTCATGCGCGCCTGCTGCAGCGCTTCGTCGCAGACCTTGAACGTGCGCTGCACGAGGTCCATGACCATCTTGTTGAACTCAGCGCGACTGAGCTGCACGTCGAGGTCGTGGCTGAAGCCCTCTTTGTCGGTGTAGAGCAGCGGGATGTGGATGCGCGCTTTGTCGCGCTCGGCGAGCTCGATCTTCGCGCGCTCGGCGGCCTCTTTGATCTTCGCCAACGCGTTTCGGTCACGACGGAGATCGACGTTGTGCTGCGAGGTAAACGTGGCCAGCAACCACTGGGCGATGCGGTCGTCGAAGTCGTCGCCGCCGAGGTAGGTGTCGCCGTTGGTGGCCAACACCTCGAACACGTCTTCGCCGATCTGCAGGATCGACACGTCGAACGTGCCGCCACCGAGGTCGTAGATGACCACCTTCTGGTTGATGTTCTGCCCGAAGCCGTAGGCGAGTGCGGCGGCCGTGGGCTCGTTCAAGATGCGCAGCACGTCGAGACCAGCGATGCGACCGGCGTTCTTGGTCTCTTGTCGCTGGTTGTCGTTGAAAAACGCCGGCACCGTGATGACCGCTTGCGTGACGGCGTGGCCGACGTGGGCCTCGACGACAGCGCGCATTTCTTTGAGCACCATCGCGGAGATTTCGGGCACCGCGAAGTCTTTGCCGCGGGCACGCACGCGCACGCCGTTGTTGGGTCCCTCGACGATCTCGTAGCTGGCGATGCCCTGGGCCTTTTTCACTTCTTCAGAGAAGAAGAAGCGGCCGATGAGGCGCTTGGCCGACGAGATGGTGTTGCGCGGGTTGGTGATGATCTGCCGCTTGGCGTCGTTGCCGACGAGGACACCGCCGTCGTCGAGGAAGCTGATCACCGACGCGTGCGTGCGCTCGCCCCACTCGTTGGCGATCACCTTCGGCACGCCGTCTTCAACGATCGCCACACAGCTGTTGCTGGTGCCAAGGTCGATGCCCATCGCGATCTGCTTCGTCATTGCCGTGTCCTCGTGTCGTGCCGTCGTCGGGACTCTCCAAAGCGACGGCGCCATCTGTCAAACGCCGGTCACTTCTGCGCGCGGAGAGGCAACCCGTGCCCAGGGCCCCGCCAACGGTGCAGCCAAACCCTTGAAAGAATGGGAAAGTCTGAGCGTTCATCCCAGGAGCCCGGCAGCGGTGACGCATCGGTGGTACGCCGACCGCAGCGAAAGGCGTGTTGATGCTGCTCCCCCTGCTTTTGGTGCTGTCGCTGCCGCTGGGCACGCCCGCGCCCGACGCCCTGCCCCCGCGCGGCCTCGACACCCCAGCGACGGCCGGGGTGCAGCTGCTCGTCGGTGGCGTCGCCTGTTTCGCCACCAACTCGGTGCTGAGCATCGTGCCGATCGTGGGGCCGATCGTGTCCACGCTGGCCATTGGCACCATCGTCGGCGGTGCAGAGACCGCCACAGGCGATGCCATCGGCCAAAGCCGCAGCGCGATGGTGTGGCCCGTTGTGACGTCGACGACCATCTTCGTCGCCGGCAGCGTGGCCAGCGTGCTCGTGAGCATCGACGGCGCTCGCAGCGCGCCTGAAGCGCTGTTGGCCGTGTTGCTCGGCGGGCCAGTGCAAACCGCCATCGGTGCTGCAAGCGGCATCGTCGGCGTCGCTGTGCCCGTCATCGCCTACCACCTCACCGCGGTGCCCAAAGAAAACGGCGACCCGGGTGGCCTGAGCATCCCGGGGTTCCTCGTGCCCTCAGACCCGACCAACTCGCGCGACCCACCAGCAACAACGCCGGCGGTGACGCCACCGACGACGACGACGCCGACCGACGTGATGTACTGAGCGCGCGCTTCACTTCTTCGGCGCCGAAGAAGCAGTCACTTCTTCTTGACGGCGACCAGCTTCTCAAACCGCTTGCGGTAAAACGGCGGCAGCTCAGCACCGTGGAGCTGCAGCACGTCGGCGATGCGTTGCTTGACGGTGGCGTCGGGCTTGCCCAGCGCTTCGACGGTGATTTGCCCCGAGAACGAATCGCCCTCAAACGGATCGGCGGGCGATGCTTCGATGCACGCGGGGCAGCGCGCCCAACACCTCGATCAAGGCCTCGGCGCCAAACGCCGCCACACGTTGATCGAGCAGCGCGCCGAGTGTTTTGAGCACGGTGGGCGAGCCCTCCAGCCACATCTTGGGGATCGCGCGGGCCATCAGTTCTCGCGCCGCAGCGAGGTCGATCTGTGCGGCGTCGCTGAAGAAGTTGGCGTGCCCCAACTGCGCTGGTCCAAGGAACCAGTTCGACGGGCTGTGGGTGCGCACCGCGACCAGTGCGGCATGCACGGGCGCAATCCCCTGCCGGCGTGCTGCCTCGTAGACGATCCTGGCGCGATCGCGGCCCAGCTCGACAGGCACGTCGTCGTTCGTCATCGAAAACATCAGCGAGTGCTTCGCGTCAAACAGCAGCGCCCACAGGGCCCATAACCTGTCGGTAATATCTTCGTTCCAGCACTCCGGCGCGCCGCTCAACGCGTCAGACACGATGTCGGAAGGGTGGCTGTAGTAGTCGGCAGGGGCTGCGCGAATGGCATCGACGGGGGCTGGTGCAGCACCGCGCAGATAGGCCTCCATCGCGGCCTTCACGTCGGGCATGTGCTCCTCGAAGGGCGCGAGCGCCACGCCGATGGCCTGTTCTTTGGTTTCGCGAACGACCGGCAGCAGGTCGACGATGTCGGCGGCCTTCAGCTTTGCCTTCGTCAGGCGCTCGAGAACGTCGGCCTTCGTGGCGCCAGACACCACGAGCACAACGATCGTGGGGTAGTCGGATGTGGACTCAAGCGGTGCACCTTCGAGCAGCACCGTCAGGCTTTTCGCGAGGGCAAACAGGTCGTGGTCGGCGTCGTTCGCGGCGGCGGGCGGCTCGTCGGGATTGACGACCTCAAGGCCCTTCAGGCCCTTGTGCACCTTCGCCAGATGATCGTCGACGCAGACCACCAGCACACGCTCGTAACCGTTCAGGTGGCTGACGCCGGCAGCAGCGACTGGCGGCCAGCGAGGCTCGAAACGACGAAGTCGAATACGTTTCGCGCTTGCTTCCGGCAGGTC
>JBIKRQ010000104.1:0-17619 GCA_044349155.1 Myxococcota bacterium
CGGCTGAGCACTCTGCCGCGTTTTGGCCACGCGGGTACACGCGTGTCCCGAACTGGCGTGTGACGTCGTCGACAGATCGCCGCCAATCGCGTGCTGTGGCTGCTAGTGTGACGTGGAGCTGCGCACGGTGCCGGCCCATCGAGATTGCCGTGAAATTACACGCTCTTCGCCTGCCGACCTCGCCGCCGCCGTCCAGGCCGGCCGCTGCGTCGTCTGCACCGGCGGTCTCGCCTTCCGCCCTGCTTGAGAAGTTGCAGACCGCCGAAGGGCAAAAGCTCCTGGGCGACCTGGTCACCCAGCTGGAGCCCCACACCACCACGCCCGATGGCTTTCTCGAGCCCACTGCCGCACCGCGCCTGGCCGACAAGTTCGAAAACGCCGTCGTCAAAAACATCTACGGCCAGTTCACCAACAATGTGCGCGAAGCCACCATCGCGGCGTTGGCCGACGTGCTGCTCGACGCCACCGCGGGCGGCGCGGGCGGTGCCGTCGACACCGCGAAGTTGGCGCGCAACCTCGGGCCCCAGGGGGTTCGCTTCTTCGACGCGCTTGCCGCTGTCACCAGCAAAACCGGCGATCCCCTCGCCGACCGCCGGGTGTTCGAGGCCATTCGCAGTGGTGCAGCGACGTCGATCGCGGCTGCCGAGCCCATCGCTCCGCCGATGGCTGCCCTCGCCACCATCGTGAAGCAGATCGCCAGGCCCAACGAGTTCAAGGGCATGCAGTTCATGGGGCTGCAGCACTTGTTCGCGTCGTCGGCGACGATGTTCAACGCCATCAACGGCCTTGGTGTCGCGCACGGCGACATGCGCTTTCTCGGCAAGGTGTACTCCACCAACCACCGCGTGATGGCCGAGCTTGCCAGCAAGGGGGCTGTCGTCGACGGCACCTCGGTGAGGGTGGGCACCAAGGAGTTCGCCGATGCGATGCACGAAAGCATCACCGCGCAACTCACAGAGCTGATCTCGACCTTGCCGCGCCCAACGGTGTTCACGGCTGAGGGGCCGCAGTTTGCCGAGAAGCCCACGCCGCGCGTGTTGCTCATCGACGACGGTGCCGAAGCCATCAAGGTGCTGCACGAGCAGTTCCCCGCGTACGTGCCGTTCTTCGTGTGCGTCGAGCAGACCCGTCGCGGCGCGCGCATCCTGCACGAGATGCAAGAGAACGGGGAGCTGAAGTGCCCCGTCGCCAACGTCGCTGAAACGTGGGCCAAGCTCGAGTGGGAATCACCCATGATCGGGCACTCCGTCGTGCTCGAAGTCAGCCGCAAACTCGACCGCCTCGAGAAGGCCGGCGTGCCTGCCGCACAGAACTCCCTCGTGCTCGGCTGCGGTGCCGTCGGCGGTGGCGTGGCGCGCGCGTTGTTGCATCGTGGCAGCGACGTGCACCTCTACGACAAAGACCCCGCTCGTTCAGCCGCGCTCAAAGACGCGATGGTGGCCGAAGGACTCAACGCCGCGCACATCCACGTCCACGTCGACAAACACGCTGCGTTGGCCAAGGGCGAAGTGCTCGTGAGCTGCGTTGGTGTGCGCACGATCGAGCGCGAAGACCACGCGTTTTTGCCCAACGGTGCGGTACTCGTGAATGCAGCGTCGGCCGACGATGAGCTCGGTCCGCAAGACCTGTTGGCCTTCCGCAAAAACACCGAGTCCGTCCACGACGAGCGCGGCAACATGTGGGGCACGTTTCGCGGCAAGGCCATCAACCTCGGCAAGGCCAACGCCGAAGCCCACAGCGACGAGGTTGTGGTCCGACACGGCAAAGAGCTCTACGTCGTCAACAACGGCTACGTCGTGAACATGACCGGCGAGCGCGATCCGATTCCGCCGCGCTACATCCAACTCACGCGCAGCTTGCTGTTGCTGGGGGCCATCACCGCGAAACGCGCCGCCGACGCCGGTGCCGCTGGTGACGGCGGCGTTGGTCTGCACGACGTACCGCGCGAGTGGCAAGAAGCCCTCGTGCACCTCGTGCAGCGCGATTTGAAAAAGAGCGGCGAAGACCTCAAGCGCCCGTCGTGGGACACCAAACCCGCTGACATGCCCGCACCTGAAGAGGTGCTCACGCCACCCGCCGATGTCGTCAGCCGCGCCAACGCGGAAGCGGCAGGGACTGTGCCGATCGAGTCGAAGTGGGACAACGAGCAGTCGTTTCCGTCGCTGCCGACGAGCCCGATGGGCTCCGTGGAGCGTGTGCGCGGCAAGGCGATCTACGGCTTCGAGATCGGTCGGACGGTCTCTGGCAGCAAAGAGGCAGCGATCGCGCGCTACGTCGAAGGCGGCTCCACGCTGAGCGTCGACGGTGCTGCTTTGTACCGGGCCATGATCGCCGCATCGCGCCACTACGGTGTGCAGTTGCGCGCCAGTTTGCAGGGCCCAGGTCCAGACGCACCGTTTGTCGACAAGAGCCGCGTCGAGTTCAAGGAGCCGGGCATCGTGAAGAGCGAGGGCGCGCCCGACCCCGCCGAGCAATTCGAGCTCCTCTACGGCCACTTCAGCGCGATGTTCACGCGGCAGGCGCTGCAGCACACGCTGAAGCGCGAACCAACGCCCGACGAGGTCGCAAAGAATCTCAAAGCGTTGTTCGCCGAGAACATCGTCGACGCAGGACCGTGGCTGCGCGGGCTGAAACACGCCGACAACGAAGCGGACAAGGCGCTGTTCAAAGCGCTCGCTCTCGCGTGACCTGGAGGGCTTCGGCGTCTACGTCGAGAGCGCTGCCTGCTTGAGCCGACGCTGCTACAAGGAACCGGTCTTTTGCTGCCGGCTCCTTGTGTGTTGTTCATCCCTCGATCTCTTCGAGAGGAACCGCAATACCGTTTTCGTCACTCACGCCCACGTCGACAGTCGATCCCTGCTCACGCAGCCAGGCCAGATAATCAGCAATTATCGGGTAACTCTCGTCGGGAGTCAGAGAAAAACTCACGCTTGTACTTGGCGCGCCAAATTGCTGCAGGGTCGCAAGCTCTGGCACGGTTTTCTTCCAGCTGAAACGGGAGACAGGCGGCAGCACGCCTGGGATCGCCAGGTCACCCGGTACATTGTCAAACCGCGCATAAAAAGGAGTCTGGTCGCCAAAAGACGCAGCGACCGATACCACCGTGGTGTTCTCCAGTTGCAGAGCGCGGGCGTCGTTGATCGGGTCGTCCATCGCCGGAAAGGTGAGCTCGATGCGCTCGGCCGACGGCGTTTCCAGGCGAATCTCCTGGGCTGTGAGCACGACGTCTTTCAGCGATGGGAGATCGCCAATAAAGATACTCTTGACGCGCGGCAGCCCCTCGGTTGTGGTGAGCACGGCACCTTCGAGCACCTCAACCTCACTGTCGGCCGGCAGGGAGGTGAGCGCGCTCAAGTCGGTAAAGCCATTCGCCCGCACGACAACGACATCGCAGAACGTGGACGACGCGGCCGCCGCTGAAGCTTCGTCGGTGACAAGACACTCTTTCGGCAGCGGATCGCTACACGAAACAACAAAGAGAAGAACCAAAGGTGCGGTTTGCTTCATCATTTGGGGTGCCCCCGAGTTGAAGGCCACTGTTCTCGAGGTTGCAAAGAATCTCAAGCCGTTTCGCCGACAACGTTGTCGACCCAGGACCCTGGCTGCGCGGGCTGCCGACAACGACGCCGACAAGGCCCTGCTCGCCGCCCTTCGCGCGTGATTGAATGCTCGCGCGTGAGCGCCTGAAATTCCGCGAAAGCGGATCTGCGCGGGATGCCGAGGGGCCTGCGAAAGAGTGATGAAGTTTCAGTTGCTTGCACGGCAGGGCTTCGGTGCAAGAGGCTGCGGCGTCGCCGTGATAACGGATTTTGCTGGCGCCCGCGCAGCTGGCGTGTACCACCAGCTGCATGTTGCGTTGTCTTCTGCTCCTCGTTGTCATGTCGGGTCTGGCTGCCTGCGATTGCATCGGTGATGGCGGCGGCACTGCGGTGTTGTTCGTCGACAACCGCGCGTCTGTCGCGCTGCGCGTCGTTGCTGTGCAACCGATGCCGACGACGACGTGATCACCCTCGACGTTGCCGTCGGCGAACGCCTGCAGCTGGCCGAAGGTTCCGCCACGGGCAACAACCCAGTACCACTCGAGGTGCTCAATGAGCTGCACCTCTTTGTCGCCAGCAGCGACGAGGAGCTTGCTGGATTCGACGGTCTCGACACCGACGTCTGGACCGAGGGCAGCCTCGATGCCTACGAAGGCATCTGCGCCACGAACTACGGCGTGCGCGAATGGGACCTCGTCATCGAAGACGAAGACCTCGCCGGCGAGTGACGTCACGACGAGGCTGCGGCATCGTGTTCGCTCGCCCCAGCGTCGTTGAAGCCCCTGACGATGAGCCACACGCCGACCGACATCTCCCACAGGCCGCCCGGCAACGTGTGCAGGAGCTGCAGGTTGACCCCCATGACCTCGACGACGGAGCCGAGGAGGAAACACGCGTAGCCAACGAAGCCCCAGACCACGAAGGCCCGTGGCAGGAGCCGGGCGCGCGCCAGGCCAAAGCAGAGGGTCAGCCCGGCCATGCCAAGGGCAATCATCCCCACCTGGTACGCGTACGCTTGCGCGTGCACGAGCAGCGCGCTCAACGACTCCAGGGCAGGGGCTGTGGAGGCGCTGGCTTTCACGAACGCTGTGCTGAGGGGAATCTGCAGCAACGTGAAGAGTGCTGACACCGCAATGACGGCGGCCTCGACGACGCGCGCACCGAAGTAGCCAAGGGCCACGCGCTCGCTGTGTTGCTTCAGGAGCGGGAACATCACCACGGCGTGCGCCGCATCGCCTGCAGCGGCGAGCACCCACAACAGCGCGCCTGCGGCGATCATCAGGCTTCGCTCCGACACCGAAGCGAGCGGCCCGGGCGCGCCGAGGACCGAGCCCGCGATGCCGACGACAAACCCGAGCACGTACAGCGCGCCCACGATGCGTGCAGTGGTTCGAGGCTTGAGACGATCTGCGGTGACGTTCATGCGGGCGCTCCTTCAGACGGTTCCAGCAGGGTCGTGGCGTCGATCAACACGCCGATAGACTTACGGTGTAAGTCGTATCGGCGCAAGTGCCAGCGATCGCGAAAACCTGGATCTCTGGATCTGCGGTGCAGGTCTGCAGGGCGCCGGTGGCGTGGTGCTTTCGTCGGTATCGACGTCAGCGCAGGACGGTTCGCCGCGCCTCGCCGACGTGGCCGAGTTTGCGCGACAACGACACCGCCGTGTCGCGCACCAACCGCGCTTCGTGCGTGCGCATTGTGGCGAGCAACGGTCGCAGCGTGTCGTCGTCGCCGCGCAGAAACAGCCGCAGTGCGCTGGCGATGCAGGCGGTGACCGATGTGGTGTCGACGGCGTGGTTGTCGACGTCGTGGCCGTTGCTCAAGGCGCGCTGCACATCGCCGTGGCTCGCACAGCGGGCGGGCACCGTCGACGACGACGACCACGGCTGCAGGTGGTGCGGCACCGGCACGTCGTTCACCCGTCGAACATGACCCGCCAGGGCGTGCCAGCGTTCGTCGTCGTCGGCCGCTCCCTCGTCGAGCAGCAGGCACAACAGGCCGAAGTGCTCGAGGCTGTCGGCGACGGGCATGAGTTCGCCGCTGTCGTGGTCTTCGAGCAACACGCGGTGCACGCCGTTGTGGGCCTCGACCTCCACGAGCCACACAGCACCGTTGCCCGCCGTACCCAGCGCGATCGTCGACGACAGCAGCGCTGTGCGCCGAAACGGCTGCGCGAGCATGAAGTCAAAGGCGTTGCTTCGGTGGGGCAGCAGATCGTGCATCGGGAACGTGCACAGCGGGCCCACCTCGGGGGCGGCGTGTGCAGGTTGCGCTCCCAACGTGTCGAGCAGCTGCACCAACGACGGCGCCAACGCCGCGCCCCACAACGACGCCAGCTCCGTCGACGGCGACGGCTCACGCGCGGTGTGCAGGCGGGCGAGAAACGCAGCGAACGCGTCGTTGCTCACAGACCTGCGGCCACGCCGTCGCCGCGGGGGTCGGCACCGCCCTCGAGCACCTCGCCGCGGTCGACGATGCACATCGCGTTGCCCCACCCGGGGGTCACCTTGAACACGTGCCCACGCGCCTCCAGCGCCTTCTGCGTGCCCACGTCGAGGCCGAAGCGCTCAATGCGCGTTTCCTGCGGCTGCCACTGTTGGTGCAGGCGTGGCGCGCTCACAGCGGCCTGCGCGTCCATGCCGAAGTCGACGACGTGCAACACCGTCTGCAGCGTCGTGGTGATGATGGTGCTGCCACCCGGCGCGCCTGCGGTCATGAAGAAGTGGCCGTCTTTGGTGGCAATCAACGGCGTCATCGAGCTCAGCGGGATCTTGCCCGGCGCCACCGCGTTCGCATCGCCACCCACCAGGCCGTAGCTGTTTTTCACACCGGGGGCGGCGGCGAAGTCGTCCATCTCGTCGTTGAGCAGAATGCCCGTGCCCTTCACCACCACGCCCGAGCCGAAGCCGTAGTTCACCGTGAACGTGAGGCTCACGGCGTTTCGGTCTTTGTCGACGACGGTGAGGTGGCTTGTGTGCGGCATGTCTTTTTGCGCCTTCATCGGCGGCACCGGCGTGTTCTCGGGCAGGCCCAGTTGCGTGGGCGTGCCGGCTTTCACGTCGGCGGGCGTGCGCGCCTTGTCGGCTTTGATCTCGCCACGGCGGATCGCGGCGTAGGCCGGCGAGGTGAGTGCGGCCACGGGCACGTCGACAAACGCCGGATCGCCGAGCCACACGGCGCGGTCGGCGTAGGCGGTGCGCATGCTCTCGATGAAGCGGTGCAGGCCATCCACGTCGTGAAAGCCGGCGACGCTGTTGTCGTGGGCTGGCACACCGTCGTCGAGCAGCCGCAGAATTTGCAGCAGGTGCACCCCACCCGACGACGGCGGCGGCATCGTGCACAGCTGCAGCGTCTTGTACGCCCCGCACAGCGGCGTGCGCCACGTGGGCTCGTAGCTGGCGAGGTCGGCAGCGTTCACCAGCCCGCCGTGGGTCTGCATCTCGGCCGCGATCGTGGCCGCGATCTTGCCCGACGTGATGGCCGCAGGATCGCGGGCGATGGCCTTGAGGGTGGCCGCGAGTTCACGCTGCACGAGGCGGTCGCCGACCTTTTTGGGGGCCAGGAAGATGCGGGTGGCTTCGGGGTCTTTCTCGAGCGCTGCGCGACGCCACTGCACACTCTCGAGGTAGTGAGCACTGACAGCGAAGCCCGCTTCGGCAGCACGGATCGCGGGGTGCACCAGCTGCGCCCAGGGCAGCTTGCCGTGGGCTTTGTGCAGGGCCACGAGTCCCGGAATGGTGCCGGGCACCGCCACGCTCAACCAGCCATCGACACTGCGCTCGGGCACCACCTTGCCCGCGTCGTCGAGGTACATGCCCTTCGTCGCCTTCGCCGGGGCCTTCTCGCGGAAGTCCAGCGCCTGCATCTGACCGGTGGCGTTGTTGAAGTGCATGGCGAAGCCGCCGCCGCCGATGCCCGCCGAAAACGGCTCGACCACCGAGATGGTCAGTGTCGCCGCGATCGCGGCATCAGCGGCGCTGCCCCCGGCCGCCAGGATGTCGAGGGCCGCCTGCGTGGCCAGCGGGTGCGCGGTGGCCGCCATCGCCTTGCTGCCCACCGCGGGGGCCGGCATCGCCGCCTGGGCCGGCGCGCTCATCACCACACCCACACCAGCACACATCGCGGTCGCCAGCAGGAGCGCGCGGGCAACGGAGGTCAGTTTCTTCATGTCGGTACTCGTGGAAGTGAGCAGAAAGCGCAGGAAAAGCAAAGAACTACGGGCACACGGCGTCGAGCGGGGCGGTGTCGTGATCGCGTTCGACCACCACCACCAGCCCCGGGCGCGCCTGCTGGATCGCCGCGATCCGCGCATCGAGTTCGGCCAACGCGGGCTTGCGCACCCCCGCATCGAAGCTCAGGCGCAGGCGGCGTGCGGGGCGGAAGTCGAGGCGTTCGTGGCGTTGTTCCTCGACGAAGGCGGCGCGGGCCACGTCGAACAGCGCGACGCCATCGGTACCGTCGGCGGTTTTGCGCGTGGCCACGCGGGTGCGCAGCAGTGCTTCGGGGGTGGCCGCAGCGCCCAGCAGGGCCCGCACGGGGCCGCTTTGGGTGGGCACGATCAGACCGGCAGTGGCGAGGGCGGTGACATCGGCCAGCGCGCGACGTTCAGCGGCCCCCAGCCCAAGGGCGGCGACGCGTTGTGGGTCGAGGGTGAGCTGCAGGCTGCGCCCGCGGCGAAACGTGTGAATGCCGGGGATGCTGAGGGCTGCGGCCGCCACGTCGGCGAAGGCGGCATCGACGGCGGCATCGGCAACGGCGTCGGCGGCGGGGTCGTTGCCCTGGGCCTGGCCGCGGGCGTCGCGGGCGACGAGCACGGTGACCACTTCGACGCTGTCGTTGTCGAGGCTTTTCACCGCGATCCCGCGGGGCACCGCAACCGTCGCGATCGCGGCATCGAGGGCACCAGCACTCGCCGTGGCACCACGGATGCGCACCTCGACACCGCCGTCTTTGCGCAGGGGTTCGGCGGCTGAAGCGTCTTGTTGCGTGGCGACGTCGCGCAGGTGCACCACACCCGCCGGCGACGACTTGATCACGGCTTTGTCGAGGTCACTGGCGGTGCGCAGCGTGGTGAGCACTTCGGGCAGGCTGACGTCGGCGGCGAGCAGGCGTTCGGGGTCGATGGCGAGTTGCGGCTCGCGTCGACCACCCGACACGCGCACCTCGACCACACCAGCAACGGCCTTGATCGCGGGCAGCAGGCTTTGGTCGACGAAGCGGCGGGCCACGAACGGATCGTCGGCGCGCACCGACAGCAGGCGCACGTCGTCGCCGAGGGTGGCCACCATCACGTCGGACACGCCGGGCGGCAACGTGGTGGCGATCGCCGACAACGCCGTGTGCACCGCCGCCTGACTCGCTGTGGCCGAGGTGACCGACGTGGCGGTTTCGACGACGACGGCCCCGCCCGTGGTACAGCCCACGCTGCGCACCGCGACCAGGCCAGGGGTGGTGGCGACGGCGCGTTCGATGGCGTTGAGCGCCGCGTTGACGGCGGGCGCTTCGGCGGCGCGCAACGACACCACCACCCGTGTGGGCTGCGGCGACGACGTGCATCCCGCGACCGCGATCGCGGCGGTGAGTGCCAACACCGGCAGGCGCTCAACCACGACGCGCCACACCCTGCTGGCCCGCTGCGCGCAACGCCGCGATCGCGGTTTTGCGGTCGGGCTGGCCAAACACCGACGAGCCCGCGACGAGCACATCGCAGCCTGCCGCACACACGTCGGCGGCGTTGTCGACGGTGATGCCGCCGTCGATTTCGATGAGGGCGCTGTGGTTGCCCGCGTCGTTCAGCAGGCGGCGCACGCGGCGGACCTTTTCGAGCTGCGAGGCCAAAAAGCGCTGGCCGCCAAAGCCGGGGTTCACGCTCATGATCAGCACGAGGTCGACGTCGGCAGCGACGTAGCGCAGGGTTTCTTCGCTGGTGGCGGGGTTGAGGCTGACGCCAGCGCGCTTGCCCCGGCCCTTGATGGCCATGAGCGTGCGCTGCAGGTGGGTGCAGGCTTCCTGGTGGACGGTGATGCCGTCAGCACCGGCGTCGATGAACGGGTCGACCCAGCGCTCGGGCTCGACGACCATGAGGTGCACATCGAGCGGCGAGCGCGTGATTTTGCGGGCGGCCGCGACGACAAACGGCCCGATGGTGATGTTTGGGACATAGCGCCCGTCCATCACGTCGACGTGGATCCAGTCAGCGCCCCCGGCGTCGACGTCGGTGATTTCGGCGGCGAGGTGGCCGAAGTCGGCCGACAAAATCGAAGGGGCAATCAACGTCGACGAGGTCATGGGCAGCTCCCGCGCGAAACAGCGCCTCTGTATCGACGACGAGGCTGAGAAGAACAAGCCCCGCGACACGCGGCGGCAGCTTGTTTGTGCACCGCCGAAGTCAGCGCCGCTGACGTCGCTGTCGAAGCGGTTGGTTGCGTCGCTGGAACACGAGGTGCATCCTCCCGGCCGCACGGGGGTGCCATGACATCGTCGCTCGTTTCCGTACTCGTCCTCACCTTGGCGACATCGTCATCACCGTCCACACCGGCGCCTGAGCCCGTCACACCGACGCCGGAGCCTGCCGAACACCGTGGTTTTGCGATGGCTGGAGCGGCCGTTGGCGCCATTGTTGGCGCCATTGGCGGCACGGCTGCCTACGCCGCCGTGCCCGAATCCGCCGCCGCCGCCCGCTGGGGCTTGAATCCCGTCACCGGCTCGATCGCGGGAGCTGCCGCTGGTGCTGCGCTGGGCGGTGCCGATCCCGTTGGCGTCCTTGGCGCCGCCGCTGGCGGTCCGGTGGCGATCGCGGCCGTGGGGCCGGTGGTGGGGCTTGGCACGTTCGCGGGCGTGTACATGGTAGCCCTCACCTTTGGTCCTGCTGCCGTCGGCGTTGACCCCGCTGCCGGCGGGATCGAAACGGAACAACAGGTCGCCGAGGCAGCCTGCGCCGTCGCTGGCGGTGCGTTGATGCTCGTCGCTGCGGTTGGTGCTGCGGCAGGCGCGAGCGCAACGGGCCTGATGCCGCGCCAGAGCCGCGAAGTGCCACCGCCCGCCGCCCAGCCCGCGCTGCCCGCGCCGTCGTCAGTGCCGTCGTCAGTGCCGTCGCCCGCGCCGTCGCCAGCGCCGGGCCCGCCGAAGGACCCCGTCGGTGAGCAGCCAGCTGCGGCCACGGATGCGCCGTCACTCGAGTCCACGGGCAACCCCGTGCCAACAGCGCCGTTGCTCGACGACACCTGACGCCGGTGTTGTGCTGCGTGGGCCGCATTGCCCGCACCCCGTACGCCTGTTAGCGCGCGCCATGGACTCGTCTGCATCGTCATCGTCGTCGTCATCGCCCCCTGCTGCCCAGGGGTTGCCGCGTGGCGAGCTTGCGCTCACGGTGGTCTTCGCCATCGCGGTGGCCGTCTTTGGCGTCGCCGTCAGCACGCTGCGCTACGGCGGCATGTTCAGCCCGTGGACCGCCGATGGCGACCAAGTCCAGGCCGTGTGGCACTACTGGCGCTACACCGTCGCGGGCGCGTTTCCCGCTGGCGACCTGCAGACCGACTACGCCTTCGTCATGCACGCACCGCCGGCCTGGTGGGTGATGATGGCGTCGTTGTCGTCGTTCATGAACCCGCTGCTCGCCTCCAAGGTGCTCAGCATTGTGGCACTCGCCGCCGGCGCGATTGCTGCGGGGGTCGCCCTTGGCAAAAAGACCCATCCGCTCGTCGGTGTGTGCGCGATGCTGCTGCTGCTGCGCAGCCCCGACTTCACATCGTTTGTGACCGGTGGGTACGCACGTTCTTTCGGCCCGGCACTCACGCTGGCCTTCCTCGCGGCGTTTGTCGCCGGGTGGCACCGCACGACGCTGGCGATCCTGGTGCTGCAGGCGGCGCTGTACCCGTCGGTGGTGCTCGCGTGCGCGCCCGTCTACGGCCTGTATTGCCTCGTGCGCGGACCCACCATGCGCGAACGCTTGCGGCGCATCGCCGGCATGACCATCGCCGGCTTGCTCATCATTGGCTTTGGCCGTTTTCAAGAGCTGAAAGCACCGTCGTGGTGGGGCTCGGTGGTCACGCTCGACGAGGCCGAGGCCATGCGCGAGTGGCACCGCGGTGGTCGCGGTATTCCACCCGTGCCGTTTCCGCCGATTCGCAACGAGATCGAGCCCCGCGCATCGGTGGCCTTCCGCAACGACGGCACCGCCCTCGTCCCGGGCATCGCGCGCTTCGTGCAGGAACAGCACCTCGTGCCAGCGTTTGTGGTGTTTGGTGTGCTCGTCGGGATCAACGTCGTGGTGTGGGCCCGTCGACGACGTACGCCTGATGCGGTGCAGGTCGACTTGTTTCCGTGGCAGATCCCAGCCCTCGCGCTGGCGGCCCTCGTGGCCTACCTCATCGCCCGCGCCGTCGCGTTCAAGCTCTACATCCCCTTTCGCGTGCTCTCGCACACGTGGCCGTTTCTCTCGCTGGTCGCCATTCCGTTTGCGATCTGGGGCGTGACGCAACCGTTTGTGCGTCGACGCTTTCACGCCGCACTCATCACGGTCGGCACGGCCCTCGTGTTGACCCTCGCGATGAACGGTCACGGCGTGCAGGAGCGCAAGACGACCTACACGAGCTACCAGTCGCGCAGCGCGTTTTACGAGTGGGCCCGCAAGCTGCCGCTGACGTCGTTGTTTGCGGGTGACACCGGCCTGCTGGGGGCTGTGCAGCTGTTTGGCCATCAGCGCGCGCTGGTCACCACCAACCTCGCCCACCCGTTTCGCAAGGGCTACTTCGCCGAGTGCGAACGACGCATCCGCGAGACCTACGACGCGCTGTACGCCAACACGCTCGAGGAGGCCGTCGCCTTCGCCGACACGGAGCACGTCACGCACCTCGTGTACCGGGTGGGCATGTTCACAGCCACCGACAAGCACTTGTTTGAGCCCATCGGCACCGAGGTCGCCGCACTGTTCAAGAAGCGCAAGCCGCGCGGGTTCGCGTTGCAGTATCCGCCGCCGTCGTCGGTGGTCTACGGTGCTGGCAGCCGCGACCTCATGGTGGTCGACGTTGAAAAGCTCAAGCAGGCCATCGCGAAGGGCGAGCGCGGCGGCCCACCGCCGAAGGCCGAGAAGAAGGACGACAAGAAGAACGACGCGAAGGGCGCTGACGACGTGAAGGGCGCTGACGACGTCAAGGGCGCTGACGCAAAGGGCACGGACGTGAAGGCGAAGGCCATCGACCCCAAAAGGGTCAACGTGCCTCGGTCGCCGTTGCGTCTGAAGCCGTAGCGCCGATCGTGGTCGCTTTGTCGACGGCAATGGCGCGCACGAGTTGCGTGAAGCGCTCGCCTTCGATGATGCGGGCGTGGCGCATCAAGATCGCTTCGCGCACGAGCCACACCACCGACAGGTAGACCACCAGGTCGACGCCGCGGCCGATGCCCACAACGCTGGCCATCCATTGCGTGGTCTGCGGAAACGCGATGACCACGCCACCCGCGAGAAACGCGGCGGCCTCGATCAGCAACACGCGGCGGCCGTTTTTGCGCAGCGTGACGACGTCGACGGCAAACAGGGCGGCGAGAACCGCGAGCAAAAACAGGGAGGCGGTATGAATCATGGTCATTCCGTCACGCGTTGGGGCCGAAGAGGAAGCGGTGCGCGAGGTCGCGCAGGATGTCGACGGCCCCCAGTGAACTCTGGCCGCGCTGCATGGTGTCTTCGCTGTACAGCACCGACACCGGCACCTCGGTGATGCGCAGTGCTGATTTGTGCAGCGCCACCTGCTGTTTGATTTCGGTGGCGTGGGCCATGCGGTTTTGGCGAATGCTCAACAGCTCGATGCCTTTGCGCGAAAACGCGCGGTAGCCGTTGTGGGCGTCGTTGAGCTTGAGGCCGGTGATCACGCGCTCAAAGATGCGCGCCGCGCGCAGCACCAGACCGCGCACAAACGGAATCTGCGTGTCGGCGGCGAAGCGGTTGCCAAACGCGACGTCAGCGCCGTCGTCGATGGCTTTCACCAGGGCGGGCAGGTCGTCAGCACGGTGCTGGCCGTCGACGTCCATCGTGACGAACAGGTCGTGCTCGGCCCGCACCGCCAACTGGCGTGCTGTTTCGAGGGCCGCACCTTGCCCAAGGTTTATCGGGTGACGCGCCACAACAACGCCCAGGCTGTCGGTGACGACGTCGGCGGCGTGGTCGCCCAGGTGCAGGGGTGTGCGGCTGCCATCGTCGACGAGGTACACCACCAGGCCACCCAGCGAGGCGGCCACCGCGTGCAACCCCATGAGTGTGCGGCGCACGGTTTCGGGCCGCTCGTTGTACGAGGGCATCAAGATCGCGATTCGTCGACGGGCGGGCATCCCTGCGGGGTGCCAGACGGACCAGACACGTGCAACGGACACCGCCGCTTCAGGCGCTGCATCGGCGTGCGGCGGTGGTCAGCTGCAGGTGAACGTGCCGTTGGTGTTCATCGCGCAGGTGCCGTTGGGCGTCGACGCGCAGTAGTAGCGGCCGTTGGTGCCCATGCGGCAGTTGTAGCCGCACGTCTGCTGGCCGTTGGTGCCCATGTGGCAGTCGGGGGGCGGATCGTCGGCGTCGACGCCACCACGGCCCGCCAGCTCGCTGCAGGTGACGCGGCCGTTGGTGCTCATGGCACACACGCCGTTGGGGGTGTCGGCGCACACGAAGACGCCGTCGGTGCCCATCTTGCAGTGGTAGCCGCAGGCCTGCTGCCCGTTGGTGCTCATGCGGCATTCGGGCTCGACGCTGCTGTCGGCGACCCGCGGGCGGCGACGCGCCGACGACGACGCCGGGGGCGACGAAAACGACGGCGTGGCAGCCGGCGCACCGCACGTCGCTGACGACTGCAGCAGGGGCTCCCACTTCGACGACACGTCGTGACCGCACGCCGCGACCAGCAACACACACACCGACACGAGCAGGCGCATTCGGACTCCAGAGCTTCAGGCGGTGCGGCGCAGGCGGGCGATGAAGAAGGCGTCGGCGTCGTGGCGGTTGGGCAGCAGGCGCGCCTGACCCACGGCGTCGAGGGTGTCTGCGGGCAGCCACGGCAGCACGTCTTTCAGGTGTTCGCGCTCGAAGTTTTTGTGCGTCGCCAAAAACGCTTCGATCTGCTGGTGCCCCTCGGCGGGCATCGGTGAGCACACCGAGTACACGACGACACCGCCCACTTTCACGCGCGCGGCGGCCGCGTTCAGCAGCTGCTGTTGCACGATCAAGTTGGCCGCGATCGCCGCGTCGGTGCGCGCGACTTTGACCTCTGGCTTTCGGCGCGTGGTGCCAAGGCCCGAGCACGGCGCGTCGAGCAGCACGGCGTCGTAGTTGTCGGCCTGAATGCCCTGGTCGATGAACGGCCGATCGAGCGACGTGGCATCGCCAATCACCGTCTCGATGCGTCCCGCGAAGCCCAGGCGGCGTGCGTTCTCGCCGATGCGCTGAGCCCGGCGGGCATGCCGCTCGACCGCGATCACGCGCCCGTCACGGCCCACGGCGTCGGCGAGGATCATGGCTTTGCCGCCGGGGGCCGAGCACAAGTCGAGCACCATCGCGCCCGGTGCCGGGGCCACCGCCAACGCGCACAGGGTGGAGCCCGGGTCCATCACGAGGAATTCGCCGTCGACGTAGCCCGGCTGCGCCGTGATGCGCCCACCCGCCAGGGCATGGCTGCGCGGCACAAACGCGTGTGGAACCAAAGGCACTTCGGCGAGCGGCGTGCCGGTTTCTGCTGCGATTTCAACCTCTTGCTTCGGTGGTTCCACGACGCCGCTGCCAAAGAACAAGCCCCACGTCTGCGGGCGACCGCACAAGCCGGCCACGATCTCGGCCTGCTCGCTGGCCGGACGCGCAGCCGTGACGGCTTCGGCGAGCGCCAACGGCACGCCCCAGGCTTCGGCAATCTCGGGGAGGGTGGCGTTGGGCTTGAGCAGCTGGTGCAGCGGCGAGCCCAGATGACGCAGCAGCGCATTGGCGAAGCCATCGAGGCCCGGGCGCACGCGCTTGATCGACGACACCGCGGCCGACACCGCGGCATGGGCAGGGATGCGGTCGCTCAGGTGCTGCAGCTGGTAGGCAGCGACGAGCAGGTGGGGGCGGATGCGTTTGTCGAGGCCACGGCCGGGCTTGCTGGCCGCGCGCAACAACGACGCTTCCAGCGGGCCGGCGAAGCGCAACGCGCCGTAGAAGAGCTCGGTGGCCAGCGCCTTGTCGCGGTCGCTCATTGCGGAGGCATCAAGGCCGGCCGACAACGTGGGCTGGGCCCAGGCCGCGTCGTCGAGCACCCGCTGGAGTGCTGCTGCGGCCACTTCGCGCGGCCCCTCGGGGACGACGGCCGTTGGGCGGGCAGCAGCAGGTGCAGGCGGGGGGCGACGGTTCATGACGAAGTCCGGGCGGTGGTGTTCGTCGTCGTCGACGAAGTGGTTGCTGCACTGGCGAGCGTGCGGCGGATGAAGTCGCAGCCGAGGTCGCTGACGAGGTCGCGCTCGACGTCGAGGCCGACCAGGTGGCGGGTGTGGCGCAAGCGGTGGTGCTCGACGACGGGGCTTTTCACCTGCTGGGCAACCAGCCGCGACGACACAGGGTCGATGGTGCGGTCGAGGTCGCCGTGCATGGTGCACAGGGGCGTGGTCACCGACGACAACATCGCGGCTGTGCGCTGCTGCAGGCCCAAAAACGTAGCAAGCCCGCGGGTGGGCATGACCTTGTACGTCGGGTTCTTGCGCGCGGCCTCGACGTCGCCCACGTCGCCACCGGGGGTTTCTTTTTGGATGAACGGGCGCACCCGCCACAAGCCCGCCGACAACGCCGTCACGCCCACCGCCGTCAGCGGAAACAGGCGCAGGGCCGGCGCCAGCAGCACCACGGCGTCGACGTGCCGACGCGCGCACACCTGCAGGGCCAACAGCCCACCCATCGAGCAGCCCACGATCACGCGCGGACGCGTGTGGCCTGCAGCAACGGGGTCGAGGTCGTCGAGGTGGTCGAACGCGTCGAGGGCCGCGTTGAGCCAGGCGTCGTCGTGCAGGTGGTTCAGCGCGGCTGGGTCGTCGCCGTGGCCGGGCAGGAGCGGGGCGTGCACGGCAAGCCCGAGGCGGTGGCTCACGTCGTCAGCGATGACGCGCACTTCGTACGGTGTGCCCGTGAAGCCGTGCAGGCAGAGCGCTGCACCACGACGGCGATCGTCGTCGACGGGAAGCGTGAAAGCCGCGGCATTGGAGGGGGGCAGGGGACGCACCGACCGCGTCTGGCACAGGCTCCGTCGCTTGTCAGCGGAGGCCGCGCCGCAGGAGAACGCAGCGATGCAAGCAAAGACCACGCGCGCGCAGCTCTCGAAACGAGAAGCCATGGCCATCGGCGCTGCTCTCATCGGCATCTTTATCGCGGTCGATGTCTATGTTTCGATGCAGAAAAAGGTGTGGTTCTTCAATGGAGCCAGTAGCGCCTATGATGTGGTGATCGATGGAGGTAAAACCATGCACCTCGATCCCAACGTGCCGCAAGCCGTGGCGATCGGATTGGGCAAACACACGCTCACGGCGACCGTGGACGGTCAAACACGCGAGGTGTCGTTTTCCTCAGGTATTCCGGCGCTGGTGGCAGCCTTCGATGTGCAAGTTCACGTGGTCAACCTCGTCCATCGACGCGGTGACACGCAGGGTGTGGCGTTTTGCTGACCGAGCGGCGGTTCTGGGATGGCTCCGAGACGACTCGAACGGCGTTTCACGGGCGCCGCTTGGATGCCGACTTCATTTTTACACCATTTGTCGGTTCGCTGTCGCGGAAACAAAAGAGCAAAATCGCGTTGAGCGTGGCGCCGACACCGCAAGCAGCACGCGAGGCCATCGAGGCTGACTTTGATTGGCGGGGAAGTTTCCCCGCCCACCCCTCAAGAACTTCGCCTCGGCGACAAACCGCAAAGCCGGTTTCTCTTCGAGGCTCAAGGTGGGCCTGAGCTGGTCGCTCGGCACCAGCAGGCGTGCGCGCGCTGGACCACGCCCTGAGCTGTCTAGCAGGTTGCTGAAAAATGGCGCTTTGGGCGCGACGATGACGTCGTCAAACTTGTGTTCGACGACGTCATTGCCGTTTCGGCGCTCGATTTCGTGC
>JBIKRQ010000133.1:0-15315 GCA_044349155.1 Myxococcota bacterium
ACCGCTTCGGTGAGCAGCAGTTCGTTGCCGAAGTCGTCGGCGAGGCTGTCGACGGGGTAGCCCTCGGTCGACGTGAGCGGCTGCGTGTGCAGCGACCGACCGCACGCCGCCGCCACCGCCTCGATCAACGACAGCGAACGAAACGGCCGCACGAACGACGCCGCCAACGCCCGCACACGCGCCGCGACGTCGGGGTCGGCCGCGACAAAGCCCGGCGGGTACGTGAGCACGGCGATGGTGCCGAGCTCGGTGTGGCACAGCTCGGCGATGTCGAGGCCCGAAGTGTCGGGCAGCTCGGCCTCGACGACGACGCAGGTGGGGTTGTGGTCGAGCGCAAACGTGAGCGCGTCTTCACCGGTGCCCACGCGGTGCACACTGAAGCCGTACTGCACCAACAACGTGGTGAGCAGTTCGCCCAACTCCGACGGATCGACGACGAGAACGTCCACGCTGGCGCGTCTAGCACACCCACGCGAACACGACATCACGCACGTGCACGCGTCTCTGACTGTGGCTGTCGACGTCAGCGTCGACGTCGTCTGTTTGCCGACCTCCGCAGGCGTGGGTACGCTTGCTTCATGCTTGGATGGCGGTCGCTGACATCGACACCGACGAAAACGTCTGCCGCACCCGTGCGCGTGGTGGGGCGGCCGCTGCTGTGCGTCTCCGACATCCGCGGCGACCTCGTGGCCCTCGACAGCATCCTCGACGCGGTCAAAGACCTCGACCTTGCCGGCGTCGTGGCCTGCGGCAACCACTGCGTCGGCGGCCCCCATCCGTTTGAGGTCTGGAACCGCCTGACGTCGCTGGGGGCGCACATGACGCGCGGGCCGAGCGACGTAGCACTCGGGGCCATCGACAAGGTGCAGGCGGAGATCACGCCCACGTCGGCGATGGAGGAAGCGCGCCTCGTCACCTTTTTGCGGGCTCGCAAAGCGCTGGGCGATGTGGTGTGTCGACGACTGGCCGAGTTGCCGTCGACGTTGGTGGTCTCGCTCGACGACAACAGTGGCGTGATGGTGCTGCACGGCAGCCCCGCCGACGACAGCGACGGCCTGTTCGACAACGCGCACCTCGGCCAAGAGGTCTCGTGCGTGGCCGAAGACGTGCTCGTGTGCGGGGCCACCGGGCAGCCGTTTGCGCGGCGCGTGGAGCGTGCGGTTGACGAGATTGTCGTCGACGAAGACGGCGACAGCCCGCCGGGGTTTTCGCTGCCCGCACAGCCGTTGTTGGTGGTGAATTGCGGCAGTGTCGCGTTGCATTCGGTGCAAACCGCCGACGAGCGCCGCACCGCCTTTGCCGTGCTGTTGGCCTCGGGCGACGACGGACGCGTGCACGCCTGGGGGCATGACGTGCCCGTGATGGTGGCGCGCGCAAAGCAGGCCGCACGCGGTTGACGCTTCGGCATCGACCTCTGACAACGCGGCCATGACCCGCTCTTCGCCAGACGGCACTGAACTCGTCGTCGAGGCCGACCGCCTCGCGCGGGCCGAAGCGATCGTTGGCTATCGCTTTGTCGACCGCCGCTTTTTGCTCACCGCACTCACGCACCGCTCGTGGCTCAACGAGCACGTCTCGGGGGGCGGACACAACGAGCTGCTTGAGCTGTTGGGCGATGCGGTGCTGGGGCTGGTCGTCGTCGACGAACTGGTGCGCACGTCGCCAAGCGCGGGCGAAGGCGACCTCACGATGCGCCGGGCGGCCCATGTGTCGGCCGAAGCACTCGCCCCCGTGAGCGTGTCGTCGGGGCTTGCTGCGTTGATTCGTGCCGGGCGTGGCGTCGTCGCTGGTGGGCTGCCGGCGAACGTGGCTGCCGACGCCGTCGAGGCCGTGATTGGTGCCGTGTGGCGCGATGCGAGCACCGCAAACGCCAACGCGCTCGCAGCGTGCACCGCGGTGGTGGCGCAACTGTTGGGGCCACCGCCGCAAAACGTCGTCGTCACGGCGGCCCACGCGAAGCGTGAATTGCAGGAGCGGTTGCAGCGGTTGTTTGGTCGCGCGCCCGACTACAGCGTTGAACGCGGCGAGGGACCAAGCCACGCACCCAGCTTCCGCGCCGACGTCGCCTTCGCAGGCCACGTGCTGGGCACGGGCACCGGCGGCAACAAACGCGCTGCCACCGAAGCCGCCGCCACCGCCGCGGTCGCTGCTCTTGTCGACGTGGACGATGCTGAATTGCGACGGCGCTTGTCATGAATGAGCTGGGCCGCGCCTTGTGCGTCGAAGCAAAAGCCGCGGGCTTTGACGACGTGGGCATCTGCAGCGCTGACCAGGAGCAGCCGTATCGTGCGGAGCTCGAGCGCGCGTTTGCCGACGGTCGCCTCGATCCGATGCCGTGGATGACGCGCACGGCCGACCAACGCCTCGATCCGCGCGTGCGCATGCCGAAGGTGCGCAGCGTCGTCGTCGTCGTGGAGAGCTACTACAACGGCAACCACGCCGATCACGTCGACGTCGACGGTGCGGCCCGTGTGGCGCGCTACGCGTGGGGGCAGGACTACCACCACGTCATGCGCCGCAAGTTGCGTCGGTTGCGCAAGTGGATCATCGCGAAGGTGCCGGGGGCGACGGTGGCCCCATTCAACGACGTCGACGCCGTCACCGAACGCGCCTGGGCCGTGGCATGTGGGCTTGGGTTTATTGGCAAAAGCGGGATGTTTATTTCGCGATCGTTGGGCACGTGGACGTTTCTGGGCGGCCTGCTCACCGACGTCGATCTGTTCGGTGAAGTCGGCGTGCCCGCGCGCATCAGCGATGGCTGCGGCAGCTGCACGCGCTGCCTCGATGCCTGCCCCACCGGCGCCATCACGGCACCGATGACGGTGGATGCGCGCAAGTGTTTGACGACGTGGAATGTCGAGAGTGCTACAGATCCCGCGGGCGATGTGTACGCCGGCTCGGGCTGGGCCATCGGCTGCGACGTGTGCCAGGAGGTGTGCCCCTGGAACAAATTCGCCGTCGTCACCAGCGAGCCGCGCTACGCGCCACGCCACGTGGTGCTGCGCCCCGATGCACTGCCTGACGACGTCGCCGGCACCCCGCTCGCGCGACCGGGGCAGCAGGCGCTGGCCGGGCTCACCGAACGCGCGTTGCTGCCGCGTGCACCCGGATTGCGGGTCGTGGCATCACAAGACGTCGGCGCAGTGCGCGCTGTGAGGGAGCCTGAATGAAGTCGTCCATCGTGTTGCGGTCTGCGCTGTTGGCCTGTGCGTTCGGGGGCATCGCCTGCTCCGCCGAGGCAGCACCCGCAGCACCTTCGTCGACGTCAGCGCCCGCCAAAGGCGTGGTCGTCGACCATGTCGTCACCGACATCGAGGGTCGGCCGTTTGACCTCAAGAGCCTGCGCGGCAAAGCCGTTCTCGTCGTCAACGTGGCCAGCGAGTGCGGCTACACCCCGCAGTATGCCGAGCTGCAACAGCTCGCGACGAAGTACAAAGACAAGGGCCTCGTCGTCGTCGGCTTCCCCAGCAACGACCACGGCGGCCAGGAACCCGCCGACGGTGCCGCGATCAAGAGGTTCGCGTCGGAAGAGTACGGCGTGACCTTCCCGCTGATGCAGAAGGTGCACACCACCGGCGCTGAGATGGCCCCGCTGTACAAGACCCTCACGGGCGCCAAAGGAGAAGTGAAGTGGAACTTCACGAAGTTCCTGCTCGACCAAAACGGTGTGGTGGTGGCGAAATTCGACTCCGCTGTTGGGCCGATGTCGCCCCAGTTGACGGGCGCCATCGAGATGGTCCTGCCAAAGAGCAAGTGAACGCCATGTGACGCGGCGCAGCACCGGCAGAAGCGGTCGCAGGCGCCAAGTGGTTGAATGATCGGGGCTCTTTGTGGCCGGGCGCGTGATCGCTTTTCACGTGTCCGGCCCTTGCATTTTCCCCCTTTGTGCTGCGGTGGAGCGCGGGCAAGTGTCCGGCACGGGTGCTGCGCGCGGCCAACTCCGGCCCGCACCGCCCGCATGATCGAGGGCCTGACATGACGAACCGTTTCCTGTTGCCACTGTTGCTGGCGACGACGACGTTGGCTGCGTTCTCTGGCTGTACCGGCTGCGAGAGCGTTGCCCCTGCCCAACCCGACGCTGGCACCGAAGCCACGATCTGCCTCATCGACGACGACTGCGAGGGCACCGACCTCTGCATCGACGGCGTGTGCCAACCCGACAGCAACGCCTGCGTGGGCAACGCCGACTGCGCCGACGGCACCGTGTGCCGCGCGGGCCAGTGCACCGATCCCGAAGACAGCGGCGAATGCACCGGCGACGACGGCTGTGCGGCCACCGAACGCTGCACCACGAGCGCTCCCGAAAACGCCTGCCTCGTGTCGCCGGAGTGTGCGCTGAGCGAGCCAGGCACGCCCTGCGACGACGCATGCTGGGGTGAGTGCACCAGCCGCCCCGCCTGCGACGACGACAGCGACTGTGCGGTGACCGAACGCTGCGACGACACGGCCCTTGTGTGCGTGGCGATCGGCGATTGCGACGTCGACAGCGACTGCCCCGTCACGGCCTCGTGCATCGACGGCACCTGCACCGACAACGGCGACTGCACCGCCGACGAAGACTGCGACGGCACCCAGTCGTGCGTCGATGGCGATTGCACGCGCAACGGCGACTGCGACGTCGACAGCGACTGCCCCGACGACCAGGTCTGCGGCGACAACCACCTCTGCGAACGCCGCGACCCCTGCACCAGCAACGACGACTGCGCCGTCGACGAAATCTGCGACACCAGCAACGACGGCGGCACCTGCGTGGTGATCGGCGACTGCACCACCGTGAACGACTGCCCCACCGACCCCGAGATCGCCTGCCTCGACGGCGTGTGCACCCGCGCCCCCTGCGGCCGCGACAGCGACTGCGACGACGGCGCCTTCTGTAACGGTGCCGAAACCTGCAACCCGCGCGTGGGCTGTGTTGAGGGCCGCGCCCCGTCGACGGGTCATCTGGCCGCGTGCGCTGACGAAGTGTGCGACGAGGTCAACGACCGCCTGGTCATCACTCCCGTGCATGCCCGCTGTGCTGACAACTCCCCCTGCACCGACGACGTCTGCGTGGCCGATGTGGGCTGCACCAATCCCGAAAACGACTTCGCGCCAGCCCCCGGCCCCGTGAACGATTGCGTACAGACGGTGTGCCTTGCTGGTGCCGTCACCGTCGTGATCGCTGACGGCGAAACGCCGCCGCAGGGCCCCACGAACGATTGCGCCGCCAACGTCTGCGACAAGGGTGTTGTCACGGTGGTCGCTGCCGACGCCGAAGTCCCGCCACAAACGTCGACGAGCGACTGCCGCCGCGACGTCTGCTCGAACCTCGTGGTCGTCACGGTCGCCGACAACACCGAAGTGCTCGCGCAAACCTCGGCCACCGACTGCGTCACCAACGCCTGCGTCGACGGCGCCCCGGGTACGGTCGCCAACGACAACGAGACGCCGACGCAAACGTCGTCGACGGACTGCCAGCGCGAAACCTGCGTGAACAAGGCCGTCGTGCGTATCGCCGACAACAGCGAAGTGCTCGCGCAAACCTCGACGTCGGACTGCGTGACCAACGCCTGCGTCGCTGGTGTGCCGAGCACGGTCGCCAACGACAGCGAGACGCCGACGCAAACGTCGTCGACAGACTGCCAGCGCGAGACCTGCGTGAACAAGGCCGTCGTGCGCGTCGCCGACAACAATGAAGTGCTCACGCAGACCTCAACCACCGACTGCGTCACCAACGCCTGCGTTGCCGGTGCTCCTGGCACCGTCGCCAACAACAGCGAAATTCCGACGCAAACGTCGTCGACGGACTGCCAGCGCGAGACCTGCTCGAACAAGGCCGTCGTGCGCGTCGCCGACAACACCGAAGTGCTCACGCAAACCTCGAGCACCGACTGCCGCACCAACGTCTGCGTCAACGGCGCACCGGGGACCGTCGCCAACAACAGCGAAGTCCCGCCTGATGTGGGCTGCAAAGACGGCGTGTGCGTGAATGGTGCGCCGACGTCGGTGGTGGCCAACGGCAACTGCGTTGATGCCGCGGTGTGCACCAACGGCACCTGCAACGTCGACGGCAGCTGCACGCAAACCCCCGACGACGATCTGTGCAACTGCGCCGGCACGCAGGTGGGTTTGTGCCTGCCAGGCGATCCCCGCGCGCCGGCAACGGGTGGCCTCGCTGGTTGCGTGTGTCAGCAGCCTGCTACGTTGAGCTGTGGCGTCGACGACAACGACGACACCAAGCGCGTGCTTGAGCGCTTCGAACTGTTCGCGACGGCTCCCGGGGCAAAGGTCGGCACCACGTTTGTGTGGGACATTGCAGGCGTGCCCGTCGGTGGCGACGCTGCGGCGCAGGTGTTGTCGAACGCGACGAGTGCGACGGCCGCCGCGTTTCAGGCGACCACGCCGTCGGTGACGGGCAAGGACTACGTCGTGCGCGTCACGATGAGCGAACCCGAGTTGCCCGCGCAGACGTGCCAGGTGGCGCTGCGCGCCGAGCCCCTCCCCGACACGTTGCAGGTGTCGGTGTTCATGAACGACTCCCTCGACGTCGACGTGCACCTCACCGGCGGTGTTGGCGCCGACCCGGTCGACATGGTGTTTCATGAACTCCACGCCGACTTCGGTTTGCCGAACCGCAACTGCTTCTGGCAGAACTGCGCGGTCTGCACCGCGTCGGTGCCTGGTCAGTCCTGCATCGCGACCGGCCCGCTCGTCGACTTCAGCAACCCGCGCAACACCGCCAGCTACAGCGATCCGAACGACCCACAGCTCGACATCGACAACGTCCGCGGCTGCTTCACCGGCACCAACGGCGACCTCAGCTGCGTGCCCGAAAAGATCACTGTCGAGAACCCGCCGGCCGGCACCTATTGGGCCTTTGGCTACCTGTTCGGCAACGCCTTCGCCCTTAACCCCGGCGGTCTGACATCCCCGGCGACGACGACGGTGCGGCTGGATATCGAATGCCGCGGTGTGAAGACTTCGGTCACGCGAACGCTGCGTTCAGACGTCAGCAATGGCAGCGGCACGGCGGCGAGCGCGACGTCCTCACGGCGCTACGGTGGGACCAACGGCGAGGTCGAGATCGTGGTGCCGGTGGCGCCTGGCGCGCCGTGCATCATCACGCCCTGAGCCGATGCGGGCGCTGAGGCGACGGAGATCGACCCGCTTCCCGGATTGGTTTGCGTCGCCTACGACGGGCGGATGTTCGTCGACAGCGCCACCCTGTCGCAGGAAATCCTGCGACGCCGCACCTTCGCCATCATCTCGCACCCCGACGCCGGCAAAACCACGCTGACGGAAAAGCTGCTGCTGTACGGCGGTGCGATCCACCTCGCCGGCAGCGTGAAGGCCCGTCGTGCATCGCGGCACGCCACGTCGGACTGGATGGCGATCGAAAAAGAGCGCGGCATCTCGGTCGCGTCGTCGGTGATGCAGTTCGAGCACCAGGGGTGTCGCTTCAACCTGCTCGACACACCGGGCCACAACGACTTCAGCGAAGACACCTACCGCACGCTGGCCGCCGCCGACTGCGCGGTGATGCTCATCGACGTCGCCAAGGGTGTTGAGCCGCAGACCATCAAGTTGTTCGAGGTCTGTCGCTTGCGCGGCATTCCGATCGTCACGTTCATCAACAAGATGGACCGCGAGGGCAAGTCGCCCCTCGACCTGATGGACGAGGTCGAACAGGTGCTCGGCATCCCGTGCACGCCGATGACGTGGCCCCTTGGCATGGGCAAGAGCTTCGCCGGCGTGTACTCGCGCGAAGACGCCCAGTTCTACCGCTTCGAGCGCATCGAACGCGGTGCTCGCGAGGCCTTCATGGAGGCCGTGGCCCTCGACAACGAAGAACTCGTCGAGTCCGTTGGTCAGCGCACCATCAACGAATTCAAGGCCGAGCTCTCGTTGCTCGACGACGCCGGCAACGCCTTCAACGTCGACGACTTCCTCGCGGGCAAGCTCACGCCGGTGTTCTTCGGCTCGGCGATGACGAACTTCGGTGTCGAGCCGTTTCTCGATCGCTTCACGAATCTGTGCCCGGCCCCGCGCGCGCGCACGGTCCGCAGCGTCGACAACAAGGGCAACCTCGGCGAGATCGTGCCCATCGATCCCGCGTCGGATTCGTTCTCCGGGTTCGTCTTCAAGATCCAGGCAAACATGGATCCGAAGCACCGCGACCGCATTGCGTTTGTGCGCGTCACGAGCGGGCGCTTCGAAAAGGGCATGACGGTCAAGCAGGTGCGCGTTGGCACCGGTGTCGAGGCGGGCGAGAACATCAAGAAGCTCTCGATCGACCGCCCCATGATCTTCATGGCGCAAGAGCGTGCCGCGATCGAAGAGGCCTACTCCGGCGACATCATCGGCGTGTGGGACAGCGGCAACCTGCGCATCGGCGACGCCCTCGTCGAGGGTCAGCCGTTTGCCTTCGAGGGCATTCCGAGCTTCTCGCCTGAGCACTTCGTGCGTGTGCGGCTGAAAGATCCGCTCAAGCGCAAGCAGCTCAAAAAGGGCCTCGAGCAGCTCGCCGACGAAGGTGCGGTGCAGTTGTTCCGCGAGCGCGAAGAGCTCTTCGTCGACCCGATCCTGGGCGCTGTTGGTTGGCTGCAGTTCGAAGTGGTGCAGCACCGCTTGAAGGCCGAGTACAGCGTCGAGGCTCAGCTCGATCGTCTGCCGTTTACGCAGGCGCGCTGGTTGTTTGGCGACAACATCGACCTGCGCGAGATCACGCGCACCGGCACGGTGCAGTGCTTGATCGACGTCGAGGAACGCCCGCTGTTGTTGTTTGAGACCGACTGGATGCGTCGGCGCTTCGAAGACAAACACCCCGAGTGGAAGTTCGTCGCCGCCGTGCAGCCGGGTCGCGCGAAGCAATAGCAACGCGCAGGGGGGGACCATGTACAACAACGACAACGCCTACGAAGCCGCACGCCTGATCGAGCTCGCGCGTGCTGCGGCCTCGGTTTCGTCAGCACGCAGCGCCCGCCTCGCCGACACGCTGAGCAGCCTGCCCAGCAATGCCTCGCCCCTCGACGTGGGCGGGGCGCAGGCCATCCATTTTCTGCGGCGCCGCGATGGTCTGTTCAACACGTACGACTACTGCGCGCGCATCGATCTGCCCGGCCCGTTGCCACGGTTGCTGTTGCTGAGTGGCGGCGCGTCTGACGCCGACGAACGCGCCTACGGACCACGTGCGCCGATCCCGCATGAAGGCCTTCACCGGCTGCTGCGCGCTCGTACCCGCGCGCCCGACGTGCTGCGTCCGTTCGCCCTCGACGACGTGCTGGCGGCGTGGCCGAAGCAGGCCGTGCGCGTGGCCGTGCAACGCATCAACGATCGGTTATCCGTTCTTGAGGTCGATGTTCACGTCGACGGTGGTACCCACTGTGAGCCCGCAGCCACCCTTGCAGCGCTCCTCGGGCGCATCGGCCTGGCGGTGGTTGGCAGCGGTGCGGCGTTTTCTGAGGCGCGTGTCGATAGCCGAGCACCCGTCGAGCAGCTCGAGTCGCTGTTGCAGGTGCTCACGAATTCCACGTCGTGGTTGTCGGGTCCGTCGGCCCGCGTCGGCGACGGTGTCGAAGCGCGGCTCGAGCTTGATGAACAACCCGAGCGGCCCTGCATCATCCGCATCGACTTCGACGAGCAGCAACGCGCCGTCGTGAAAGTGCAGGCCCCGCTGCGCGACACGCCCGAGCAGACCACAAAGCTGTCGCCACAACAGGGCGTGGTGGGTGCGGTGCTTGGCCTGCTCGACGCGCGCGTCGGCGACAACACGTTCGATGACGCCTGGCACATCGATGGCGATGCAGCGCGTGCGCGCGTGTTGGCGCTCGCCGACGGCGACATGCTTGTGCTGCAGCGCGTGCAAGCGACGGTGTCGTGGGGCCCCGACGGACTCGACGTGCGCGTGCCGCCGATGCCGTTTGAGGCCGCCGATGTGGGCGACGTCGTCGAAGCGTGCTTGCGGCTGTGGCGGCGCGTGGTGCGTCATCTGCACGAACACGGCACCTGAGCGCCCTCTGCGCCGCACTGGTTGCGTCGTCGGCGGTAGCGGTGAAAGGGTGCAGCCATGCTCCTTGCCACAGCCCTTGCGCTTGCCCTCGCCGCACCTGCAGCCCCGCCAATTTTGCCGTGGACGATGAACGAGCAGCGCCTCGACAACGGCCTGCGCATCGTGGTCATCCCCACCGACAAGAGCGGCTCGTTCGCGATGTACGAGATGGTCGGCACGGGCTCGCGTGACGAGGTCGAAGCAGGCCACTCCGGCTTTGCGCACTTCTTCGAGCACATGATGTTTCGCGGCACGAAGAAGTACCCCGCTGATGCGCGCACGGCGTTGCTGGCGAAGCTCGGCGTCGACGAGGGCGGCTACACCACCGACGACTTCACCGGCTACTCGCTGCAGGGCCCAAAGCAGGCCCTCGACGAGCTGTTCACCTTGGAGGCCGATCGCTTCGCCAACCTCGAGTACAGCGAAGACGACTTCAAAACCGAATCGCGCGCGGTGCTCGGCGAGTACAACAAGAACTTCTCGAACCCCGACGAGAAGGCCTACGAAGCGCTCGCGAACCTCGCGTTCGACGCGCACACGTACAAGCACACCACGATGGGCTTTCTGAAAGACATCGAGCGCATGCCGAAGGAGTTCGCCTACAGCCGCGACTTCTTTCGCCGCTTCTACACGCCCGACAACGTGCTGATCGTCATCGCTGGCGACGTCGACCCAGCCGCTGTGCAAGCAAAGGCGAAGGCCGCGTTTTCGTCGTGGAAGGGCACGCGCCAGGTCACGAAGCTCGACGACGAACCAGCCCTCACCGCACCGCGCTCGCTGGTGGTCGAGTGGGCAAATCCCACGCAGCGCCGCGTGCATCTGGGTTGGCGCGTGCCCTCCGCCGTCGACGACCCGAAGCAGGCCGCCCTTGGCTTGTTGCTCAAGGCCTACTTGTTTTCGAACAGCAGCGACCTCGTGAAGGGCCTCGTGCTCGGCGGCAAGGGTGCCGAGGCCCCCGCCGAACAGGTCGACTGTTGGTGGGACGTGCACAAAGACGCATCCCTCTTCCCCGTCGCGGTGCGCGTGAAAGATGGCGCCGACGTCGCCGCTGTCGTCGACCGCGTGCAAGCCGAGCTCGACGCTGTTGCTGCTGGCAAAGTCAACGATCGCCGCTTCAACGACGTCAAAAGCAACCTGCGCTACAGCCTGCTCATGAGCTTCACCTCGGCCGACCGCATCGCCGGCACGCTGGCCTGGATGACGGGCCCGTCGATGAACCCGGGCTTCACCGAGGCGTTGTTCGCGGCCCTCGCCGACACCTCGGTTGTCGAGCTGCAGCGCTACGTGTCGACGTCGTTTTCGGCCCAACAGCGCGCCACCGTTGAACTGCACCACACCGCGGCAACCGGAGCGGCGAAATGAACATGAACCATTGTCGTCTGCTCCCTCTGCTTGCTCTGTTGGTCATCGCGTCGTCGTGCGTGAGCACGCAGCAGGTCAGCGGCCACCCCGACCCGCGCGCGGGCACGGCCGCATCAACACGCGTGGCCCCTGCAGTGCCTGTGCGCCGCGTGGTGGCGTTGTCGACGAGCGATCCGATCATCAACATCCGCGTCGCGTTTGAAGCGGGCTCCGCCGACGACCCTGCGGGCAAAGAAGGCCTCACGCGCCTGACCGCGGCGTTGATGAAGGAAGCCACCGCCGACCTCGACGCTGCAGCCCTGTCCGATGCGCTGTTTCCGCTCGCGGCCGAGCTGTCGGTGCAAGTAGACAAAAGTGCGACGGTGTTCATCGCGCGCGTCCACAAAGACCACGAAGCGCGCTTTCTGCAGCTGCTGAGCGACGTGCTCACGCGCCCCCGCTTCGACGTCGACGACTTCAACCGGCTGCGCGACGAGCAGCTCGCGTACCTGCAAACCACGCTGCGCACGGGCAACGACGAAGCCCTGCAACGCGAGGCCCTCGAGGTCGCCCTCTACGACCGCGCCGCCGTGTACGAGCATGGTGCAGCATCGAGCCACCCGTACCGCCACACGCCCGCGGGTACCGTGAAGGGCCTGTCGGCCATCACCCTCGCCGACGTCGTCGCCCACAAAGACGCCGTCTTCGCCGTCGATCGCTGCGTGCTGGGTGTGAGTGGCGGTGCCAGCCCCGGTTTCGTCGATGCGCTCGCGGCCGTCGTTCAATCGTTGCCCGCGCAGTCTGTGCCTCGTGCAGCCATCACCACACCGGTGCGCCCCGCGAAGAACGCGCTCGTCATCGTCGACAAACCCTCGGCGGGGACGGCGATCTCGCTGGGCTTTGTGCTGCCCACCCTCAACCGCAGCCACCCCGACTACGCGGCGATGAAGCTCGCCGAGACGTGGTTCGGCGAGCACCGCAACCTCATCGGCCATCTGTTTCACTCGATGCGTGAAGTGCGCGGCCTGAACTACGGCGACTACGCCTACGTTGAGCACTTCGTCGAGGAGCCCGGCTCAACGTTTGAGCGCACCAACATCCCGCGCCAGTCGCAGTACTTCTCGATGTGGATTCGCCCCGTCGAGCACAAGAACCGCTTGTTCGCGCTCAAGATGGCCGCATGGGAGCTGCAGCGTTTTGTCGACGTCGGCATCGACTCCGACGACAGCTTCAAGCGCGTGCAGGACTTCATGATGGGCTACTGGCCCAGCAAAGAAGCCGAGCCCATGCGCGCCCTCGGCTACGCGATGGACCAAACCCTCACGGGTCTGCCGCTCGATCGCGCCCAGCTGCGTGACGCCGTCAAAAAGCTCACGCGCGCCGACGTGAACGCGGCCATCCGCCGCCATCTCGTCGCCAACGGGCTGTCGTTTGTCGTCGTCACCGATGGTGCTGCGGCGTTGCAACAGCAGCTGCTCAAGCACGAGGTGGCGGGGATCGCCGTCGAGGGTGCCGACGTGCAGGTGCAAAAAGACAACGCCGTGATTGGTGCCTTCGACCTCGGCCTCGACAGCGCCTCGATCGTGCTTGTTCCTCCTGCTGCGTTCTTTGAGCGCTGACTGACCCCCATGGTGAACGACGTCGTCATCGGCCTGGTGTGTGGTGCTGCGGTGTGCGCAGCACTCGCCGCTGGCGTCGTCGTCCTCGAAGCGCTCGAAGGCTGGCGCTGGTCGCCCGAGCGCGGCGCGCTGGGCACCCTGGGGCACAGCCTGCGACGCTGGCGTCGTCGAGGTGGCGACCACCACCGCGGCACAGCGGTGCTCGCCACGCTGATGGCGATCCTGCCGCCGTTCGTCGCTGCTGCCATCGCTGTGCTTGCACCGCTTTCGCCGCTGCTGCCCGCCGTGGTCTGTGCGCTGCTGCTGCCGTCGACGGTGGCGCCCGTGTTGGCGGCACTCTCGGCCGACAGCACGGCCCGCGCCCGCCTCTCGCTCGACGACGCCCTGGCCCGCACCGCCCGCAGCAGCCTGCTCGTGGCAACGGCCCTCGTCGTGTCGACGTCGTCGTGGTTCGCCGTGCTCGGCCCGCTACTCGTGGTGTCGTTGTGGCGCGCACATCACCCCGGTGGTGCTGGCCTCAAACCGTCGGCCGATGCCGCCCTCGGCACGGGCACCGAACTGCTGCTGCACGCGGGCCGGCGCGCCACCGTGCTCGTCGTCACAGGTCTTGTGGCCAACAGCATCGCGAGCGCGTTGTGCGGGCCGCAGGGCATGTGGGGCGTGCCGACCGTGGTCGTGGCCGCTGGCTGCGCTGTCGTCGTGCTGTGGGGCTCGCTGCGGCTCATTGAGTGGCAGGGCCCGCTGGGGAGCCAGGGGCTCGGCTCGCGCGGACCGCTGTTGCTGTTGGCGTTGGCGGCCGCGGTACGGCTCACTGGCCTGGTGTCGTCGCCGCTGCTTGCTGTCGACGCCCCGACGGTCGATGCTTCGCCCCGATGACGTCCACCACTCCTGTCCATCCCCGCGGCGCCACCGTCGTGGTTCGTGCGAACAACGGCCTGCAACTCGAGCGGCCCACCTTCGAACTTGTCGAGGTCAACGGCGGCAAACGCCACCGTTTCGACAGTCCGTCGGTGCGCATCGGCGCTGGTGCAGGCAACGATCTCGTCCTCGACAAGCCCACGGTCTCGTCGGTGCACGCCGAGATCCAGACCAGCCAACAGGGCTTCCGCCTGCGCGATCTCGGCAGCACCAACGGCACCAGCGTCAACGGTGTGCGCGTCATTGATGCCTTCGTGAAAGACGGCGCGCGCCTTGTCATCGGCGACGTCGAGCTCGACCTGCGCGTCGGCAAAGAAACCGTCAGCCAACCCCTGTCGGCGGCCACCGAACTCAACGGTGCGGTGGGAACTTCGCCGTCGATGCGCGCGGTGTTTTCGCGCATTGAGCGCGTTGGCAAAACCGACGCCACGGTGCTCATCCACGGCGAAACCGGCACGGGCAAAGAGGTCACCGCCTGGGCCATCTACGAAGCGAGCAAGCGCGCGAACCAGCCGTTTGTCGTCGTCGATTGCGCCTCGATCGCTCGCACACTGATCGAGAGCGAACTGTTTGGCCACGAGAAGGGTGCCTTCACCGGCGCCGACAAGCGTCGCATCGGAGCGTTTGAACGTGCCAACGGCGGCACGGTGTTTCTCGACGAGCTGGGTGAGCTTGAGCTCGAACTGCAGCCCAAGTTGCTGCGCGTGCTCGAGCGTCGCGAGGTGCAGCGCCTCGGTGGCGACAAGCCCATCCCCGTCGACGTCCGCATCATCGCCGCCACCAACCGCGACCTGCGCTCGATGGTGGCCCGTCGCGAATTCCGCGAAGACCTCTACTACCGCCTCGCCGTCGTCACGCTCGAACTCACGCCGTTGCGCGAGCGCAAAGAAGACATCCCGATCCTCGTCGACCACTTCCTCAAGGGCCTGGCCCTCGACCGCAGTGCGTTGCCCGACGGCGCGATGGAGCGCTTTTTGGAGCACACCTGGCCCGGCAATGCGCGCGAGCTGAAAAACGCCGTCGAGCGCGCCGTGGTCCTTGGCGAGGCCCGCGTGCTGGGAGCGTCGTCGTCGTCGTCACCTGCAGCCACATCGACGGCCGCCACCAACGCCGATCCAGAAGCACCTGCGGGCAGCTTCGTCATCGACGCCGAGCGCCCCTACAAAGACCAGAAGGCCGCGGTCATCGCCGACTTCGAAGAGCGCTACGTGCGCCAACTCATCAAGCTGCACAAAGGCAACGTGTCGGCGGCGGCGCGCATCGCCGGCATCGATCGCATGAGCCTGCACAAAATCATCGAGCGCTACGGCCTCGACGCCAGAGACCTCGCCCGCTGAACGGGCGAGGTCGACGCCGCGCCTTCAGCGTCAGAGGGCCTTGCTCAGCTCGCGGTGGTTGGGCACGCCTTGC
>JBIKRQ010000105.1:0-17425 GCA_044349155.1 Myxococcota bacterium
TCATGGAGATCAAGAAGTCGTTCACCGAAGAAGAGTCCATGATCATCAGCGCCGACGGTGCTGTGCCGTACGACGTCGTCATCAAGGTGATGGACGCCGCTCGCCGCACGCCCGATGGCCGCATCCTTTTTCCAGGGGTCGCGTTCGCGGCCGGCGTGGTGGGCTGACGTGACCGACGCAACGAACACAACCGAAAGCGTTGGCGACGGCAGCGCTCCGTACGCGGGCTGGGGCCCAACGACGGCGGCACCTGGCCATCGGCGCAAGAGCAAGCGCGGGAAGCGAAAGCCCGAGCACGTCGCCACCATCTCGATCACGTCGCTCACCGACATGGTCACGGTGCTGCTCGTGTACTTGCTCAAGACGTTCGCCACGAGCCCGATCGAGATCAAGGACCCAAGCCTTGAACTGCCGCGCTCCATCTGCCGCCCTGTCGTTGGCTCGGGTGCCAAAGAGCGCGACGGTGGCCCGCCACCACGCGATGGCTGCGGCGAGATTCAAGAGACCACCATCGTGATGGTCACTGGCCCAAAGAAGGGCCGCACGCCGCGCATCGCTGTCAACAGCGACGCCGTGTTGGAACTCGATGCCACGACCTACCGCGTGCCCGAAAACCTCAAAGACCCAGCGTCTGGTGGTTGGGTGATCACGCCGCTGCGTGAGGCGCTCAAGCGCGCCAAGGAAGTCAAAGCGATTTCCGCGCTGCGCGACGGCAAAGAGTTCGACGGCAAGGTGGTCATTCTCGCCGACAAAGACACGCCCTACCGCGTGTTGTCCGAGGTGCTTGTCACCTGTGGCGAGTCTGGCTTTGCCGACTTCCGCTTCGCCGTGATCAAGAACGACTGAGAGACCGGAACCGCTCACGGCCCGTTGGTGTCGAGAGCAGAGATGCGCACCCCGCGTCAGCAGCAGGAGCCCGCCGTGTCAGACAACAGCAGCAAAAACGGCGAGAAGGCCCTTCGCATCGGCGTCATCCAGGGCGTCCGGGTCATCGAGGAGCGCATCCTGCGCGACCGCGAGCCCGTCACGTTCGGTACCGCCGACGGCAACACCTTTTCGTTCGCGTCGTCCGACCTGCCCAAGAAGTTCACCGTCTTCGAGGTCAAGAACGGCGAATACGTGCTCGTTCTTGGCGAAGACAGCCAGGGCCGCCTTGAAGGCAACGACGGCAAGAAGGAGTTCTCGGCGCTGAAGGCTGAGCACCCTGCGGTCGGTGGCGTTCACCGCATCCCGCTTGCCGACGCTGCCAAGGGCCGCATCAAGCTGTCGCCCGAGATCACGGTGCTCTTTCACTTCGTGGTCCCGCCGCCGGCGAACGTCACGGTCGACATGCCCGCCGAGGTCAGCGGCGGATTCCTCAAGGCGATCGAGCCGATCTTTACGGCGGTGCTCACGGGGTCGTTCCTCGTGCACTTCGCCCTCGGCATGTACATCCGCCTCACCGACCCGCCAGAGCCGGCGAGCATTGATGACCTCAAGGACCTCGTCGAGCGCATTCAGCCTCCCAAGGTTGAGGTCAAGCCCATCGCCCTGCCGCCCACAAAGCCCGCGGAAACGCCGGGAAATGGTACGGGCCCAGCTGAGCCAACATCGCCCAAGGGCGACGGCACTGGTGACGCTGGCGGGGGCGAAGAAAAGGGCGGCGGCGCAGGTGCTGGCAAAGGCTCTGGCAACGGAGGCACCGGCGACCGCAACGCGATTCGCGAAGGCATCGCTGGCAAGGGCATCTTGCAGCTCATTGGCGGTCGCGGCGGCTTCGGCGGCGGTGGTGGCGCGGTCGGCAGCGTCTTCGGCGCTGGCGGCGGTATCTCCGACGACATTGGTGGCGCGCTCGACGGTACGGCTGGCGTTGGCATTGCCGGCGTTGGTGGTGCAGGCGGCGGCGTGACGCGTCGTGGCACTGGTGGCGGCGGCGGTGGTGGCGACGGCAGCGGTGGCGAGGGCGGTGGTGCCATGGGCATCGGCGACCTCAAGACCTCAGGCGGCGCTGGCTCCGGCAGCATCGACACCGGCGCGAAAACGGCGACCCGCGTGGTGGCTCGCGTGAAGTCCGACGACATCGAAGCGGTTGACGGCAAGATCGACAAAAAGTCGGTGCAGGCCACGATTCGTCGTCGTCAGGATGGCTTCAGCGCCTGCTACGAAAACGCCCTCAAGGCCAACTCGAAGCTGCAGGGCAAGCTCGTGGTTGAGTTCACCATTGGCGACGACGGCAAGGTCGTGTCGGCGTCGGTGGTGAAGGACGGGCTGAACTCCAGCGAAGTGTCGAGCTGTGTTGTCGGCTTGCTCAAGCGCTTGCGCTTCCCGGCACCCGCCGATGGCGAAGTGACCATCAGCAACTCGTTCGTGTTCCAGCCCGGCGGCTGAGTTTGACGCGGCGAGGCACGACGACAAACCCGGCCCTGCGCCGGGTTTTCTTTTTGCGGGCGATCACGCGTTTGCGCTGCCGTGTGCTTTCCTCGTCGACGTTTGCGCGCTAGCAGCCGCACATGAGCGACTCTGCTTCGGCCTCGATGTCACCGCGTGCGCAGCTGCCGTGGTGGGTGCTTTCGGTGTTGTCGGGCCTGTTGGTGGGCATCAGCCAACCGATCTTGATCGAGTCGATCGGCGGCAGAGCGGTCCTCGACAGCACCGGTCTCACGGGCTTGATCGCGTTTGTTGGGCTGGTGCCTGCGTTTGTGGCGATGGACGGGCAGGGGCCAAAGCGCGCCTACGCCGTCGGCTTTGTCACCTGGGTGGTGGCCTTCTGCTGCATCATTCACTGGATTTTCACGACGGTCTCGGTCTACGGCGGACTGCCAGTGGCCTTCGGGCTCGCGACGTTGTTGGCGCTGACGAGTGCGATGGCGGCGTACGTGGCGTCGTCGTTTGCGGTGACGCGCGTGCTGGTGCGCTTCTACAACGTGCCGCAATGGGTGGTGCTGCCGCTGGCTGTGGGCGGCGTGGAGCTGTTGCGCAACGTCGGGCCGCTGGGTGGGTTTTCGTGGGGGTCGCTTGGCCACTCGTTCGCGACGGTGCCGGTGTTTCTGCAGGGCGCAGCACTCGTGGGGGTCACGGGCTTGACGATGTTCGCTGTCGCCGTGAACGCGGGGCTCGCTGCCGCACTTGGTGCCTGGCTTCGTCGTGAGGCGGTGCCAAAGGCGCCGTTGGCGATGGCTGCAGTGCTCGTGGTGGGCTTCGGCATCTACGGCGCTGCGCGGCTCAACGACGACGTGCTCGGCGGCCCCAAGCTCCGCATCGCGCTGCTGCAGCCGAACGTGAACGAGGGCCTTGCTGACCTGGTGCGCGAGCCCTCCGCCGACCTGCTTCAGCGGTTTCACGACGCGCAGCGCGAGGCCATCGCCGAGGGCGCGCAGGTGATCATTTGGCCCGAGGGCAGCTTTCCCCGTCGTGGCATTTCGCGTGATGCCAAGAGCCTGAAATCGTTTGACGTCGTGCCTGCTGACGTGAAGCCGCCGGCGATCTCGGTGGTGGGCATTTCGATGCAGGGCCGTGGGATCGATGGCGACGGAAAGAAAGTAATGCAGCGGCACAACTCCGCCGTCGTCGCCGACGCCAACCTTGATGTGCATGGCGTGTCGCACAAGACGCATCTCGTGCCCTTCGGCGAGTACGTGCCCTGGCCGTTTGGCGGCATTGTGCGCCAGTTCATTCCGCTCGGCTCGCTCACGCCTGGCGCGCGCTTTGAGCCCACCGCTGTCGATGTCGATGGCCGCACGCTGAAGGTCGGCACCACCATCTGCTACGAGGGCGTGTTTCCCGAAATCCAACGCGAACTCGTGCGCAACGGTGCCGACTTCATCGCCAACATGACCGACGATCGCTGGTACGGCGTGAGCGGCATGGCCACGCAGCACCTGCTCATGTACGCGCTGCGCGCCGTTGAGACCGGCCGCCCCGTGGCACGCGCCACCAACACGGGCATCTCGGCGTGGATCGACATCCACGGCGGCATCCACAAGCCCACGGGCATGTACACGCGGGCGTTGCTGGTCGACGACATGCCCCTCGCGCACATCGACACGCTGTACCTGCAGCTCGGTGACTGGGCCGCGTTCATCGGCATTGTCGTCGTGCTGTTGGCGTGGATGTGGGCTCTTGTTGGTGGTCGCGGCGTGCTGCGCGCGCATCCAGCGGTGACGATCGCACTCGCTACGGCCGGTGCGTTGTCGACGTCGGCGGGGCTTTTCAACTGGCTGCGCAGCGATGGGATCGACGAGGCGGCGTCGACGCAGGCAACGCTGCTGGTTGTGCTTGGTCTCATCGTCGGTGTTGGTGCGCTGTCTCGCCGCAGTTGGGGCGCGAAGGCGGTGCGCATCGTCGGGTTGGTGGCCAGCGTTCTCGGGGCGGTCGCCGTGGCGGTATCGCGCGGGAGTATCGTTTCCGTCGTCGTGGTTCTTGGCGGGATCGTGCTTGTGGTTGTTTCGGCCCGTGTCCGCGCGACGGTTGATCGCTGACGGGGCGTCACATCGGACAGGCGGACAGGTGGAGTGCGTCAAAAATGTGACGCATGTCCCTGATGAGTGGCTCGAGTGGCTTTCCAATGCCGTCTGAAAGTGTCTCACGTTCGGTCGATTTCTCGACTCATGTGGCCGGCTGACCTAAGTTGAGCCAACACCGAGGGAGGAACTGATGCAGAAGTGGATCATTTTGGCGGTTTCATTGTTGGCGGTCCCCACGTTCGCGCACGACCGCGACCGCGACCGCTACCCGTGTAACAGCCGTGCCCTGCGCAACCGGTCGGCGGAGCAGGTGCTCGAGGCCCACCGCGCTGCACTCGCTGCTGGTGACTACGCCGCAGCGCGTTGCAACTACGCCGAAGACGCTGTGGTTGTGAGCGATGGCGGAATCACGACTGGCCGCGACAACATCATCGCCGAGCTCCAGGCGCTGGGCGGGCTGGTTGGCGGCGTCATCCCGGTCGTGAACCAGGAAGTGATTGTCTCGATCCTGAACGATCGCGCCGAAATGGGCCGGGTGCTGTTCAGCATCTCGACGCCGTGCGTCGACATCCCTGATGGCGTCGACACCTACATCGTGAAGAACGGCAAGATCCACGCGCAGACCGCGCACGGCTTCCCGGTCTTCAAATGCGCGCCGTGACCTGAGCGTCCGCCGCTGCCGGTGCTCGAACACCGGCAGTCCGCTCGCCCATGACGAGCGCCGAAATACCTGTGTGTGCACCGGGGCGGTCCTCGACCGCCGGGGGAACCGATGACGACCACATCGACGGCCTTTCCAGCACCCGTTCTTGCTGCTGAGGGGAGATTCTCCGATTCTGTCGCGGAGGCGCTCCTCGCGCTCGGCATCGATACCTGCTTCGGCATCATCGGGGGCGCGTGTGCACCGCTCGCCGACGCCTTTGGCCGCGCGCGCATCCGCTTTGTGCACACGCGGCACGAGGCGGGGGCGGCATTTGCGGCCGCCGAGTATTCGTTGGCGTCCTCGAAGCCTGTTGCGGTGCTGGTCACGACCGGGCCCGGCATCTTGAACGCGCTCAACGGACTGGTGGGCGCGCGCTGGGACGGCGCACATGTCGTCGCCGTGGCGGCCGTGACGGCACCTGCACACCATGGCCGCCTGCCTGTGCAAGAGACAAGTCGGCTCACCGTGCCCTACGACGCGTTGTTTGCGCCAGGCACCTTGTTCGATCACGCCGCGTTGCTCAGCGAGCCCGGCGACCTCGTCGACGCCGTGCGCCGCATCGAACTTGGGTTGGCGCGACCGCAGGGGTTCACGGCGATGTTGGGCGTCTCGATGGCGCTGCAGAACCAGCCGCGATTCGCGCTCAATCCACGCCACATCGCTTCGGCGCGTGCGTCGGTGTCGTCGTCACACCTCGAAGCGGTCGCTGCCATTCTTGACGACGGACCGCTGGCGATCTGGGTGGGCTACGGCGCTCGTCATGCCGCGCGCGACATCCGTGCACTGGTAGAGCGCACCGGCGCGGTCGTGATGTGTACGCCGCGCGCGAAGGGCGTGTTCCCTGAGCGACATCCGCAGTTCATCGGCGTGACCGGCGCTGGTGGTCATGCGTCGACGGCGACGTGGTTTGGCGAATGCCGCCCGCAGCACGTGCTGGTGCTGGGGTCGCGCCTGGGTGAAGCATCGTCGTTTTGGGACGAACGCCTGCTGCCTGCCGACTGCTTTGTGCACGTCGACGTCGACGCGCGTGTGTTTGGCGCTGGCTACCCGCAGGCGCGCACGCTCGGCATCGAGGCTGAGATCGGCGCCTTCGTCGACGGAATTCTGCCGCTGGTGCAGCCAAAGCATGCGCCCGAGCTCGGCGATCTCGAGGTGCATCCGCCCGGTGCGGTGCCACACGTGGGGCCCGTGCGCGCGTCGGTGCTGATGGATGCGGTGCAGCGGATCGTCGTCGACGGCAGCGATGCGTCTGTGCTCGCGGAATCTGGCAACGCCTTTGGCTTCGGCAACCACCATCTCCGTTTCGATGAGCCGGCGCGCTACCGATCGTCGGCGGCGTGGGGGTCGATGGGGCACATGACCTGCGGCGTGATCGGGACGGCGCTGGCGACGAAGAAGCCTGCACTCGCGCTCGTGGGCGATGGCGCCATGTTGATGAACAACGAGATCAACACCGCCGTCGATCTTGGCGTGCATGCCATCTGGGTCGTGCTCAACGACGCTGGCTTTGGGATCGTGCGCGACGGGATGACGCTGTCGAAGTTGCAGCCGTTGTCGACGACGATTCCCCGCGTGGACTTTGTTGGTGTCGCCCGCGCCATGGGGGCGGCCGCTGTACGTGTCGACAGTGAAGACGAACTCGATGCGGCACTTCGCCAGGCGCTCGAACACGACGGGCCGTTTCTGATCGACGTGCAGATGTCGGCGCAGAACCTGTCGCCGGCGATCGTGGGGAGGGTCGCCTCGCTTGAGGCGCAGTACGTGAAATCAAGGAACTCGGGGGGGAAGTGATGAGTGGCTCACGCTACGCAGCAGGAATTGTCGCGATCGCGGCGGCGTATCCCGACCGCCACATGACCAACGACTACTGGCTCGAACACCACGCGAGCCTCGTCGCCGACGTCGAGCGGCACGCGTTGTCGAAGGTGTTCAAAGAGCCCGACGGCGGCGCGTGCTTGTTTGATGTGTGCATGCGGCCGTACCTCAACGATCCCTTTCGCGGCGTGAAAGATCGTCACTGGTTGGCAGAGGGCGAGACGTTGCTGTCGCTCGAGCAACGGGCACTGCAGCAGGCGTGCGATGCGCTTGGGATTTCACCTGGCCAGCTCGACATGGCCTTCGTCGGCGCGCTCCCTCGTGCGCACTACGGCACCGGTGACGCGGCGTTTCTCGCCGAGCTGCTTGGCTTGCCCGCCGCGATTGACCTCGAGTCGGCGTGCACGCAGCCGGCTGTTGGGCTGCAAACCGCCTGCGCGCTCGTCGAGTCGGGACGCTACGAGCTCGTCGCCGTCGTGAGTGGTTGTGGGTATTCGAAGCTCACGGCGATCGATGACCCCCTGGGCTGGGCCAGCGGTGATGGCGCGACGGCGCTGATCGTTGGTCGCGTCGCCGAGGGGCGTGGCTACATCGCCGGCCACACGATCAGTGCGATCGAGACCAACGGCGCGATGGTGCTCCACGTCGTCGTCGAGCCTGGCAGTGCTGAGCCCGTGCTCCGCATGCGCGCGAACGCCGCCGCCGGCGCCAAACTCCGCGACACCGCCGAGCCGTACATCAAGACCTGCGTTGGCGAGACGTTGCGCAAGGCGGGCGTCACCGTCGACGAGGTCGACTACTTCATCTGCAACACACCCCTGGCCTGGTACGCCGACTTCTGCGCACAGGCGATCGGTTTTCCGTCGTCGAAGATCACCAACACGCATCCGCTGTACGCCAACACCGGACCAGCGCTGCTGGGGGGCAACATGCTGCACGCTGCACACAGCGGGAAGCTCCCCGACGGCGGGCTGGTGTGCCTGTACAGCGTTGGCTCGACGGCGACAGCGTCGGCGGCGCTCTTTCGTTGGCACACGCCGGCTCTTGGTGCGTTGCCAGGATAAGTCGGTCGACTGAAGATGGGCGGCTGGTGCAAAGTTGACGCGCCGTTTCCAAAACACCAAGGTGAACGCCGCTCTGGGTGGGGCAGGAAGACCGGAATGCCGACGACAGATTCAGAAATTGTAGTCACCGACGGCAACACCATCATGGTGCGCTGGATCGACGTTTCGGCCGTCGGTATCGACCGCGTTGAAGCGCTCACGGCAGCGGCGGCGCGCAAAGCCGGGTTGATGCACTACTACGGCATCGTGCCCAACGGCGCAGGCTTGCCCCCCGACGACGTGCGCAAGCGCATGCAGGAAGCCTTGAAGCTGCTGCAAGCCAACTGCGAGTCGATCAACCTGATCTTCGACGGCACAGGCATGAAGGCCGCTGCTGCACGCTCAATCGCGGCGTCGATCTTTCTCATCTCGGGCAACCGCAAGATGCACATGCACGCGTCGCTCGACGAGGCGCTCGTGAAGATGCAGCCAAACGAGGCGCCGCAGTTGGCGAAGCGCGCTCGCGAAGCCGGCATCGTCTGACGGCGGTGGCTCTGCTAGCTTCCGCCCGATGCAGCTGAACAATCTCGAGGTCTTGAACCTGCATGCCTCGGGCGGCATGGCCGAGGTGTACCGCGCCCGCATCGTCGGTGCTGACGGCGTCGAGCAGCAGTTCGCGGTGAAGAAAATCCTGCCGGCGTACACGCGCGACAAAGACATTCTGCGGATGTTTGTCGAGGAAGCGCGCATCGCGGCGATGCTCCAACACGAGTGCGTCGCTCGCGTGTACGACCTGTGCACGTCGGAAACCGGCGAGTACTTCATCGTCATGGAGTTCGCTGACGGCAAAGACCTCAGCGACGTCATCTGGGAAGCCAGCCAGAAGCGTCAGGTGTTGCCGATCGGCATGGCGGTACAGGCGGCGCGCGATGTGCTGCGGGCCCTCGATCACGCCTGGAACGTCGTCGACGACCGCGGTGTGCAGCTCAAACTCATTCACCGCGATGTGAGCCCCCACAACGTGCTCGTGACGTGGGACGGGCGCATCAAGCTCACCGACTTTGGCATCGCGAAGGTCGCGGCGTCGGCGCACAAGACGCAAATGGGCGTGATCAAAGGGAAATTTGGCTACATGTCGCCCGAGCAGGCGCGTGGCAAGCCGCTCGATCAGCGCAGCGATTTGTTCGCCGTGGGCATCACGTTGTTCGAAGCGTTCACCGGCGCGCGCTTGTTCGATGGGCCCAGCGACCCCGACATTCTCGAGGCCATGCGTGCTGCTGTGGTGCCGCGCTTGCCTGCGGAGTTGCAGGTGCCCGCGGGCCTTGAAGCCGTGATGCGCAAGGCCCTCGAGAAGGATCCCGATCGTCGTTTCTCGACGGCGGCAGCGTTCCTTGACGCGCTCACACGCGCTGCTGCCGAAGCCGGTGTGCAGATGCGGCAGTCGGAAAATGCGCGCACGATGAAGCGGTTGTTTCCAGAACTTGCCGTCGAGCCGGTGGTGCAGGGCACGCTGCGACTTGATTTGCGCAGCCAGCTGTGGCGCTCGCCGGTTTTGGGCGCGGCCCAGCAGGCTGTCGTCGACGCGGGCAACGAATCAAGCAGTCAGCGCCGTCCGGCGATCAAGGCCGGCGGAGCGGTGCGCAGCCTGGATGATGCGCCGTCGTCGTCGATGCCACGGCCGGCTGCACCGCCGCCGCCACCTGTGCTTGCTGCACCGGCTCCTGCTCCACCGGCGCCGCCCGTGCTCGCTTCACCTCCGTCGCCACCGGCACTCGCGCCCGCGCCGTTGCCTCCTGCTCCGCCGCGCCTGGCGGTGGCACCTGCGGCTCTGCCGTCGACGTACACGCCCGCGCCGCTGCCTCCGCCGCCAGCGACACCGTGGGCGCCGCCGCCGTCGCCACCCGCGTTGTCGGCTCCGGTCGCTCCACCGCCTGCACCTCCTGTGTCGACGTATGCGCCGGCGCCGCTGCCCCCGCCGCCACCCGCGCCGACGTACGCGCCTGCGCCGCCGCCACCCGTGCCAACGTACGCGCCTGCGCCGCCGCCACCCGCGCCGACGTATGCGCCTCCGCCGCCTGCGCCGCCGCCACCCGCGCCGACGTATGCGCCTGCGCCTCCGCCTCCTGCGCCGACGTATGCGCCTGCGCCTCCGCCTCCTGCGCCGACGTATGCGCCTGCACCGCCACCGGTCCTTGCCGCTGCGCCGATGGCGGCTCCTCCGCCCCCGCCTTCGTTGGCGGCGCCGATGCGTGCCCCGCCACCTGCGCCCATGCCTCCTGCGCAGCCCCAGACGGCCCAGGTTGCGTTTGGTGCGGAAGGTGCCTTCTCGAAGGCGGCCGAAGCACGCGCGGCGATTCCCGGGGCTCCTGCTGCGCCGGTGGTGCGTCCGGCCCGCTGGCGTGCCGATTTCGCGATGTGGGCGCCGCGACCGTTGCTGGCGGCTGGTGTTGCGGTGGTCGCGTTGGGCGTTGGCGTGTTCGGCGCTGCTGGCGTGGCGATGATCGCCCGGCACGAGCCTGCGACGTCGAGGACGGTGGTGGTGCGCTCGACGCCGTCGGGGGCGTCGGTGTGGATCGACGGCGTCAAACTGGTGCAGCAAACGCCGCTGGTGGCCGACGTTGACCTCGTCGATGGCGCACACACGCTGCGGATTGGCCTTGCCGCCGGTGCGCCTGCCGAGCGCGCGTTCACGTTGACCGCCAGGGATCGCCAGCTCGTGCTGAGCGAGAACCTCCAATCGGGCGCGACGATGCGTGTTGAGACCCAGCCCGCCGGGGCGCGCGTCCTCGTCGACGGTGTGCTCGCCGGGCGTTCACCGCTGACGGTGCCTGCGGCGTCGGGGCGCCGCGTCGTACAGGTACGCAAAACGGGGTTTCGCACGAAGACCGTGGCGGTGCCGGCGGAACGTCCCGAGCAGGCCGTGGTGAACCTCACCCTCGACGCCGACAGCAAGCAGGGCCAACTCGTGGTGCAGTCGACGTTGCCTGCTGAGCTTGAACTCGACGGCGCGCCGTGGGGAACGACGTCGAGTGCTGAGCGCCCCTGCGGTGTGGGGCGCCATCAGGTGCGCGTGCATGTGCCGGCGCTGGGCATCGAACGCGTGGTGACCGTCGACGTGCACGAACGCGGTGTGGCCCGCTACTTCGTGCCGCTGTGATGACGACGGCGGCGGCGACGTCGACACGGTCGCCGACGTCGTGGTGTACCGCTCACTCGACGGTGACGCTCTTGGCGAGGTTGCGGGGCTGGTCGACGTCCTGACCGCGCAAATCGGCGACGTGGTAGCTGAACAACTGCAGCGGCAGCACCGCCAACACCGGCTGCGTGCGCGTGTGCGACGCCGGAATGCGGAACAGCGATTCGGCGCTGTCGTCGAGGGCGTGGTCGTCGTCGGCCACCAGCGCCAACACGCGGCCGCCGCGCGCGCGGGTTTCTTCGAGGTTCGAGACCACCTTCTCGTAGCCCGGCCCGGGCAGGGCGAGCACCAGCACCGGCATGTGCTCGTCGATGAGCGCAATCGGACCGTGCTTCATCTCGCCTGCGGCGTAGCCCTCGGCGTGGATGTAGCTGATTTCCTTGAGCTTCAAGGCGCCTTCGAGGGCGATGGGGAACATGAGGCCGCGGCCCAGAAACAGCATGTCGCGGGCACTCATGTAGTGCTGGGCGACGCTGCGGATCGAGGCTTCACGCTGCAGCAGTTCGTCCATCTCGACGGGGAGGCGGGCGAGGGCGCGCATGTCGTCGAGGAGCGTGTCTTTGGTGATGGTGCCGCGCAGGCTGGCGAACTGCAGCGCCAGCAGGTGAAACGCCACGAGCTGCGTGACGAACGCCTTCGTCGACGCCACGCCGATCTCGGGACCCGCGCGCGTGTAGAGCGTGCCGGCGCTGTCGGCGCACAACCGCGGGATGGCGGCGTCGATGACGTTGCAGATGCTCATGACCTGGCAGCCGCGGCGCTTCACTTCCTTGAGGGCTGCGAGGGTGTCGGCGGTTTCGCCTGACTGGGAGACGGCGATGACGAGGGTGCCCTCCTCGAGGATCGGGTCGCGGTAGCGCAGCTCACTGGCGAGGTCGACTTCGCATGGCACGCGCGCCAGCTGCTCGATGAGCGCGCGGCCGACGAGGCCGGCATGCCAGCTGGTGCCGCACGCCGTGATGAGCACGCGCTTGGCGTTCTTCAGGGCATCGGCGTTGACACCGTCGAGGAGGATCGCCGCATCGTCGAAGGAGAGGCGGCCGCGCAGCGTATCGGTGATGGCGCGGGGCTGCTCGAAGATCTCCTTGTGCATGAAGTGCTTGTGACCGTCTTTTTCGGCCATGGTCGCCGACCACGTGATTTCCTTCGTGGGGCGCACCAGTTCGTTGCCGTCGTGATCGACGACGACGAAGCGGGTGGGATCGATGAGACCGCAGTCGCCGTCGTCGAGGAACACGAACTGCTTCGTGTGGCTGAGCACCGCAGGCACGTCAGACGCGAGGAACATCTCGCCTTCGCCAACACCAACGACGAGGGGGCTGGCCAAACGCGCGAAGGCGATGACGCCGGGCGATGCTTTGTCGACGACGGCGAGGGCGTAGGCGCCATGCACGCGCTTGAGAGCCGCGCGCAACGACGACAGCAGATCGAGACCGCGGCTGCGCTCGACAGCGATGAGGTGGGCGAAGATTTCGGTGTCGGTTTCCGACGAGAACGTGCGGCCCGCGGCCTGCAGCTCGAGGCGGAGCTCGCGGTGGTTCTCGATGATGCCGTTGTGAACGACGGTGATGTTGTCGCTGGTGTGCGGGTGGGCGTTGTGCTCGCTGGGGCGGCCGTGGGTGGCCCAGCGGGTGTGGCCGATGCCGGTGCTGCCGGGGCAGGGCTCGGCGGCGAGGCGATCGCGCAGGGCCTTGAGCTTGCCGACGGCGCGGCGGACCGTGACCGTGCCGGCGTCGTCGATGGTGCAGACGCCCGCGGAGTCGTAGCCGCGGTATTCGAGACGCGCGAGGCCCTCGACCAACACGGGTTCAGCAGGACGATGACCGGTGTAGCCGACGATGCCGCACATGGAATTCTCCTCGAAAATCAGGCACTTGCTGGCGATTTGCCCGCTTTGGCACGCAGAACTCAGCGCCGCAGCGATAGCCGACCACAACCACATCGGCAAACGCACCATTCCGCGCGTCACCACATCGTCACGGTGTGCTCGATTGCGACGGCGTCAGCCTGTGGGTAACGCCAGGCAACTTCTGGAGCCACCCATGTTGCGTTCGTTGTCGTCGTTGTCGCTGCTTGGTGTCGTCGTTGCGCTCGCTGGCTGTCCAGCTGCTGAGGAAACCGACACCCCCGATCGTCGCCCTTCCGCCGAAGGCGAAGGTGAAGGTGAAGGTGAAGGCGAAGGCGAGGGTGAAGGCGAGGGCGAGGGCGAGGGTGAAGGCGAAGGCGAAGGTGAAGGTGAAGGTGAAGGCGAAGGTGAAGGTGAAGGTGAAGGTGAAGGTGAAGGTGAAGGCGAGGGCGAAGGCGAAGGCGAGGGCGAGGGTGCTGCCGACGGCATCGACGAGGTTCGTGCCGCAACGGCGGGCGCTGTGAATCTCGATGTGACGGGAGCCGTGGTCACCTACGTGCGGCCGAACCTGGGCGCGTTTGACGAAGCTGGTTTCTTTGCGCAGCAGTCGGCGCAGGGGCCTGCGGTGTTTGTCGTCGGCGAGCACGGCGTCGAAGCTGGTGACGTCGTCGATTTCACCGCGCTCAGCGTTGGCAGCCAGGACGGTTTGCTCGCGGTGCTCACGCTGGAGGGGCTCGAGGTCACCGGAACGACGACGGCGACGGCCCAGGACTTTTCGGCGGATGCGGCGCTTGTGAGCGGCGTGGCGGATCGTGAGAGCGAGCTTGCGCGGGTGACGTTGACGCTCACCGCCGATCCGACGGCGAACTCCGGTGGCGCGCGCAAAGGTGCGGCCTCGACAGCGGGTGGCACCACGCCGACGTTTCGCCACTTCAACGCCACTGCGGCCGGGCTGCGGTCTGGGTGCATTGTGACGGTTGAATCCCCACTGGGGCGCTTTGGCGACGAGGTGCAGGTCACCGCCTGGGATCTCAGCCAGATCGTCGCTGTTGACCAGTGTCTTGCATCTGTTGAAACCGCCACCGCCCTCGACGCAACGACGGTCCAGGTGACCTTCGACCGCGCCGTCGATGCGTCGACGGTGGCCGCGGACGGCGCCGGCTTCAGCATCGCTGGCCTCGCGGTGAGCGCTGCCGTGGCGACCGGCAACATCGTTACGCTGACGACAGCGCCGCAGACCCCTGACACGGCGTACACCGTCGAGGTGTCGACCCGGGTGCTCGACGTGTTCGGCAGCCTCTTTGACGAAGACGCAAGCACGGCGACGTTCACGGGCTTTCGACCCGCGCAGGGGTGCCCTGCTGTCGGCGGTGGCGTCTTCATCTCTGAAGTTGCTGACCCGGTCGCGTCGAATGGCCGCTTCGTTGAACTCTTCAACGCGAGTGGTGCGGCCGTGGACCTGTCGACGTTCTCGCTGCGTCTGTACTCAAACGGTTCGAGCACGATCTCGCAGCAGGTCACGCTGAGCGGCACGATTCCATCGTGCGGCACGTTCCTCGTCGTCAACAACGCCGCGAACTTCGCGGGCGTGTTTGCTGGTGTGGCCTCAAATCAGGTCTCGGCCGGTGTGATCAACGCCAATGGCGACGACGTGTTCGAACTCGCGAACGGCGGCGCGGCCGTTGACGTCTTCGGGGTCGTCGGCGTGGATGGCACGGGCCAGCCCTGGGAATTCCTCGACAGCATCGCCAAGCGCAACGCCAGCGTGGTGTCGGGGACGACGACGTTCGACCTCTCACAATGGTCGATCGCGGCAGACGCCCCGGGCATGCCGACGCCTGGCGTGCGCTGAGCCAGCAGCGTCCTGAGCGTCCCTCAGCGGCCCTCGAATTTCGGGGGCCGTTTTTCATTCGCCGCACGCACGCCTTCGCGCAGGTCGGCAGAGGCGAGGGCGGCGCTGCGGTGGCTTTCGACGACGACGTCGGCTGCACCTGCATCGATCGCACGCAACGCCTGCAGCGAGCCACGCACGGCAAGCGGAGCCGCTCCGGCGAGGTCGAGGGCCATGGCCATGGCGGCTTCGCGCACGGCGCTGTCGGCGCCAACGACGTCGTGAATCAGGCCCCACGTGGCGGCTTGTGCGGCGCCAAACGGGCGCCCCAGCAGCAGCACCCGCTCGGCGTTTGTGCCCAGCACGCGGCGAAAACGGCGCAGGCCACCGACGGGGTAGACGAGGCCGAGGCGTACCGCCGGCACCGCGAACGTCGTCGACGATGCACACAGGCGGATGTGGCACGCGGCCAACAGCTCGACGGCTCCGCCGAAGCAGGCGCCGTCGACCGCGGCGACTACGGGGACCGCGCACGCCGCGATGGCTGCAGCAGCAACGCCGATCGGGTCGACGCCACGGTCGTGTTCGTCGTCGATGGCGCGCAGATCAAAACCCGCCGAGAACGTGGCACCCGCACCCTGCAGCACGACGACGCGGACCTGCTCGTCGACGGACATCGCCGCGGCAAGGGACGCGAGCATTGAAGGCGTGAGCGCGTTGCGCCGGGGCTCGTTGTCGATCGTGACGACGCGGACAGCGCCGTTTGCTGTCGCTGCAATGCGGATTGTTGGCTCCATGTCAATCGTGCTGACAGTTGCGTAACACTTTGTAAACGCGCGGCATTTTGCATGCACGAAAGCGGTGTGTCTGGGTTGCTTCCCTGCGCAGTGGGGGGCAGACGACGCCACCGCCGACGGAGCAGCAGTGAAAATCCAGCGCCTCGACATCACGGGTTTCAAGTCCTTCGCCGACCGGACGAGCATCCGCTTCGGTCAGGGCATCACGGGCGTGGTGGGCCCCAACGGCTGCGGCAAGTCCAACATCGTCGACGCCATCCGCTGGGCGATGGGCGAGCAGAGCGCGCGCGTGTTGCGCGGTGGCTCGATGCAGGACGTGATTTTCAACGGCTCCGACGTGCGCGGCCCGATGGGCATGGCCGAAGTGACTCTCGCCTTCGACAACGACGGCCGCGGCGTGCCCGCCGACTACGCGCACCACGCAGAAATCCAGATCACGCGGCGCCTCTACCGTGACGGCGACAGCGACTACGAAATCAACAAAACGCCGTGCCGCCTCAAGGACGTGCAGGACTTGTTTTTGGGCACGGGCCTCGGAACGCGCGCGTACTCGATCATCAGCCAGGGGCAGGTCAGCGACATCATGCGCGCCAAGCCCGAGGAGCGGCGCAAGATCATCGAGGAGGCCGCAGGCATCACCAAGTACAAGGCGCGCAAAGAGCAGGCGACGCGCAAGATGGAGTCGACGCGGCAGAACCTGCAGCGCATCGACGACGTCACGAAGGAAATCGGTCGGCGTTTGGGCTCGCTGCGTCGGCAGGCGAAGAAGGCCGAGAAGTACAAAGAGCTCAAGGCCGAGGTGCGCGAGATTGAACTCCACGTCGCCACGCTGCGCTTTTTTGAACTCACCAACGCGGCTGCTTTCGACCGCGTGAGCCTTGTTGGTGTGGGCGAAGCGCTGCGCCACGAGGTTGAGCGCGTGGCGGCCCTCGATACCGTGATCGAAGAAGCACGCCGCGTGCTGCACGACGACGAGCGCGTGATCGGCGACAAGCAGGCGCGCCTGTACGAGATCGATGCGCAGCTGGCGCTGAACGAACAGTCCGCCGAGCACGCACGCACCAGCTACGAGGCGAGCAAGAAGCGCGACGACGACGCGGCACAAGATGTTGAGAAGATCCGCGAACAGCGCGCGATCGTCGAAGGCATCAAGAGCGAATTGCTGCAGACCCAGCGCACGCTGTTTTCCGAAGCGCAAAACGACGGTGGCAGCCTCGAAAGCGCCATCGCCGACCTCGACGAGCACAAGCAACGCCGCACGGCAGAGGGCGCTGCGGTTGAGTCGTTGCGCAAGCAGGTGATCGAGACGTCGACGCGTGCTGCGAAGCTTGGTGCCGACGTGCACAACCTCAAGACGTCGCTTGAGGACATGGAAAAGCGCAAAGAGGTGGTGGCGCAGGAGCGCGCTCCCCTCGTCGACGAGCTCGATCGCTTGTTCGAGGCGATGCAGTCGCACGACGGTGAACGCGTCTCGGTCGATGCGGAAAAGACCGCGGCCGAACTTGAACGCAAGCAAGCCACCGATGCGATCGCTGAGCAGAAGCAGGCGTTGCAGAAAGCACAGCGCACCGCCGACGATGCGCGCAGCGAACTGCAGAAGCGTCGGTCGCGGTTGGCGTCGCTTGAAGAGATTCACGCGCGCTACGAGCAGTCTCCCGAGTCGGTGCGAGCCCTGTTGAAGCGCGGTGGTCCGCTCGAAGGCCGCGGCAAGTTGCTCGTCGACGCGTTCGAAGCCGATGCCGCCTGGGAAGG
>JBIKRQ010000472.1:0-4633 GCA_044349155.1 Myxococcota bacterium
GTCGTCGCTGTCGTCGCTGTCGTCGCTGTCGTCGCTGTCGTCGCTGTCGTCGCTGTCGTCGCTGTCGTCGCTGTCGTCGCTGTCGTCGCTGTCGTCGCTCCCGTTGGCGCTGTCGTCGCTGTCGTCGCTGTCGTCGCTGTCGTCGCTCCCGTTGGCGCTGTCGTCGCTGTCGTCGCTCCCGTTGGCGCTTCACCGTTCGGCGTCAGGCGATTGTGGGCGATCAGTGCACTCGAGCTTTGCGCTACGCCTTCGGCGCGAGTCAGGGGGCGCTCGCGCTGCGCCCCCTGACAACCCCCCGCGCTTTTTGTGGTCTGTGCGTCGCTCCCCGTGCACTTTGAGCGTCGGCGGCGAACACTTCTGCGTTGGCAGAGAGGCTGGCGCCTCCTGGTTCAAAGTGCATCGGCCAGGCGCCCCTCCGGCCCACGTCGTGCGTCGTCGCTGCTTGTGCTCGGTGTTTCGTGCGCTGTCGCTGCTTGGCGCTCGCTCGGTGTTTCGTGCGCTGTCGCCGCTTCGTGCTTGGTGTTCGTGCGCTGTCGCTGCTTCGTGCTTGGTTGATCAGACGCGGAAACAGTCGTTCTTTCGGAGGGTTGACGACTTTCTTGGCGGACCGCTGGCGGCTTCTACCGTGTGCTGATGGGCACACTGCAACCAGCGTCCTCGGCCGCACCGGGTCTCAGCATCACGCCGGCGGCGGTCATCGCCCGGCAGCGTGGTCACGTTGCCTTCGCTGTGATGCTGACCATCGCCGCTGTCGTCGCCATCGCGGTCGACGAGGCCGGGCGCTGGACGGAAGCAACGCCCCTGGGGTTCACGCTTTCGCACCACGATGGGCAGGTGATGACGGTCGACCCGAGGGGGCCCGCCGCCGCCTTGTCGACGACGAAGAGCCTGTTTCCGATGCTCACGGTCCGCACCCCCAATGGCCACGTCCTGTGGGGAGACGGGGCTCGACACCGTCTCGATGGCATCGTCGTCGACGACAGCGGTGAGGTCTTGCTGCGCCGGGACACGCCCGCTGTGCACCTGCACTTCTTCGCTTCCAGGCTGGTCGCCCGGGGCGAGGATGGCTGTCTGGACGGCCCGAACGTTGACGCGGCCACCGACGACGTCACCGACGAGGAAGCGGTGTGCACGCGCACCGGGCGTATCGTGGTCTTCACGCACCCGACGGCCGCGTCCTCGGCGAGCCAGGTTTCGCCTCGAGGCTCAGTGCGCCTCGTGCGCATCCGTGGCGGCGGCACCACGCTGTGGGCCGGCTTGCTGTTGAGTGTTGGGCTGGCGGGCCTCGCGGCGGCCGTGGCGCGGCGGCTGCCCCTGAGGATTCCCGACGACGACGATGCTCAAGAGCAGCTGCGACGTCACAGCATCATGCTGGTCGTGATGGCGGTCGGCCTCGTCGTACCCCTGCTCGGCCACGCCTGCTTCATGGTTCTCGCTGTCAGCGCGAACCAGCTCCCCGCGTACCTGCGGCTCGCTGTCATCACGACGGCGCTGCCCCATCTGCTCATGCTGTTTCATCTGCGGCGCTCGGCCAACGCCTGGCTCGACGGCGACTTCGCGACGACGTCGGTGTCGGCAGCAACAGTCGCCGGCGCTGTGTGCCCGGGCATCATCTTCATCGTTCCCCCCGTCGTTGTCCTCGTCGTGGCAGCGGTGCTGCACCGTGGACTGCGCGGGTGGGCCCGCCAAAGCCTGGAGGACAACAACAACAACGACCGACTCGACGCAGCGTTCTTCGCGCCAGCTCGTTCGCGGTGAAGATCGCCCTCGTCGTCGACGAAGCGCCCGCTCAGGTGGCGGTGCAGGCTTTGATCGTCTGTTGCTCGCGGCCGGGCTGCGCGAACGTGACCTCGGAGCACACGGGCAGGGCGGCGGGGCAGTCGCTGTTGTTGATGCATAGCTCGCTGCACACGCCGTCGATGAGCAGGGCGGTGGGGCACTCGCGGCCGTTGGTGGTCGGCGTGCCCGGGGCCAGCGTGCCGGCTTGCTCAGCACAGATGGTGTCGAAGCGGCTGTTGTCGACGCTGTCGCGCAACTGGCAGGTGCGTCCGCTTGGGCACTGGCTGTTTTTGATGCAGGGGTCGGCGCAGAAGCCGCCGTCGATGTTCGAAAACAACGGCCCCGAACACACCAGCCCCTGCGCACAGTCGACGTTGCTGCTGCAGGCACGTGTGCACATGCCGGTGACCTCGCCATCGCACAGCCCCGTGGCGCAGGCGTCGCGGTCGGCCAGGCTCGTCGAGGTGCAGCCTTCGCCCAACGCTGCTCCCGTGCCCGGGAACCCACACTGCAGCGAGAGTTCGCCATCGCCCACGACGTCGTTGCACACGCGGTTGGTCTCGAGGCAGACGCTGTCGTCGACGCACGCCACCGGCGCCACGTTCGGTGCCGCCACGCAGATTTCGGCGGTGCCGCCGCCGTCGGCGCCAAACGAGAACGACGTCACCTGACAGGCCATCGCTGCTGGGCAGTCGCCGTCTTCAAGACACAGGGCGGCGCACAACCCGCCCGTGCACACGCCGCGTTCGCAGACATCGCCGGTGGCGCACGCGCTGCCCGTCGACAAGCCGCCGCGTGGGGCTTCGCAGGTGCCGTCGGAGACAAAGCCGTCGCCGTCGGGATCGGCGAAGCGACAGATGCTGGTGCCCGCGCAGGCCGCGTCGCGGAAGCAGGTGCTGCCGATGCCGCCACCTTCGCCTTCGCCCTCGCCCTCGCCCTCGCCGGGTTCTCCTTCGCCTTCGCCCTCGCCCTCGCCGGGTTCTCCTTCGCCTTCGCCCTCGCCTTCTTCGCCTTCGCCTTCGCCTTCAACGACAGGTGGGGGCGTGCACGACGTCGACAGCGTCAACGACGACAGCAGGGCAGCAACAGCGACGGCAAGCAACGACGGGGCACGCATGGGCGCACCGTAGCAGTCGCGGGCGGCGCGGTCGCCTCCGTCGTCAGGAGGGCTTCCTGGCCTGCTGGCGCTCGGCGAGCTTTTTGAGGTGCAGCACCGATTCCTTGCCGGCGTCGGAGCGTGGGTCGAGCTCGACCACTTTGTTGAAGTGCATGGTGGCGTCGTCGAGGCGGCCCTGCATTTTGCGCAGCACGCCCATTTGCAGGTGGGCACGGGCGAAGCGGCTGTCGACCTCGAGGGCTTTTTCGAACAGCACCTCGGCGTCTTTCAGGTCGCCCGCGAGGAATTGCTCGAGGCCCTTTTTGTAGTGGTCTTCGGCGTCGCTGATCAGCTCGACCTCGAAGAACGCCCGGCCCACGACGTTGACGAGGGCGGCGCGCAACAGGCCGGTCCAAAAAAACGTGGCGGCCTCGACGGCGAACAAGGCGCCGACGGGGATGTCGGGGAGCACGGCCTTGCCGTTTCGCTTGATGCGCACCTTGTTGTAGCGGCCGCGGCTGACCCAGTACTCGACGTTGTCGCGCAGCTTGCCGAGCGCTGCGGCAGCGGTGGCGCCGGTGGTGTCGAGGGTGAAGCTCGCGCGCTCGGTGGTGTCGGTGCCCGATTCGGGCTCGCCGGGTGCGGGCGGGGGCGGGGAGGCCGGATCGGGCATGGCGGGATGTTCCGTCGTCATTGGTGAGCTGTAGGCACCCGCAGCCAGCCGGCTATGGGCCCTGTGACTCTGAGCGGGGCGCGGCATCGTTGTCGATGGGTGGGCCGTTTTGGGCGTGTCGACGCAGGGAACGAGCTGCAGCCTTGGAGAGAAGCCGGCTTGCGGTGTGTCGCCGAGGCGAACGGTGGGACGCTCCAGGTTGGAACGTTTCGGTGCTGGAGGGCACTGGCGGGTGTCCGCAGGTTGCGCCCCACCGGACACGGTGGCAGACGCCGAGACCCATGGCCCATTCGACCTGCCTTCGCATTGCCATCAACAAGGATTTCCCCGAGCCGCGCAAGATTGCGCGCGCCGTCGACATCCTCGAGCGCGGTGGCGTCATCGCCTACCCGACCGACACCACCTACGGCATCGGCTGCAGCATTTTTGAGAAGAAGGCCATCGAGCGCATCGAGCTCGTCAAAGGCTTGAAGAAGGACCACCTCTTCAGCTTCATCTGCCCCGACCTCAGCGACATCGCCCGCTACGCCGTCGTCGAGAACGAGGCCTACCGGATCATGAAGCGCCTGCTGCCGGGCCCCTACACGTTCATCCTGCGGGCCACCCCCGAGGTGCCGCGCATGCTGCAGAGCAAGCGCAAAACGGTGGGCATTCGCGTGCCGAACCATCCCGTCACGTTGGCGTTGGCGCGGGCGTTCGCGAAGCCGATCATCTCCACGTCGGCCACCGTCGAAAACAAAACCCTGCACAACGCTGACGACATCAGCCTGCACCTGGGCCACGGCCTCGACATCATCCTCGACGGCGAGCACATCGATGCGCCTCCGTCGTCGGTGGTCGATCTCACTGGGCCGTATCCGGTGGTGGTTCGTGAAGGTCAGGGCGATTTGAGCTGGATCGAGGTCTGACCTCGTCTCCTGCTTGACGGCTTCATCACGGGCGCCCTGGCGCCCGTTTTGTTTGTGCGCCCGGCATGGGCGCGATCTTGGAGGTGAAAGTCCACCCGTGAGCTGGTCACAGCGAGCGAAGCGAACCGCAGAGCGTCGGACCGCGAGGCCGGCGTGAAGGAAGCGGGGAGCGCAACT
>JBIKRQ010000106.1:0-17199 GCA_044349155.1 Myxococcota bacterium
GCATAGACAACAGCGAACGAGCCGAGAGGCACGAAATCGAGCGCCGAAACGGCAATGACGTCGTCGAACACAAGTTTGACGACGTCATCGTCGCGCCCAAAGCGCCATTTTTCAGCAACCTGCTAGCGCACAGCGACACCGGTCATGGTTTCACTCAGCTGCCACAGTTTCTGGCCCATGACGTCGTCGATGGCGGCTTTCGTCATCGGCGTGCGCTGCGGATAGCCACGGATTTGAAACAGGCCGTCGGGACCGAAGTAGTCGAGGGCTTGTGCGGTTGGATCGGTGGCCGCGCGCAACGTTGGCAGTGCTCCTTGCGGCGCTTGCATGGGCACCACCTTGTTGAGCAGCTGCATCACCGCACCGCCATGACGCTGGAGTTCCGTTGCGGTCCAGCCGGGGTGCGCCGCCACCACCTTCACCGTCGATCCGCTCGCCGTCAGACGTCGCTGCAACTCGCGCGCATGCAGCAGGTTCGCGAGCTTGCTTTGACCATAGGCCTTGCTGGCGTCGTAGCCGCGCCTGGCGAAGTTGAGGTCGTCGACGTCGATCGTGCCCATGTTGGCGGCAATGCTCGACAGCACAACGACACGCGCCTCGTGCCCGCGGTTGAGCAGCGGCAGCAGCTGGGCCGTGAGTGCGAAGTGGCCAAGGTGGTTCACGCCGATCTGCAACTCGAAGCCCTGGGTCGTGCGGCCCTCGGGCGGCGTCATCACGCCGGCGTTGTTGATGAGCACGTCGAGGCGCTCGTGCTCGGCGCTGAACTGCTTCGCGAACGCTTCAACGCTGCGCAGGTCGGCGAGGTCGAGTACGGCGAAGGTGACCCTGGCGTTGTGCACTGCTGCCTTCAAGCGCGCAACGGCCTCTTCACCGCGTTCGCGGCTGCGACACGCCAGGGTGACCTGCGCACCACGCGCCGCGAGCGCCCGTACGGCCTCATAGCCAATGCCACTGTTGGCACCGGTGACGACGACGATGCGACCGGTTTGGTCGGGAGTATCTGCTGCAGTCCAATGGCCCATGAGCGACTCCTGAAATGAGAGACGAGCCTCGAAGAGAACCGGCTGTGCGGTTTTGTCGCCGAGGCGAGTTTTGAGAGGCGGGCGGGGAACGTTCCCCGCCGATCGACCCGAACCTCAAGCGAACAACGACGCTGCGGCCAGCACGAGCACCACGACGTCAAACGCGACGCCGGCGTTGCGCTGTTCGCCACCTGCCCGCACGCGAGCAGCGATCGCCCCCAGCATGAGCGCGCACACGCCGGCACGCGCCGCGAGGCCCACCGGATGCACCCACACGCCCACGACGAGGGCGATGGCGATGGGCAACTCGATGGCACCGATCAAGCGCCACTGGCCCGCCGACAGCGACAGCGCGTCGCGAATCTGCAGTGAGGCTTTGGCACCCGCGAGCTTGCCGCTGCTGGTGGCAAACAACAGCAACGCCAACAGCGCGCTGACGACGACGACGGCGATGGGTGTATCCGACATGGCTCAACCTCCCTGGTGGCCGTTGGCTTCGATGGCGAGGGGCTTCCACGCTTCCCACGTCGCGAGGCGGTCTTTGTAGACCTGCGGTGCAATCATGGTGGGCATGGTGCCGAAGAAGGCGCGCAACGGCGGTGACTCGGCGTCGACGAGCTTGAGCAGTGCTCGACCCGCGGCCGCAGCCTCACCGATGAACGAGGGCGGCATCTGCTTGCCCTGTGCAGCGCTGGCTTCGCGCACCGACGCGTACTGCGGCTGCGGCGCTGCATGCACAGCGCTGCTGCCGGCCCAGTCGGTGCCAAGCGGACCAGGCTCAACGAGGGTGACCTTGATCCCGAACGACGCCACTTCCTGCGCGAGCGACTCGCTCAACCCTTCGAGGGCCCACTTCGACGCGTGGTAGCCGCCAAGCAGCGGGAACGCGGCAACGCCGCCGATCGTGGAAATCTGCACGATGTGCCCTGCCCCCTGCGCGCGCAGAATCGGCAGCACCGCCTGGGTCACGTGCAGCACGCCAAACAGGTTGACGTCGAGCTGCTGCTGCACCTGCGCCGGCGTGATTTCTTCGACCGCGCCGAACAGGCCGTAGCCCGCGTTGTTCACGACGACATCAAGGCGACCGAAGCGCTCGTGGGCCTGCTTCACCGCCGCGAAGCAGTCGTCGCGTTTGGTGACGTCGAGGGGGAGCACCAGCAGCGTGGGGAACGCACTGGCGAGGTCGGCCAGGGCTGCGGTGTCGCGCGCGGTGGCCGCCACGCTGTCGCCGCGCTCGAGGGCTGCCTTGACGAACTCGCGACCCAAACCGCGACCAGCACCCGTGATGAACCAGATTTTCGACATGTGGACCTCCGGCGGCGTCACTCTCTGCCGCTCTGGTCATTTGATGCCAATCATGGCACTTGGTGTCAACTTCAGATCTGGCTATAGTCGGATCTGATGGAAACGCGTCACGACACCCTGCGAGAACGCAGCCGCCGCGCGGTGCAGGCCGAGCTGGTCGAGCTGGCTCAAGGTCTGTTTGTCGAGCGCGGCTACGAGGCCACCACCGTCGACGAAATCGCGGCGGCCGCGGGCATGAGCAAGCGCAGCTTCTTTCGCTACTTCGCGAACAAAGAAGAGCTGGTGCTCGGCAAGTACGACCTGCTCGGCGAAGAACTCCTGCGACGGTTGCAGGAGCGCCCGGTGAGCGAGCCGTTGTGGACGTCGCTGCGGCACATGTTCGACGGCGTTGTCGGCTACTTCGCCGACAGCGCCCACGCCTCACGCGCGGTCGAGATGGAGCGGGTGGTGGCCAGTACGCCGGCCCTGCACGCGGCCTACCTGCACCGCGTGAGCCGCATGCAGGCCGAGGTGGGCGCGCTGGCGTGCGCGCGGGCCGAAGCCAACGACGACGTCGGCCCCATCGCCATCGTCGGTGCGGCGTTTGCCTGCCTTGCTGCAGCGCGTGCTGCACAAGCCAGCAACGGGCGCGCGATCGACGTGTTGCTCGACGAGGCGATGGCCGCGGTGGCCAACCTCGGCACCGCCCGCTGAGCGCTTCAACGCATGAACGCTTCAGTCGATCAGGCCGCGACTTCTGGCGGATTCTTGATGCTCGCCGAAGTTCGCCATCGCGGTCTTCATCCGTGCAAAGCCAAACTTCGAATACAGGCCCTCTTTCCCGGCCGAAGCATACAGAATTATTTTGCGATGCCCTTTTGAGGCATCCATCAGATGCTGCACGATGGCTTTGCCGAGCCCTTTTCCCTGCTGGTCTGGGTGTACGGCGATATCGCAGAGATACGAGCAGTCAGCGCCGTCCGCCAGGGCACGCCCTGCCCCAACCAGCTGCGGTCGTTCGCCCGCCCCGTCGACGTAGACGAAGCACTTGAACATGCTGTTGTGAAACGCGACTTTCAGCTTCTCTGCTGGCTTTTCAGCCAGCGGCGCGATGCGGTACAGGTTCGACAGTTCGTGCCAGTCGACACCGTCCGCAGCAAACGTCCAATGATACTGCTGTTCCGTCGACACACGCGCTCCTTCGTCTGCACGCCAGTCAATCAACCAAACACCGCGCACTTCCTGGCGAAGATGCGCCGGTTGTTCAGCGGTGTTCAAGCGCGGAAGAGAACGCGTCGCGCTCAGGTCGTGCGGCTGTAGCCGAGCTTGCGCAGCCCAGCGCCCGTTTGCGTCCAGTCCTTCTCGACCTTCACAAACAGCTCGAGGTGCACCTGGCACTGCAGCAGGTGCTCGAGGTCTTTGCGCGCGCGCTGACCGATGACCTTGATGCGTTGGCCGCCTTTGCCGATCACCATCGACTTTTGCGAATCCTTCTCGACCACAATCACCGCGGCGATGTGCACGAGAGGCTTTTTGTCGTCGTCACGGCGCGATTCGTCGAAGTGCTCGACCAACACCGCGGTGCGGTACGGGATCTCCTGCTGCAGCTCGAGCATGACCTTTTCGCGAATGAGCTCGGCGGCAATCTCGCGCTCGCTCTGGTCGGTGAGGCTGTCGGGCGGAAACACAAACGGCGCTTCCGGCATGAGCGACGCGAGCTCTTTGACGAGCCCCTCGAGGTTCTCGTGCTTGTGCGCCGAGAGCGGCACGTAGCCCGCGAAGCGACCGCTGGCGCTCCACGCCGAAAGCAACGGCAGCAGCACTTCTTTGTCTTCGAGCACGTCGATCTTGCTGATCACCAGCACCACCGGCGTGGTGGGCGCGCGCTGCAACAACCGCTGCAGGGCCTCTTCGTCGCTTTTGTGAATGCCCTGACGTTTGCGGTCGGCCTCGACGAGGAAGCACAACACGTTCGTCTCGACGGCCGCATCGAGCGCTTCGTCGAGCATGAAGCTGAACAGCCCGCCGTGCTCTTCGTGCAACCCAGGCGTGTCGACGAACACGAGCTGCGTGTTGCCCTCGGTGAGCACACCGCGCAGGGCGCGACGCGTGGTCTGCGGCTTGTGCGTGGTGGCGGCGATCTTCTGCCCCAACAACGCGTTGAGCAGCGACGACTTGCCAACGTTCGGACGACCCACCAGTGCAATCGTTCCGCAGCGCGGCGGGCCCACATTCGCGAGGGGCTTGCGCGTGGGCTTGCGTGCACGCGGCGCGTTCGCGGCGGGCATCTCGATGATCATCGGACCATCAACACCGCCGTCGAGGTCGTCCATGTCGTCGTCGAGACCGTCGAGCGCATCAACGTCGTCGAGTTCGTCTTCGTCGTCGTGCAGCAGCTCGTCGCTGGCGAACTGGATCTCAGCCACCGGGCGCTTCTTCGGCGGCGACGACGGCGCGTTCGATTTCTGCGGTGCCTTCTTCGACGCGGCCTTCTTCGCGGCCGGCTTTGGCGCTGCCTTCTGCGGCGCAGGCTTGGGCGACAACACATCGGCGCGCTTGATGACGACGTCAGGGGCCGGCTTCGGCTTCTTTGGCGTTTGCGCTGGACCCTTCGCAGGCTTTGCCGGCGGGCCCTTCACCGTGCCTTTGGCCACACCCGGCTGCTTCTGCCCCGGCAACGGCGGCATCTTCTCGGGGCGCGGGGGCTTTTTCGGCTGCTGCTGCTTCGGTCGCGACGACGACGGGGCAGCAGGGGTGGGCGACGACGGACGAGCGGGCGACTTCGACATAGTTGCTGCCCTGTTGGCCCGTTGAAGTGCCGCTGTCGATGCCCGTTGCCGTCGGACCGCGGCGGGTCAGGTGTCCGTTGCCGCGCGGGCGCCAAGGCCACGCAACAGCGTGTCTTCGACGAGCTCGACGGCCTGCTCGCGCAAAAGGGTGCCCCGCTTCACCTCGTGCCACGCGGCAAAGATGATGGCGTCGACCACACTCCACACCCACGCGCGCGGCACGTCGGCGCGCAGGATGCCAGCGGCCACCGCATCGTCGAACACCGGCACCATGTAGCGGTCGAGGGCATCGCTGGCGGCGAGCACATCAGCGTCGTCGTACAGCTCAACGGCGACGATCACGAAATGCAGCTGCTCACCGTGTGCGATCAGCACCCGCATCAGGCGTTGCAGACGCTGCCTGGGCTCGCCGGGTTCGTGCTCGAGCTCCTGCAGGCTGCGTTCAAGGCCCGCCAGCGCCGACACGCCCACGGCACGCACGAGATCGGTGCGCGTGGGGAACTGGCGAAACACCGTGGCGCGGCTGACGCCCGAAGCAGCGACGACGTCGTCAATCGTGGCACTCGGGTTCTTGAGCAGTGCGGTCATCGCCGCTGCCAGAATCGCGTCGCGACTGCTCAGGCGCAGGGGCTGTGCTGGTGGCTTCGTCTTCGGCCGCTTCGTCGTCTGCATCGTCGTCATCGTCATGCGAGGGGCAGCTTTCGCCAAGCCGAGTCTGTTCGCGTGGCGGCAAAACCGTGCTCGAGGGTCCATTCGGGCGGGCCAAGCAGCGTCAAGGTGACCTCGCGCAGCGACGAGCAGCGTCGCAGTTGGCGGGCGATGTGGACGTACTCGCCGAAGTTCACGTGCAGCGGGTTGATGCTCGGTGTGTCGACGGTGAGCCCGTAGCGGATGACCTCGTCGGCAGGTGCTTCGGCCCACGTGCCAAACAGCCGGTCCCAGATCATGAGCACGCCACCGTAGTTGCGATCGATGAGCGGGGCGTTGCTCGCGTGGTGGGCGCGGTGGGCGGCCGGGGTGTTGAGCCAGCCCTCGATGAGCGGCACGCGATCGATCTTCTGGGTGTGCACCCACACCTGATACAGCAACACCAGGTTCATCAAGGCCGCCAGCATGAGCGGGTGAAAACCCAACAATACGGCAGGCGCGAGATACACCACAGCCAGGAAGCCGTCGTGCCACGCAATCCGCGCCGACGTCGACAAGTCGAAGTCGATACTGGAATGGTGCACGCTGTGGTGAGCCCACAGCACCCGCATGCGGTGCTCAATCCGGTGTTCCCAGTAGTAGGTGAAATCGACCACCACAAAGCCGACCAACCACACCAGTGGCGAGAAGCCCAGATCGGCCACCGCGAAGCGCGAGACCACGGTCAGCCCCGCACCAACGACGATGGGGAGCACCGTGAACGACACGAGTTGGTTCGGCACCGCGACCATCACCGTCGACAGCGTTTCGCGCCAGTTGCGCGCGCGCCGGGTCAGGGCGTCAAACGCCATCTCCACGAAGATGGCCAGCGTGGTGAGCAAGGTGAGGCCCACGACGACCGTTTCGGCCAGGTTCAGACTTGCGGGCAACGGGAGCGCTTCCACGAACACCTCCAGACTCAGGTTCATTTGAGACTAACAAGTCTCAATTGAAGCTCAAGCAGATCTGGCCCGCCGCCCCGGATCCGCTTGGATCGCCTGGCCGCAAACGACGGCAACGAACGTCGTCGCCGCTGGTTCGTGGGCCTGTGCCCGGTCAGGCGGGTGGCCGGTCGTCCTGACGCCGTTGTGACGGCGTGGCCAGGTGCTAGCTCAGGATCCCTTTCAGGGAGTTTCCCATGCTTCGCGCCCTCGTCCTGATGTCCGCTGCGCTCTCAGCCGCCCTTGTGGGCTGCGCCGTGCCCCCCATCGAAGGCGAAGGAACACGCCGCCGCGAAGGCGAAGGCGAAGAGGGCGAAGGAGAAGGCGAAGGCGAAGGCGAAGGAGAAGGTGAAGGCGAAGGAGAAGGCGAAGAAGGCGAAGGCGAAGGAGAAAGCGAAGAGGGCGAAGGCGAAGGAGAAGGCGAAGAGGGCGAAGGTGAAGGAGAAGGCGAAGGAGAAGGCGAAGGCGAAGGCGAAGGAGAAGGAGAAGGCGAAGGAGAAGGAGAGGGAGAGGGCGAAGGCGAAGGCGAAGGAGAAGGAGTCCTCGGCGACGGCATCGACGATGTCCGCGCCGCCACCGTTGGCAGCATCAGCGTCGTCGTCAGCAATGTCGTCGTGACCTACGTCCGCCCCGGCTTCGACGCTGCCGAGAACCAGGCCGGCTTTTATGTGCAGCAGACCACAGGCGGCCCGGCGATCTTCGTCCGCTCGCCCACGTCACCCGTGAGCACCGGTGACCTCGTCAGCTTCACCGCCACGAGCACGGTGACCTCCGAGGGCCGACGCGAAATCGCCACGTTCACGAACCTCGCCGTCGAGGCCCGGGGTGATGTGCCGGCACTCGTGCAGGACTTCGGCAACGACACTGGTCTGGTCACCGGCATCGCCGATCGCGAGAGCGAACTGCAGCGCACAACGGTGACGCTGCTCGAAGACGTCACCCGCGGCGCCGGCGCCGGCTTCCGCAAAGGCAACGCCGCCACCGCTGCCGTGAGCAGCGGCATCACCCTGCGCGTCGCTCCCGACGTCTTCGACGTCGCCGGCCTCGTTGAAGGCTGCGTCGTCACCGTCGAAAGCCCGCTGGGCCACGCCTTCTTCGCCGCCCACGAGGCGCAGGTCACGGCGTGGGAACTCAATCAAGTGACAGCCGTGAGTGGCTGCGACGCCAGCATCGTCTCGGCCGTCGCCGTCGATGCCACCCACGTGGCCCTCACCCTCAGCCGCGGTCTCGACGCAGCAACGGCCGACTTCGACGCCTTCATCAACGATCCCGATGCGCCCCTCGGCGTGTTCGACGTCGTCGTCGACGGCAAGACCGTGGTGCTGGAGACCGACGTGCAAGACAGCGGCACCGACTACACCATCGAAGCCGTCGTCGGCGTGCGTGATGTCTTCGGCAACGCGCTCGACGACCTCGGCCGCTTCATCCACTTCGACGGCTTCACGCCCCTCACCGGTCTCGGCCTCGTCATCAACGAAGTCGACTACGACAACCTCAACGCCGACACCGACGAATGGGTCGAAGTGATCAACCTCGGCAACGACGCCGTCGACCTCGCCACCGTCGACGTCATCTTCGTCGACGGCCTCACTGGCACCCTCGGCCGGCGCATCGTCGGCAGCGGTACCCTGCCGCCCGGCGGCATCGGCCTGTACCAATTCACCGCCAACGATCTGCAAAACGGCCCCGACGCCGTCGCCCTGTGGGACAACGCCGCCGACCGCCTCCTCGACGCTGTGGTCTATGAGATCGCCGCCGTGAACAACGTGACCATCGACGCAGTCAGCGTGAACCTCGTCGGCCCGAACCTGACCGACGCCGGCACGGGATCGATTTGCCGCGATCCCCTCACGCGCATCTTCGAGGTCTGTGCGGCGACATCGAAGAACGCCGTGAACCCCTGACTGCTTCGCGCAGTTGCTTGTCCGTTGGCGCTTCGCCAAAGGTTCGAATATCAATATGAATTCATGGAGTTGGCATGCCGCCAACCCCATGAACATCAATACGAATTCGACCGCAAGCGGTCGAATTCGACCGCAAGCGGTCACCTGGCTCAAGCAAGGTTTGCGAACGCAACCTTCATGTCGATGCTGGCGCCGAACACGTCTGGCGCTTCCTGGGTGAGCCGTGTGCGCAACGCGGCAACATCGAAGGCCACACCCCGCTGCTGGGCTTCCTCGGCGTCGCTCAGCAGGAGCACCGCTTTGACCCACTGGCTGAACGGCGCGATCGGCTCGCCGCGACCATCGGGCCCGAGCAGCCCCACGGTCGGGTCGTCGAGGTCGTCGAGGATGACCCAGCAGTCGCCGGTGCCCTCCTGCGCAAACACCATCGGTATCTCTTCAACATCGGTCTCAAAGAATTCGGCGATGGCGTCGGCAGCAGCGTCTCGCTCGAACGACGATGTGAGCAGATCGAATGGCGGTCGCGCGGGTGGGTTCGTCAGGAACGCCGCCACGTCGCGTGGTAGCGACGGACCGGCCTGCGTTGTCACAACGTCGTCGGCAGCAATGTCGTCAGACCAGGGTGTCGTGGCCACGAGTGACACGTCGTCGATCAGCCCTTCGACCTCAGCCGGAAGGTCGTCGCGCGCGACGTCGAAGGCCCTCAGCACAACGGCGAAGTCGCGCGCCTCACCACCTCGGGCGCAGAGCGCACAGGTCATGGTGCGGTCGCGGACGACGACGGCGATGTCGATGTCTTCGGAGAGCATGAGTGCCGCGCCGCCGCCGATGGTCACGGTGGTGTCGGGCGGCACACCGTTTTCGGTGAGCTCCAGGACATGAAACCCGTGCAGGTTCCAGGCGATGTCGAAAAGGAGGTCTCCCTGCTCGCGCAGCCGTAGCTCAGCGATGGCCGTGAAGGTCCCGCTGCCGACGTGCCGGCTGGCGCGGACCACGGTCACGCCGGCGACGCCGTCGGGCAGAAAGAGCACGTCCCGACAGCCCTCGAGGATGTCGGCGGTACGATCTGGGGTTGGCATGCCGCACGGTCGCGAGCGCGTGTGTCGAGGTCAATGACATCGTGACGGCGCCGGCCTCATCGTGGGATTTCAGGTGTCGACGAACTCGCTCAAGAGGTTCCTGCGGTCATCGAGAGCCAGCACGTCTCGACGACGGCGGCGGCGCTGACGGTCACGCGCTTCGCCGAAAGAGAGTTCACCCTCAGCCCTCTTTGAAGGGAGGGGAACCGGAACCGATGCATGCCGCCGGAGCTCGTGAACGACAACTGCGACGAGCGTGCTCGTCGCGGCGAGATCGCGGGTCGAGACGGGCGTTCCGCGTCGGGCCGGGTAGCCTGTGCGCGAGGGTTCCACCATCTCTGCATCCATGCTCGCGTTCGTGTTGCCGTTGCTCGCGCCATCGATCGCCGCCGATATCGCCCTGCCCGAAGAGGCCGACATCTTCGACGCCTTCCCCGTCGCCATCGACGACGCGACCGTGCCCGAAAACGGCCGCCTCCTCGTCAGCGGCGCGACGCGCTTCCTCGTGACCCACGCCGACGCCCGCATCGAGGACCTCGTCGCCACCGAGCCGTCGTTCTTCATGCACACGCGCACGTTTCGCACGCTCTCGCCGACCCTCGTTCAGGGCGACACCATCACGGTCGAGCGCGTGTGCGAGGGCTGCGGCGACGCCGCCTACACGTGGACCGTAGGCCCCGTCGACGACGACGCGCCCGTCTTCACCGATGGCCCCACCAACACCAACGGTGGGATCGTCGGCCTGTACGACAACGATCCCGAGGTGTTCAACAACAACCGCTTCGGCTTCAACGTGAGCGGCTGGTTGGCGCCGCTGCAGACGCCCGAGATGGTCATCATCCACATCACCGGCGAAGGCGTCGACGAGCACCAGGTCGCATTTCACGACGAGGAAGGCCCGTTTGTCACCTTCCAGGTGCCCGGCCCGCAGGAGCGCGAGGCGTGCTTTGCGGCCACAGCGATCGATGGCGCCGGCAACGAGAGCGCGCCGTACAACTTCTGCGTCGACCTCGTCGACGACCGCAGGAACTTCCTCGGCTGCGCGCAGACCGGGTCGTCATCGTCGGTGTTGGCCGTGCTCGGCGCGATCCTGTTGCGTCGTCGTCGTCGCTGATCACGCCGGTCCGTCAACGAGCACGAAACGCGCGGTGCAAGCCGCGCGTTTTTCGGGCGTTCCGCGCCCGAAGAGCATTGATTCTTCAAACACTGAGCGAGGCGCCACGTGTTTGCGTTCGACCGCTTGCGGTCGAACACATATCAGGCGGTGCTGTGATCCGTGCACGGGCTGCGCGGAGCGATCCCAGGACTTTGTTCTGTCGCTGATCGCCAGTCGCTTGTTTAATGCGGGCACTTGCCAGGAGAAGACACCATGTCGACCCGTACCTTCCTCCGTTGCCTGACCCTTGCGTGCGCTCTGTGTGCCTTGCCGGCGCTCGCCTTTGAGGTTGACACCAAGGCGGTCAACACCACGGTTGCGGCCTTCAAGGAGAAGCAACCCACGTCGAAGAAGCTGTTCGCCAGCGCCTATGCCTACGCCATCTTCCCCACGGTCACACGTGGTGCGTTTGGTATCGGTGGTGCGTACGCCGAGGGCGGCATGTACCAGGGCGGCAAGCTCGTCGGAAAGACGTCAATGACGGCGGTGACCATCGGCCTTGGTGCTGGTGGCGAGAGCTACAGCCAGGTGATCTTCTTCAAGGATAAGGCCGCCTACGAGCGCTTCGTCGAAGGGCGCCTCGAGGTCGCTGCCCGCGCCAACGCGGTCTTTTTGGAGAAGGGAATCTCGGGCGAGCCGCCGTACGTCGAGGGCGTGTTGATCCTCGCGCAGACCAAGGCGGGCCTGATGGCCGATGCTTCGGTGGGTGGTCAGAAGTTCACCTTCGAGAAGCTCTGAGCCATGAACACGCTGCTCGCCTTTGCTCTGCTCGTCGCTGCGGACTGGCCGGTGCTGACCTTCGAGGTCGATCCACGCGCTGTCGAGACGACGGTGACCACCTTTGAGCAGCGCCAACCGATCACGAAGCGCTTGCTCCGCAAGGCCTGGGGATACGTGGTGTTTCCCTCGGTAACGCGCGGCGCGTTTGGTGTCGGTGGTGCCTACGCCGAAGGCGGCGTCTACCAGCGCGGCAAGGGCCTGATTGGGCGGACGTCGCTGACGGCGCTCACCCTTGGCCTGGGCGCGGGTGCCGAGAGCTATGCCGAGATCATTTTCTTTCGCGACGAGGCGGCGTTTCAGCGCTTCGCCGCAGGGAAGTTGGAGTTCGGCGCCCGGGCCAACCTCGCGCTGCTCGATCAGGGCGTCGCGAGCGAACCACCGTGGGCCGACGGCGTGCTGGTGCTCGCGCTGACCAAAGCAGGATTGATGGCCGACGCCTCGATCGGTGGTCAACGCTTCGTCTTCGATCCGATCGACGACGACGAGCTCGTCGACGAGCGCAACGACAACGGCGCGCGCGGTGATGACACACACGCACCGACGCAGCCCACGACCGACATGCGCCGCAGCACCACGCCCTGAACGCATGGCGCTGGGCACGAAAACGATCGTTCAACGCAAGAGCGCTGGAGGCGATCGGCCTCACGACGTCGGCTGTCGTCGTCGTCGCACCACCACGCGTGTCGAGGATGTGTTTGCGCGTGCTCGTCGAAGGATCGCCGCCGCACCGCGATGACCTTGCGACCGGCGCGAATCAGGAGCTTGTGCACGTCGCCGTCATCGGGCGCTTCGTCGGCGACGAAGGCACCATCGGGCACGAGGACATGGAAGTGCACGCCGAACCGAAGCGCTGCACGAAGGTGCCGCCGCAGTGCGCCTGCACGATGTCACGTCGGCGAAGTCGTCGGCTGCCACGAGAACAACAGTGCCCGGTCAGGCGAGTCCGTGCCTCAGTACATGAAGCCCAGGCCACCACGGAAGCTGGCGCTCCAGTTGAGGACGCCGCCACCCTGGTAGGCTTCGGTTTCGTCGGCCACGTCCGAGAGGCGTACGCGGTCGCCCGTCCCTTCGAAGGTCGCGCTCATCCCGGTGGCGCCGCCGCCCAGTTCGAGAAAAAAGCCGCCAAGCAGGTCGTAGCGGACGTCGACGCCGGCGGAGACGCCAAAGGCCGAGCTGTTCTCGCCGGGGGCGTCGGGCTTTTCGGCGTAGAGGGTCACCGGGAGCGCTTCGGCGCGCACATCGATCTCCAGGCGGCGGCCCGCCAGAATCACCGGCACATACACTTCGGCGCCGACCGCCAACGCATGCACGTCGAAGCCCGGCACGAGGGTCAGCGGCACCCGACCCGTGTTGTCGGCATGGGGGATGTCCTGAGGCGCGTTGGTGGCCCCCTGGTAGCGGTAGCCGACCCGGCCGCCGATGCCGAAGCCGACGCCCTCGAGTTCGACGAGGTAGCGGGCCTTCAAAAACAGCCCGGTGTCGATCTGCCAGGTCGTGAAGCTGCCAGGCTCGAGCTTGATGTCGTCAGCATTGCTGATCACGAAGTTGACGAGGCTGACGCGGGCATGGCCGTCGATGCCAACGAACGACAGCGGCCAGACGTCGACGCGCGCGCCCACGCCCGGGAAAAACGTGGTGCCAACGACCTGGTCGAGGCCCTCGGGGCCGTCGAGGGTGTACTGCCACGTGCCGCCATCGAAGTACGTCGACACGGCCATGTGGTGCCACAGCGTTCGCGGTGCCGCGATGACGGGTGCAGGCTCAGCGACGGCCGGCGGCGTTTCGTTGGCAACGGGCGGCGGTGTGGGCTCGGGCGTGGGCCATTGCCTCGGCGGCGGCACCGTGAGCGGCTTGCTTCTGCTCCAGCCCTCAAGCGCTGGCTTCAGCCCCTCGAGAATGCGCCGCGCCACGTCGTCGATGTTCTCAGCGGGCGGAGCCTCATCATAAAACCGCGCCGCACCGTCGGCACCATAGGCGATGACCACGAACGCATCCCGCAGCACAGCACCAGGGCGGCGTTCGATGCGCACCAACACGGCGGCGTTGCCGCGCTTCATCAGCTTCGACACCGCGCCGGGCTCCCATCCGCCGTTGACGGGGATAACCATGGCGTTGCTGGAAACCACGCTCACGCCCTCAAAACCGTCGATGTCCTGCTCGAGCTTGCCGCGGAGCGCCCCCTCGCCGTCGACGGTGAGCACCGCGACCACCAACTGCCGGGAGGCCTTCTTCTTTTTCGCGGCGAGGGCGTCGTTGGAAGCGAGGACGAGGAACAACACCGCCACTGAAACGAAGCGCAGGCGGCGCACGGCAGAACGCCATCGGTAGGACCAGACGGTCATCAGTCTCCAGCACCCGGCTTTGCGGTTTTTAGAGCGTGAGCGGGCCCGCCGAGACCTGCTGCGCCACGTCCTGGCGGTTGCCAAAGCTGTCGCTCTCGATGCCGAAGGCTTGCTGCAGGGTCACACACAGGTTGTGGTTGCCCGGTTGGCTGCTGTCGCCGTAGGGCTCTGTCGGGTTGTCGGCGTAGTTGACGTGGCGGCCCAGGGGAGCCCCACCAGCGTTGCCAGCGATGACGATGGGGAGGTTGTCGGAGGCGTGGCCGCCGCCGTGGCCGAAGTCGCTGATCCACAACACCATCGTGTGGTCGAGTGCTGTGCCGTCGCCCTCGTCGACCTCGTCGAGCCGCTGCAGCAGACGCGCAAAGAGACGGCCGTAGAAGGCGTTGACGGCGGTGAAGCCCTGGCGCGCCACGGCCAGGCGCTGGTCTGAGGCCTTGTGCCAGGCACCATGGTAGTTCTCGCCGGCAAACGCCGAGGTGAGTTCGGCGTTTGCCGCATGGCCCCAACCAGCCTCCTCGATGTCGAACATGGTGAGCGTGCCGACATCGGCGACGTTGCAGGCGGCGGCCAGTGCCAGGATGTCGACCAACGACTCACCAGCACGCGCGTGGTCGGCGGCCGACGGCGAAAACGTTGGGGTTGCACAGGTGTTTTGCGACGGCTGCTCGATGGCCTGCTGCAGCTCAAACAGCGATTCCGCGTGGCGGTCGAGGCGCACGCGGTCACCAGCGGAGACCCGTTCCCGCAGGCGCGCGAACTGTCCAAGCGCCCCGTCGAGGACACTGCGGCGACGGGCCCGAGCGGCCGCACCTGCGGCAGCGGCGGCGGCATCGGGGGCTGGCGGAAACGCGCGGCTGAAGGCGGCGCCGGGGTGCAGCAGGGCGGGGATGTTGGCGTCTTCGCCACTCCAAAAAACGCCGGTGCCGTCGCTGCCGTTGGCGTCGGGGTTGGTGCTGTTGTTGTGCAGGCCCAGGTCGAGGCGGCGCGGCAAGCCCCCGGCCTGCATGTGGCGCGCGATCACGTGATCGATCGAGGGCCCCGAAGCGTGGGTGATGCCGTACTCGTTGGCGATCGTCGGCACGCAGGTGAGCAGCGACGGCGTGCCGCCGTGACCGCTTTGGACCTTCGAATTCACGCCGGTGACGACCAGCATCTTCGACGCGAGGCCCGCGTCGACGACGGGTCGAAGAACCTCGCCGTGGGTGAAGTCCGCACGGGGGACAAACGCCTCCATGATCGTGCCGTGGCCGTGAAAAAAGACCAGCAAGCGCTGCGGCATACCGGCCGCCGGCACGAAGGTCGTCGACTGAGCGCGGGCGCTGAGCGACTCCAAAAACGGCAGGGCCAACAGACCAGCACTGCCAGCGAGGAAGCGGCGGCGCCCCCGGTTGACGACGAGACCGTGCGGCAGGCGGGTCATGGTTGAACCTTTTCGGCGGCGCGCGTGAGAAACCATGGCGACGTCACGGTGCGCAAGACGATCTCGCGGAGGGAAAGGGCGGTGTCGTCGGCCATGCCGCCAATGGCGTCGAGGCGGTCGCCGTCAGGCCGAACGCCGGTGAGCCACTCGGACCACTTCGAGGCGTAGCAGCGACGCACCTCGGGAGCGGCGGCCAGGCCCTGCAGCAGGTCGCCGGCGTGGTCGTAGGCGATGGGACTCGACAAGAACCACGTGTCCAACACACCGCCAACAGGGATGTCGATCCCGTCGGGGTAGACGCTGCGGCGGGCGCCGACGGCGTCAAAGACCTCAAAGGCGACACCAATTGGATCGATGGTCGTGTGGCACACCGCACAGTTGGGCTTGGAGGCGCGGTCGGCGACGGCGGCCAGCTTGCCCGACGACGCATCGGGCGGAATCGGCAGCGCTTCGGCGATGGCGTTGTCGGGAACCGTGAGGTGCGCGCAAAACAGGTGCTCGATGACCGCCACGCCGCGTTGGATGAGCGCCGACTCGCCGCGACCGGCGTTTGTGGCCAGCACCAGCGGGCGGGTCAGCGGGCCGGCGCGGGCCGGACCGAGGTCGCGCCAGACGAAGTCGTCGGCAGCGGCGTCGCGGGGCTCGAGCTCAAAGAAGGACTCGAGGCGCGGATTCACGAAACCTTCGCTCGAGGCAAACAGGTCGGCGATCGTGAGGTCGTCATGCAGGCCACGCAGGACGAAGGCGTCGAATTCGACCTCGAAGTCGTTGCCAAGGGCGGCGTCGAAGTCGGGGTAGAGGGCGCTGTCTTTGTCGAGGCTGGAGGCGCTTTTGACATTGAGCCAATCGCGGTGGAAGCGCACCAACGTAGCGTCGGCGCGGGGGTCGTCGAGCATGTCGGCAGCGACGGCTCGAACGCCCTCGTCGGTGGCGAGCTCGGCGACGCGGGCGCGCAGGGCCTGATCGGGCAGCGTGCCCCACAGGCCGTAGGAGAGGTGGGCGGCGATCGACGAGGTGAGCAGGCGCCCCGACGCATCGGTCTCTGCCGACAGGTACCAAAACCCTGGGGCAACGAGTGCCAGCTCCCAGATGGCGCGCACGGCATCAACACCCGCGGTGTCGGCAGCAACAGCCGAGTTCGCCGCAGCCTCCCACACCGTGGCGGCGTCGGCACGGGAGAGTTCGCTCAAGGGGATGCGCCATGCGGCTTCGAGCAGGCGACGGGTGAATCCTTCGGCGCAGGCGTCGAAGGCGGCACCAGGCGAGCAGCCGACAGAGGCCTCGAGGTTCTCGGTGGTGGCGAGTGCCGAGATGGACTCGGCCCAGTCGAGCAGCGATGAAAGCTCCGCGCTGGAGAAGTTGCCCGTGTCGATCGTGTTCTCGAAGCCGTGGCGGTGGTCAGGGGCCGGCATCGGAATGTCGACCAACGCGTCGTCAGCGGCGCCGAACTCACGGAGGAGATCGCGCACGGACTGCTCGACCTCGGCAGGCGAAAGACGCCGCGTGCCCGTGTGTCCCGAGAGGTCGCGAGCCGGCGGGACGTCGACGGCGATGACCGACGGGCACGCCGCGGTCAAGAACAGCCACGCGGCTGCAGCAGCGCCCAATGCTCGTTTCATGCCCCGTGTTACCGCGCCCATCGCGCACCGTCGATTTGATCGGCGGGGAGGTGTCCCCGCCCACCGCTCAAGAGACTCGCCTCGGCGACAAACCCCAAAGCGGGTTTCTCTTCGAGGCTCAAGTCAACGCATCGATCGACGCGAGCAGTACAAGACGCGGACTCGCCCACTCTGAG
>JBIKRQ010000473.1:0-4622 GCA_044349155.1 Myxococcota bacterium
GCCAGTTCGACGGTAACCCCACGGCCCCCGGCCTGAGCGCTGCCATCGACGAAGCGCTCGCGCTCTGACACCGACACCGGCTTCTTCAGCCGGTGTTTGTTGCGTTTGTGATGACCTCAGCCGCTGCCGCTCCACTGCCACCGCCGTCGTCTGCTGACGATGCACCGGTGCGCCGTCGGGTTGGGCAGCGGCTGGCGTTTTGGACGGGCGGTGCTGCGCTCGTCGTCGGTGTCGCCGTCTACGTGCTGCTCGCGCCGTATCAGCAGGCCGAAGCAGAACGCGTCGCCGCCGATCACATCTCGCTCCTCGCTGAAGCCGTGGCGGCCTCGTACGAGCAGGACGTTGCGCGCAAGCCCGACCCTGCCGTCGCCGCTGATGCCACGCCCACCGTCGACGATGCCGCCGACATCGAGCGCGAGCACATCCACCGCGCGCGCGAAATCCTGCAGCAGCTGCAGCACGCTGATGGCGTGATCGCCGTCGACGTCACCGATCACAAAGGTGTGGTGAAACGCTCTACACGCAGCGATCGCCTGGGCAGCACCGTGGTGTTGCCGCGCCGCCTGCGTTCGTCGTTTGTCGACGACGATCAGCTCACCGTCAGCTACGCCATCCCGTACACGCAAACCTGCGTGGGCTGCCACGACACCGCGCAAGAGCCTGCCGGTGCTGTTCGTGTCGTCGTCGATCGCCATGCCGCGTTCGCCAGCCTCGACCGCTACCGCCTCATCACGGGCATCAGCCTGGTGCTCACCTACGTCGTGCTCGTGCTGCTCATCGTGGCGCTCACCAACCGCATCGTTGCTCGTCCAATCTTTGCGCTCGCGCGACTCATGCGTCGTGCGGAGCGCGGCGACTTTCTCGTGCGCGCCCGCGTCGAGGCCGACGACGAGATCGGTGCGCTGGCGGCGGCCTTCAACCGCATGCTGCGGTCGATCACGGCGCTGAAGGCCGACGAAGTGGAGCGCGAGCGCAAGCTCAACGCCGCCGAGGCCGAGCTGCAGATGAAGGCGGAACTGGCGTCGGCCGCCGAGCGGTTGCAGGTGGCCAACCAGGCGCTTGAGCGTCGTGTGCGCGCGCAGGAACTGCTCATGGAGGCCGCACATCGCCTGGGCTCCACGCTCGAACGTTCAGCGCTGCTCGAGCGGTTGTCGAAGGTGATTCGCGACAAGCTCGGCCGCCAGGACTTCCTCATCTACCTCGTCGTCGAGGGTGAGCATCACGAAGCGATGCTCGAGGTCGTGCGCGCCAATGGCCACCTCGACAGGCAGGATGTGCGCAACCGCCGTTTCCGCGTCGGCGAGGGCATCACGGGCCTCGTTGCTGAAACCGGCGCGCCCATGTTGGTGCACGATCTGCGCGACCCATTTGCGCGTGTTTCGACCACGCCGGCAACGCGCATGATGCCGCTGATCGACAGCGGCTCGCTGGTGGCCGTGCCCATGCTGCACAAGGGCCGTGTTGTGGGCGTGCTCGAGTTCTATGCCCCCGACGTGGGCGGCTTCGACGACGACGATGCCAAGCTGCTCGAAGCCCTTGGGGCGCAAGCCGCGATGGCCGTTGTGAACGCCGACCTCTACCAGACCACCCTGGAACTCTCGGTCACCGACTCGCTCACGAAGCTGATGAACCGTCGAGCGCTGAACCGTTTGCTCGACGCTGAACTCGAACGCGCGCGCCGCTTCAGCACGCCGCTCGCGGTGCTCATGATCGATGTCGATCACTTCAAGCAGTACAACGATCGCATGGGCCACCTCCTCGGCGACGACGCCCTGCGCGCCGTCGCCGACGTGCTCAAATCCTCGGTGCGCAAAGTCGACGCCGTGGCGCGCTTTGGCGGCGAAGAATTCTGCGTGGTGCTGCCGCGCACCGACGAGGCGGCGGGCCTCGAGGTCGCGGAGAAGCTGCTGCGCGCCGTGCGTGGCATCGATCTCCCCGGTGCGTCGGCCCAGCCGCTGGGCGGCTTGAGCATCTCCGTCGGTGTCGCCGTGTTTCCCACCGACATGCCCGCGGCGTCGGAAGAGCCCGCGGCCAAGGTCATCGTCGATGTTGCCGACCAGGCCGGCTACGAGGCCAAGCGCGGCGGCCGCGATCGCGTGGTGTCGGCCGGCACCGGGCGCGCCCGCAAGCCGAAGCTGCACGAGGTCCGCGGCCCCGACGGCCACACGCTCATCGACGGCGACGAGCCCGTCTGACAGCTGTCAGACGCAGGCGGGAATCGCCGTCCAGGATCGGGCGGTGTCGATGACCAGTGGCCATGACGACGGGTGGGTCGTACACTGTCAGCATGGGTGACCCGGTCCTCGTCGTCGTTTCTGTCGTCGTTGCCGGCACGATCGCCGTCTACGGTCCGATCGCCGCTGGTTCGTGGTTGATGCGCAAGGGGCGTTTGCGCGAAGCGTGGCGCGTCGAGCCGGCACAGCTGCCGCCCCGTCGTCGCATGCAGATGGCCCGCTTGCTGTTTCAAGAGGCCGTGCGCGCGCACCACGCCGGCGACCACAACAAGGCCGCCGATACCTGCCGTCGCGTGCTGCGCTTCGAGGCCGACGAGGCCCAGGCCAGCCGCTTGCTCGTCGCCAGCCTGTTCGCCGGTGGTCGCTTCGATGAGGCCCGCCAGGCCCTTGAGCGCCACCTGCAGGCGAATCCGCAAGACGAGGCCGCCAAGCTCGTGCCAGCGGCCATCTACTGTGAGCGCGGCGACCTCGTGGCGGCCCGCGAAGCCCTCGACGCCATCGACCCGCAAAAGCTGCCCACCGCCGACCGCGCGCTGTGGTTCAACAACTACGCGTTCACGTTGTCGGGCCTCAAGAGCGACCTCGACCTCGCCCGCGAGTACGGCGAGAAGGCGCTGCAGTTGGCGTCGCAGGCCGATCGCCAGTTCGCGCTGCGCACCCTCGGCGTCGTGCACCTCGCGCGTAAAGAGCCGCTGCTTACGATTGAGCGCCTCGAGATGGCGCTGAAGGAGCGGCAGCACCTGCGCCCCGGCGACATCGAGTTCACGCGCTACCACCTCGCCCGCGCCTACCTCGACGTCGGCCGCGAGAAGGAAGCGCGCGCGCAGCTGCACCTCATCGAGGGCGGCCGCACCGTCTACGCCGACAAGGCGCGCAAGCTCGCCAGCGAACTCACTGTGCCGGCGGCGGCCTGAAGTGACGGTCGTCGTCACGTGCGGGCACACCCGCGCAGGCCTGGCTGCGGTGCGTGCCCTTGGGCGTGCGGGTGTCGCCGTCGCGGTTGCTGCGCCACAGCGTCCAGCGCTCGCCATGTGGTCGCGCTACGCCACCACCACGCTGCTCGTGCCCGATGCCGCGGTCGAGGCGCGTCGCTTCGCGAGTGACGTCGTCGATGAGGTCACTGGACGTGCCGCCGAGGGTGCCTTCGCGAGCACGGACGCCGCATTGTGGGCGTTGTCGCGTTGGCGCGATGGCTTGCCTGCCACAGCGCTCGCGATGTTGCCGCCGCACGATGCTGTCGTCGTCGCCCTCGATCGGTTGGCCCTGCGTGATCGCGCCGCCACCTTTGGCGTGCCCTGCGTGCCCATGCTGTCGGTCACCACGGGTGACGACGTCGAGCCCGCCTTGTTGCGTCTGCAGCAGCAGCACACCGAACGCGACGGTCGGCTTGCAGCACTCGTGCGCCCAATCGTTCCGTCGTTCGAGCGCGAAGACGGCACCCGCCGCGTCGTCGCTGCCATCCCCGTCGAGAGCCTGGGCGATTTGCGTCGCCTGCTCTACGACCGCGAAGACCTCGTCGACGGCGGCTGCCTCATCGAGCCTCGTCCCCCGGGCACGTACCTCGGCTACGGCGCGGTCTGCCGCCAGGGCGAGGTGCTCGCCGAGGTGTTTCAGGAGCGGTTGCGCGAGCGCGGCGACCTCTCGGGCGTGTCGACGTTGGCCCAGACCATCGGCGTCGATCAGCAGATGCGCGCGTCGGCAAAGGCGCTGCTCAAGGGGCTCAAGTTCAACGGCCCGTGCCTCGTCGAATTCACGCGTGGCGACGACGGCATCGCCCGCCTCGTCAATCTCATCCCGCGTTTGTGGGGCTCGTTGGGGCTGGCCACGCAGGGCGGCGTGAACGTGCCGTGGCTCGCGCTGCGCGTGGCCCGTGGCGACGACGTCACGCCGGGGCAGGTGGCTGCTCCTGGGCACGTCTGGCGCTGGGTGGTCGGCGACCTCGAGGTGCTGGCACAGCGCTTTGGTCGGCTGCTGTCGCGTGTCGAGGGCCGCGGCGTGATTCGTCGACGCGCAGAAACCCTGCGCGAGCTCCTCGACGTGCGCGACTTGTGGCGCGCGCGACCCGACGTATTCGAATTCGACGACCCGCTGCCGGCGACGCTTGAGATGCAGCAGCGCCTCGAAGAAGCGCGCGGCTGGCTGCGCTGAAGCCTCGAGGCTGACAACGGTCGTCAGCGTTCAGCCTCGCAACATCCCGAACAATTCGACCGCTTGCGGTCGAATTCATATCGATATTCATGGGGTTGGCGGCACGCCAACTTCATGGTGCGCCCGGCATGGGCGCGGAGAGGGAGGTGAAAGTCCACCGGGGGCCCTGACGACGGGAACCCCACACCTATGAGGCAAAGAGCCCTTCCGCGAGGCGGGTTCAATGGAAGCCTATGGTGC
>JBIKRQ010000474.1:0-4613 GCA_044349155.1 Myxococcota bacterium
CTTCACCACGCATGACAGGTAGATCCGGAACACCCGATATTTGGCGCAGCTCTCGACGACGAACACCTCATTTCTCGTCGAGAACCGACTGCCGACTTTTTCAGCAACCTGCTAGTCCCTGGCGATGAATGGTCGGCCGGCGTCGACGTGCGCGCGCAAGCTGCTATGGCCACAGCATGCGCCTGCATCTTCGCTACTTCGCCGCTGCGCGTGATGCGGCCACCACCGCCGAAGAAGTGCTCGACGTCGACCACGTCGTTGATGTTGGCGCGCTGCGCGTGGTGTTGGTGCAGCGTCATCCGCAACTGGAGCGCGTGTTGCCGCAGTGTCGGCTGGCCCTCGACCAGCACTTCGTCGACGACACCAGCCCCTTGCATGATGGCGTCGAGGTCGCGGTCCTGCCGCCGATGGCGGGGGGCTGAGCGTGCGGCCCATGGAGTCTGACGTCGTCGTCGTGGATGAAGCGTTGTCGGTCGACGCGTGCATCGCGCGCGTGCGTCATGTGGGCGCAGGCGCTGTGGTGGTGATGCTCGGGCTCGTGCGCGACCACACCCGCGTCAATGGCGACGTCGTCGCGGTGCAGCGTCTGCAGTACGAGGCCTACGTGTCGATGGCCGAAAAAGTCATCGCCGACTTGTGTGCACAGCTCGCCACCGAGTTGCCCGGCGTGCGCGCTGCGGTGGCTCATCGCGTTGGTGACCTCGTGCCGGGCGACCTCGCTGTCGTCGTCGCGGTGAGCAGCCCCCACCGCAAAGAGGCTTTCGTTGGCTGCGAGCGCTTGATCGATCGCCTCAAGCACGACGCGCCGATCTGGAAGCGCGAGCACGGCGACAACGGCGTGGTCTGGGTGGGGATGGGCCCATGAGCAAAGCCCCCATTTCCGACCGCTTGCGGTCGAATTCATCAATACATTCAAACCCTTGGCGGGGCGCCAAGGATTTGAATTCGGGCGCTCCGCGCCCGAATAGTATTGATTGTTCGAACACTTGGCGAAGCGCCAAGTGTTCGAACATCGTCGAACACGAACGCCTGCAGGCCCTGCCGATCGACGCGGTCGACGACGAAGGCCGCGGTCGCGCGCTGCTCGTGCGCCATGGTGTGTCGTGGGACATCGCCGTGCGCGGCGCGGTGGTGGGTGATGTCGTCGACGTCAAAGTCGAGCGCGTCTTCGCCGCACGCCAGTTGGTGCAAGCGCGTCGTCTGCACCTGATCGACGCTGTGGGCCCGCTGCACACCGAGCGCAGCTGCCCGCACCCAGGTCCGTGCCCAGCGTGTCCGCTGCATGGCATCGACGACGGCTTTGTCGCTGCCCTCAAGCAACAGCGCGTGCGCACCGCGTTTGTCGACGCTGGCATCGACGTCGACGCCGTGCTCGCCCCCGTCGTGGTGGGCGATGGCGTGCGCCAGAAGGTGAAGCTCGTGGCCGGTGGTACTGCGGGGGCGCTGGTGCTCGGGCATTACGTGCCCCACAGCCACCACGTCGTCGAGGCCGCAGGCTGTGCCCATGCGCGCGACGACCTCATCGACGCCGTCGATGCGGTGCGGGAGCGCCTGGACGAAGCAGAACTCGGGCCCGAGCTCGTCGTCGCCGTGATTGCCCGCGCCTTTGTCGAGGGCGTGGCGGTGGTGGTGGTGGCGCGCGGCCCCTGCCCGATCGATGTCCGCGCGTTGTGGCCCACGCAGCCGCTCAAGCGCGACGACGACGACGACGAACCCACCACGGTGGTGGGCGTGGCGTGGCGCCAGCAGGATGAGACCGCATCGAGCAACGCGATCGTGGGCGGCAACATCGACGACGTCGCCGGCTCGATCCACGGCACGCCGCTCGGCTTTGCTGTGGGCAGTGTTGAGCCCGTGCACGTCGACAGCTTCTGCCAGGCCGACGCTGCCGGGGCTGCGGCATTGGTGGCCGAGGCCGCCGCCTTCGTGCTCGCCGGTGTGGCCCCTGACGACGTGGTGTTCGACCTGTACGCAGGCACCGGCGCCTTTTCGCGCGCGCTGCTGCAGGGTGGTGCGGCCCACGTGGTCGCCGTCGAAACCTTCGCGCTGTCGGTAGAATCGCTGGCGCGTTTGCCACGCACCACCGCCATCGGCGGCCGCGTCGAAGACGCCCTCGTCGACGTTCAAAGGCTTGCGCCAGTCGCCGGCGTGGTCGATCCGCCGCGCAAAGGGTTGGGGCCAGCAGTGGCCGCGGCACTGATCGAGCTGCCATCGCTGCGACGCGTGGCGGTGGTCAGCTGCGACGTCGATGCCGGTGCTGCCGACGTGGCGGCGTTGGTGCGCGGCGGTTTTGTCGTCGAGCGCGTCGTACCCGTCGACCTGTTTCCGGGCAGTGCTGAAGTCGAAGTGCTCACCCTGCTGCGGCGATGACACGACCGTGACGTCGACGTCGGTTGCTCGGCCGATGGGCGCCCTGCGACAACCGCGATTGCACGCGCTACACCCACCGCATGTCTCGCTCGAGGACGCGTGCCACCTCCACCACTTCGCTGCGGCCGGTGCTGTACCAGCTGGGCCGCGTCGACGACCGCTTCGTGCCCGGCGATGCCCCCATCGACTTGTCGATCGAGCGCCGTCCGCTGGTGTTGTCGCGCAAAGACGACGACAGCGTTGCCGAACGCGGCCGCATCCTCGTCGACGATCCGTGGATGTCGGGCCAGCACGCACGCATCGTTGATGGGCCCGCACGCACCGGCGTCGCGTCGTTGTCGGGGCAGACGCCGTCGCGTTTGTTCGTTGAAGACTGCGGCAGCAAAAACGGTGTCGTCGTCAACGGCGCGCTCATCCAACGCGCACCGCTGCTGCACGGCGACGTGATCGAAACAGGCCGCACCTTTTGGGTCTACGTCGAGGAACGCGACCCGGCACCGCTGCTCACCTCGGCCATCGAGGTCGGCGCGTTTGTCAGCTGGCACCCGCGCCTGGGGGCCCAACTGCAAGAGCTGCTCAGCCGCGCGCGCGGCGACGAGCATGCGTTGATCGTGGGCGAAGACGGCACGGGCAAAGGCTTCCTCGCCCGCACGCTGCACCAGATTTCTCGTCGAGACGGCCGCTTCTTGCACCTCGACTGTGCCGAACGTCGACCACGCAAACTCGCCGTCGATTTGTTTGGCAAAGACGGCGTGGGCGGACGCTTGCGCGACGCTGCGGGCGGCACGCTGCTGCTCGAGCACGTCGAGACCTTGCCCCTCGACCTGCAGCTCCGCCTCGCCGACGTGCTGGTGCGTCGTATGGGCGGACGCGAGGCGCGCGTGTTGGCGACGTGCTCAGCATCGCCCGAGCAGTTGTTGTTGGCGGGCACCATGGATGCGTCGTTGGTGGCGGCGTTGTCGGGCATTCGCGTCGACGTGCCACCGCTGCACGAGCGCCTGTGCGACCTGGGCCTGCTGCTCGACGACTTCATCACCCGCGCCAAGGGCGCCACCGCCGTCACGCGCGATGCGTGTCGCGTGCTGTTTCGGCATCGCTTTGCGCAAAACGTGCGGGGCTTTGCGCGCGTGGTTGAAGCGGCAGCGTCCCTCGCCGTCGACGACGATCACGCCGGTGTGCAGCGGCCTGGCAGCATCGATGTGCAGCACCTGCCGTTCGCTGTGGCGGGCCTCGATGCCGTGCGGGCCATGATCGCGCGCGCGAATCTGTTGGCCGCTGGCGAGGTGCAGGGCCCTGGCCCCGGCGAGCTGCACGACCCGAACGTGCGCACGAGTGCCGAGGTGCCCGTGCTGTCAGAAACGGGCGAGCAGGAGCTGCTGGCGGCGTCGATGCAGATGCTGAGCGAGCCGTTTTCGTCGTCGATCGAGACCGCCACCGAGCTGCCACGCCCGTTCAGCAGCAGCAGCAGTGCGCAGCCTCGTCGTCCGGCCACGGTGTCGGTGCTCGACGCGGGCGTGTTCGCCGAACCCGACGAGCTCGATGGCGACGCTGTCGTCGCCGCCATGCACAACGCGCGAGGCAACGTGGCGGCCGCGGCACGGGCCCTGGGTCGTCCTCGAGCATTGGTGCTGCGCTGGGTGCGCGAGCTGGGCCTCGATCCGCTGAGCTTCACCTGAGGGCCGGACATCCGGCCGATGCGCGATTTTTCCGCTCGAGGGATCGACGACGGGCGCGTGTCTTGGCACAACGACGTAGACCCCCGCCGAGGGGCAAGGAGAGACCATGAAGTTTGCTGCATTGTTGTTCGCCGCTGTTGCTCTTGTGGCGTGTGGCACCGAGGAAGAAACGGGCTCCGACCTCGTCGGCGACGCCACTGCGGGCGAGGCCGTCTGGACCGACAACACCTGCTTCACCTGCCACGGTGCCGACGCCATCAGCGGCACCGCTGGTGTGAACCTTGTCGACGTTGCCGCCAATGAGGCCAGCGAGTTCTCCAGCACGGTGCTCAACGGCGAGGGCGGCATGCCCTCGTTCGACCTGACCGAACAAGAAATTGCCGACCTGCGCGCCTACATCGCCACGCTCTGAGCCTCGAAGAGAAAACCGGCTTTGCGGTTTTGTCGCCGAGGCGAGTCTCTTGAGGGGTGGGCGGGGACACTTCCCCGCCGATCAAAGCTGAGCCTCGAAGAGAAAACCGGCTTTGCGGTTTTGTCGCCGAGGCGAGTCTCTTGAGGGGTGGGCGG
>JBIKRQ010000107.1:0-17111 GCA_044349155.1 Myxococcota bacterium
GCCGCGTTGGTGTTTACCGGCACGAACGACGAAGGCGTTGATGGCGTCGGCTTTGACGACCTGTTGCGCGAGGGCGGCCACGACGACGTGGCCAACGACATGGTCGCCGCTGTGAACGCCGCCGTCGCTGCGGCTGAAGGGTTCTCGGGCACGTTTGAAGACGTGCTGCCTGTTGAGCCGGCGCGCGTCGTCGCTGTGCACGACACCGTGAAGGTGTTCACCGACGGGCTCAAGACCGAGTTGCCGTCGCTGCTCGGCCTGCGGGTGCCCGACGAAGGAGCCGGCGACAACGACTGATTCCGACATCTTCGATCATGAGATGTCGGGATGTGCTTCTTCGGGGCCCCATGCTGCGTGGGGCCACCCCCAACTCCGCTTCGCGAGTCATCCCGAATGACAAGATCGTCATTGTTCAATGGTCATTCTGGATGAGCATCCTGCTGCGTCTGCACCAGTGGCTCGCTGCGCCAGCGGCCCCCCACGGGCTGGCGGCGTTTCGCGTGCTCTTTGGGCTGCTTGTCGCCGTCGGCAACGCGCGGTTTGTGGCCTCGGGCTGGCCGGAGAAGTTGTACGGCGAGCCGCGCTTCTTCTTTCGCTTCGCGGGCTTTGACGAGGTCTGGCCGGTCACCGCCGAGGCAGCGCGGTGGTGTCACACCGCGTTTGTGCCGCTGGGGGTGCTCATCGCCCTGGGGCTGTTGTTTCGGCCCGCCGTGGTCTGCTTCACCGCGCTGTTTGCCTGGCTGCAGCTCGGCGATGTCACGAACTACCTCAACCACTACTGGCTGGTGATTCTGCTCGGATGTCTGCTGTGCCTCTCGCCCGCAACGGCGTGTTGGGCCGTGGACAACCGGCTGTTTTCTCGACGACAACGGCCCGTGGCGCGCGGGTTCTTGCTGCTGCTGCGTGGGCAGGTGGCGTGCGTGTACGTGTTTGCGGCGATCGCCAAGATCGGCCCCGACTGGCTCGTGTACGGCCAACCACTCGGCGTGTGGTTGCCCGCCAAAAGCGAGCTGCCCCTCGTCGGTCCGTTGCTGGCCTTGCCGCTCACAGCACTGCTGCTGTCGTGGGGCGGGTTCTTGTACGACGCCACGGTTGTGCCGCTGCTGCTGCACCGCCGCACACGCGCGGTGGCCTACGCGCTGGTGCTGTTCTTTCATGGCCTGACGTCGGTGTTCTTTTCGATCGGCATGTTTCCCGCGATCATGGCCGTGGCGACCACGCTGTTTTTCGCTCCCGACTGGCCGTGCACGCTGTGGCAACGCCTGCGTCGCTTCCGAGGCTCGACACCAGCCGCGACACCGCCAGCCACGTCGACGACGTCGACAGCAGCGCCGAACCCGCCGTGGCCGCGCGCAGCAACAGCATTCTTCGTGCTCTATACCGGAGTGCAGATGGCGCTACCGCTGCGCTGCTTCGTCGTGTCGGACAACGTGCTGTGGGACGAAGTCGGCATGCGCTTTTCGTGGCGGGTGATGGTCCGAGAAAAGTCCGGCGCGTTGTCGTATCGCGTGACGCTGGGGCCACTGCACGACCACCGCGTCGTCGTCGTCAATCCGCACGACAAGCTCACGTGGCGCCAGGTCAACGAGATGGTCGGCCAACCCGACCTGATCCTGCAGCTCGCCCACGCCATCCGTGACGACTTCAACGCCAACGGCTTTGGTCCGGTGCAGGTTCGTGCCGACAGCACCGTCACCCTCAATGGCCGGCGCGCGGCGCGGTTGATCGATCCCGATGTCGATCTGGCGCGCGTCGACGACTGCTTCTTGTGCCGCCCCTCTTTCATTCTCGCTGCTCCCACCTCGACGCCGCCTGCTCCATGGCGCGCGCTGCCCCGGTGAACTCCATGCGTCGACGTTCTGCTGTCTTTGCTTGTCTCGCTGCCACGGCGACGACCACCCCGCTGCTCGCCGAGACACCACCTGCCGCGAGCGACGACACGAGGGTCGCGACCACCGACGCGAACAACGCGCCAGCCGCCGATGCGCCAGCCTCCGATGCGCCAGGCGTCGATGAAGCAGCAGAAGAAGAAGAAGAAGAAGAAGAAGAAGAAGAAGAGGAAGAAGAAGAAGAAGAAGAAGACGCGCTCGTGGGCGAGATGCTCGTGGGTCGGCGACGGGATCCACGGCGCGTCGTGGGCTCAGCGCAGGTGATCACCGAAGAAACCCTCGACCGTTTCGAAGCCGATGACGTGCACCGCGTGTTGCGCGGCGTGCCCGGCGTGTACGTGCGCGACGAGGACGGCACAGGTCTGCGACCAAACATCGGCATCCGTGGTGCCAACAGCGACCGCAGCAGCAAGGTGACCCTGCTCGAAGACGGCGTGTTGTTGGGACCAGCGCCCTACGCAGCACCTGCGGCCTACTACTTTCCCCTCACCACACGCATGACCGCCATCGAAGTGTGGAAAGGCCCCGCAGCCATTCGCCAGGGTCCACACACCATCGGCGGTGCCGTGAATCTGCGCACGCGGCCCGTTCCGTTGTCGACGACGGGCAGCCTCGATCTGGGCATTGGTCTGGTTGGCCCCGGACGCGAGCAGACACGGCTGCACGGCTTCGTTGGCGACAGCGCCGAGTTTGGTGACATCACCGTTGGCGCGCTGCTGGAGGGAGCGCGGGCGAGCAGCGATGGCTTCAAGGTCATCGACGGCCAACGCGATGCCAACACCGGCTTCGTGCGCGACGACGTGATGCTCAAACTGCGCGTGAGCAACAGCCTGTTGGCCGACGTGCGCCATGTCCTCGAGGTCAAACTTGGCGTGCAACGCGAAGCCAGCAACGAGACCTACCTGGGCACCAGCGACGAGGATTTTCGCGCCGATCCCCGTCGACGCTACGCGGCCAGCATGTCGGACCGCATGACCTGGCTGCGGACCCAGGCCCAGCTTCGCTACAACCTGTCGGTGGCCGGCCTCGACGTCGACGTCGTTGGCTATCGGCACGACATGGACCGCACCTGGAACAAGGTCAACGGTGTGCGCGGTGCAGGCAGCCTGCACGAGGTGCTCGGGTTCGCCGACGTGGGCGTCAACCCAATCTACATGTCGCGCCTGCAGTCGCTCAGCGAGCTGCCCGACGACGACGTCGCGGTGTTGATCGGTCCCAACCACCGCACCTACGCCTCGCAGGGCATTGCTGCGGTGGCCCGCTATCGCCTCGACGTGGATGTGCTGCCCACGCTGGTGCTGTCACAGGGTCTCGAGGTCGGCGTTCGTGTGCACAACGATCGCATCCGACGCGAACACGACGAGCAGGGCTTCTTCGTCGTCGACAACAACCTGGTGCGCGCCGACGACGAGGTGACGATCACCGCTCGCAACGAAGGCGAAGCCACGGCCCTCGCGCTGTACGCCGCCGACGAAGTGCGCGTCGGCCCCCTCGTGGTGGTGCCCGGCGCACGCCTCGAGCTGATCCGCGGCCGCTTCGACGACGAGCTGCGCGGTTCGCCAACTGTTGTGAGCGATCAGATCGCGTTCGTGCCCGGCGTTGGCGTTGGCTACGACATCACGCCGAGCGCCACGATCATCGGCGGCGTGCACCGCGGCTTCTCGCCAGTGGCACCAGGCCAAACTGCCGACGTGAAACCTGAAGAAAGCACCAACGGTGAACTCGGCGTGCGCTTTGATGTGATGCGCCAACTTGGCCTGCGCGGCGAGGTCATCGGCTTTGCCAGTTGGTACGGCAACATCGTCGGCGAGTGCACCTACTCGTCGGGCTGCATCGACGACACCGGACGACAAGCCAACGGCGGCGAAGCGCTGATCGGCGGCACCGAAGTGGTCCTGCACAGCAACACACCGCTGCACCTGCTGCGCTCGTCAGACCGCCTCAGCCTCGATGCCGCCTTCACGTTCACCAACGCGACGTTCCTGACGAGCTTCGACAGCCCCTACCCGCTGTTTGGCAACGTCCAGGCCGGCGACGAGCTCGCCTACATTCCACCGCTGCAGGCAGCCCTGACCGCGGCTGTGTTGGTCGGTCCCGTCGATGCCGGGGTGTCGGTGGGGCTCATCTCGCCGATGCGTGACGTGCCTGGTCAGGGCCCGCTGGTCGCCGGTTCGGCCACCGGTGCGCAAGCCGTCGTCGATGTCACCGTCGGCGTCGAGCTCGTGCCTGGCTGGGTGCTCACCACCCGGCTCGACAACGTGCTCGACCAACAAGCCATCGTGTCGCGACGGCCCTTTGGCGCACGCGCCGGCAAACCCCGCTCGATCCTGTTGTCACTGGAAGCCCGCTTCGGCTCGTGAGCTTCGAAGAGAAAACGGGCTTCGCCGTTTGTCGCCGAGGCGCATGGTCCCGCCGATCAATTTTGCGGCGAGCCGTATAATCTTTCCACTGGAAAGATCATGCGACGCCCGAATCTTTCCACTGGGAAGACCCTGCTGGACGCGCAACCTCTGCGGAGCTCCTGGCGCGCTGGAGGAAGCACTGCCGCATGCGCAGGTGACGAAGCTTGAGGACGTCGGGCACTGTGCGGCCGAGGCGGAACCGGGAGCGCTCGTTGCCGCGCTGCATGCGTTGGTGCGCGCTGCGTGAGCGTTTTATGTGTTGCTGCATGAGTCACGAAGCACCGTTGGTTTTGGTCGATGCACTCCACGCCTTGTTGAGCGCGAATGGGACAACGCGTGCCCTTGAGGAGGAGGCGCTCGTACGCATTCACGCGATGAAGCAGCATCCCAACGAGGCCTTTGTGTTCGGTATGCCGACGCTCATCGATGCCCTCACGCACTGGCAGCGCGTGACGGGTGGTGATGAGGTCACCGACGCGCTGGCTGAGTGGCTCGACACGATGGATCCAAAGACCACAGCGGGCCTGGACGGTCGGGTGTTGGCTGAGGTTCAGCTCCTCTGCCCAAGGCTGATTCCAATGGCGGCAACGCCGAAGGCTCCTGCCGATCCGCGCTTTGCTTCCTACGTCGAGGCGCTCTGCGTGGCGCTCGCGGAGCGCGCGCGTTTTGCGAATGTCACCGTGTGGAAGTCGACGGTCCTGCGCAAGCTGAGAGAAGTGACCGAGACGACGGGAAATCGCGATGTCACAGCGCTTCCGCACGTGCTTCACGCGGTCGCGCAGAGCCGTGCGCCCTTCGGCCAAGACAACGGTGTGCGCCCCACCGAGAAGCTCTTGAGCGAGGCGCACTTCACCCCGCAGGCATGGGCGCAGCTCGGGAGCCCGAACAGCTTCATGGACGACTTCAGCGTCTTGCAAGAGCGCACGGTGGTCTCTGACGTGAGCGACCCGGCGCTTGAGGTGAGCCTCTACGACTCACGTCTCGTCGATGCGGGCGATTTTCAGATCGGCGAGCTCGTCTCGGTGGTGGACCTCGACCTGACCAACGCGCTGCGGGCGCTGAACTGCCCGCTCGACCCAGGCAGCGTCACATCAACCCACCGGCGAAGCAGTGACAAGCAACATCAGCCCTTGCCGTCGGTGCGGCGCCACGCTTCCTGCACGCTGGGGTGGGCAAGCGGAGCGCCCGCCTCGGTCTTTGTGAACAAGCTCGCCAACAGCTGAATCGGGCCGTAGGCGCGCATCACCTTCTTCGAGATGACGTCTTTCGGACCGCGCGTGACGATCGGCTGGCCTTCGCTGTCGAGCACTGCGCGCCCCGTGGCATCGCGCTGGATGGTCCACTGGTCGAAACCGTTCTTCGGGTCGTCGAGGTCGGCGATGATCGCCTTGTTGAGGTGCTCGGCACTCTCTTTCGACTTCACGATCGCGCCGATCTCGCCGTTGACAAACCCCGACAACAAGTCGGCGTTGTACGACATGTCGCCCGCAATCTCGCCGTCGATGGTGAAGGCCTTCGCGTGCAGCTTGCGCTCGCCGGTGGCCACGAACAGCGACGCTGTGGGGACCCGCGCCAACAACGCAGGCCAATCGTTCAAGAAGAACCCCTGGGTGACGACGCTGTCGGTCGACGCCGGGCTGTTCGTGACGATCGTGATGCTCACGCCGCGCTTCGCTGCATCCTCGAGGAAGAGAATCATCGGCTCGGTGAGCACCACGTAGGGGTTTTGGATGACGATCTCGTTGCGGGCACCGTCGAACAGGTGCTTGAGCGCGGGCGCCATTTCGTTGTGGCGCGCACCCGGGGCCGCCGACGCTGCACCGATCTGGTCGACGATCTTCACGTCGGCATCCATGAAGCCATCAAGCGCTTCGTAGGCCTTCTTGCTGCCGCAGAGGTTCGTGTCTTTCACGAGTTCGCGGGCCAGCTCGCGGATGCGGTCGTACTCGCCGGGCGACAACGATTTCGGGATCTTCGCCTGCTTCGCTTCGGGCAGAGCCGCCACCATCTTGTCGAGGCGCTTGAGCGTGGCGTCGACGAGCTTGAAGCTCACGTAGTCGCGAGCGCTCTGGGTGTCTCGCACCTGTTCTTTTTCGGCCTCGATCATCGGCGGGCTGTCGACCCACTCTTCCATCAACGCGTAGGTCGCCAGCATGAGGCGCGAGCGGTTGTTGAGGTTGAAGATGTCGGGCTCGATCACCTTGGCGGCGCGTCCACCGAACTCGCGCGCGATCGTGGTGGCGAAGCCTTCGCACGCCTCGGCACCAACGATGTGCAGGGTGTCGTCGCGCCACGAGGCCGCGTTGTCTGCGGCGTCTTGATGATAGGCGCCAGCGATGTTGCGGCCGCCGGTTTGGCCCTGCGCTTTGGGCGTGCCGTGGTCGACGACCATCATCTTGTCGTGGTTGCAGCCAACGAGCCCGTAGTTGACCGCACCGTTCTCGCTGAAGCCGTCGCGCACCATGTTGGCCATGCGCTTCATCGGCGAGTTGAAGATGCAGACCTTGCCGCCGTGGTCGACGATCTCCTGCAGGTACTCCTGCCCCAAACCGATCGACACAAAGCCACGGCCACGCGCGTTCGACGACCAGTCCGTCATGCCGCGCGTCTCGACGCCGCGCATCTGCGCGTACAGCGCACCACCGAGAAACGCCCAGCCGTAGGGGTCTTTCTCGATGGTGAAGAACGAGAAATCGAGGGTCTTTTCGGCACCGCGCAACATCGACAGCACCATGTTCCAGGCGTTGACGTTGTCGTCGGCGAAGCGACGCACCTTGCCCGCACCAGCACTCGTGCACGGCAGCGTGTCGTAGGCGTGCGCCGCACTCGTGGGCTTCGGCAAGGCCGTGAACGGATCGCGCGTGGCGACGTTGCCCAGCACCTGGGCGCGGTCTTTGGCCGTCGTCGCGGGCGCCGTCGTCGTCGTCGTCGTCGCGGTCGTCGCTGGAGCCGCCGTCGTCGTGGGTGCCGCGGTGGGCGTCAGCGCAGACGTGGCGGGCGTGGTCACAGCGGGCTTCGAGGGGCGCGTGATGATCGGCATTTCCCGCAGCTCAACCGCTTTGCAGCACCTTGTCGAGGGGGGCGGCGCGCGATCCGCAGAGACACACAACGCGACGTGTCAGCGCCGCCGGGATATCGCTCTCGCCCACTTCAAAGCGCCAGCGACATAGCGCGGGTGCTTTGAAGCCTGGGCCATCTCGACGAGTGGGCCGAACGGAAAGCCATCAAGTTCCTGGAACAGGGCGTCAGAAGGCTCTTGTTCGAGCAGCACAAGCGTCGCCTTCGTCGGCGTCGACGCCGGTGTCTGCGCGCCATCAATGCCGATCACGTACCACCCCGTGTCATCACGAAAGAGCGTCGAGCCGGTGGAGAGCGTGAGCGTCATGTGTTGAGGCTAGCAACACGAGTGGTGGCTTGCGAGACCGAGTGAATGCACAGTGGTTGCAAACACCTGGCGCTTTGTGTCGTCCCACAAGTCGCCATAGTGGCCAGACCACTCGGTTGTGTTCACAACCTGTGGGTTGCCAGGACCAGCTCGCGAAATGAGGCCCGCGACGAGGGTGAGCCTCTCCTGCACAGGATGGTGACCAAGCTCAAACGCAAGGAGCTGATGAGGTGACCACGGTATCGTCGCCGAAGGCAGGCTCGCCAAACGCCATGTTGGAACGATGCCCATCACCAGCGCACGACAACACAAGCAGAATGTAAAATCGATACTGTTGACGCTCCGGAGCGAACGTGGCTGAGCAGGGTCGATGCGTCGAGGCAGACCCGCGTTCCACGAGCGAAACACCGCTGTTGGCAACCCGGGCTGCAGGCGGATCGTATGCGGTGTCATGGCCTGTGCTCGACGTCAGGTGCGGCGCGAGATGGTCTGGTCGTAGGTGACCTCGCCGCCAATCGCCGTGAACCTGATGCGCACGCTGTCGGTGCCCGGATCGAACTTCAGGCGCGTGGCTGCCATCTGCCCGTCGCCGTGCAGGAACTGCTCCGAGGGAAACACGTCTTCGCGCTGTCCCGCCAACACGAAGGCCATCGCCGGGTTGCCGAAGTTGCCGCCGGGGCCCACCGCGATTTCGAACAAGCGCGAACGAAACCCCGTGGGCTCAAGGCGGGCAACGAAGCCGACGTGGAAGTCGCCCGAGATGAACCAGACGTTGTCGATGTTGTTGTCCTCGAGGAAGTTCAAGATCTCCTCGCGTGCTGGGTTGTAGCCCTGCCAGCGATCCCCCTGCAGCGACCACAACGACGGCATCTGCGTCATCGGCACCGAGTTCATCACCACCTTGAAGTGGCACGGGCTGTTCTTCAGGCGGTCTTTGAAAAACGCCATTTGCTCAGCCGACAAATACGCAGCGCTGTCGGTCTCGCGCAGCGACGGTTGGCGCTCGGTGCGCGCATCGAGCTGGATGATCTCCACCGCCGTGCCCCACCGCCAGCTCATCCACGCCCCGTCGACGCCGCGCTCGATGGGGGTGTTTTCGTAAAACGCGTCCTTCGCCATCTCGATGAGCGAGGCCGGGGTCGTTTCGGGGTTGATGTTGTTGTCGAACTCGTGGTCGTCCCACGCGAGGTACATGCCCGTCTGCTGCAGCAGCGCGCGGTAGCCCGGGTCGGCAAGGGCGCGGCGGTAGTGACCGCGGTAGGCCGTCGGCGTGCGGCTGTTGTCGGCGTAGACGAGGTCGCCGACGTGCAACAACGCATCGAGGGGGCCGAGGTCGTCTTCGACCGCCATCTCTTCGAGGGCTTTGAACGGCTGGTTGCGCGGGTTCGTGCACGTCGTGGCAGCGAACACCACGGGCTGGCACAGGTCGTCGGGGATGGCGGTGCGCACGGTGCCGATCGGCGAGCGCAATGTGAACCCGTCGACGTCGTTGCCGACAAACAACGCGTAGCGGTAGCGCGTGCCCGGCGAGAGCCCTTCCAGCCGCTGCTTCACGATCGTCGATGGGGCATCGGCTTCGAAGTCGGGTTCGATGTCGACGGTCCCCGTGACCTCGATGTCGGAAACGAGGTCGATCTGTGCCTCGTCACCGTCGACGTCGCGCCACACGCGCAGGCGCAGCGGTTCAGCACTGTGCTCGCCGACGATGCGGCCCCACACCGTCACCGCCGTTGCCGTGGCCGAACCGGCAGCCACACCCTGCGGAAACACCGCGTCGTCGACCGCAACAGCACTCGCCGCAAACGCCGTGCGCACCGCTGCGTCGCTCGGAGCACCGACGACGTCGATGCAGGTGGGCTCGGCGGGCGTGGGCTCTGGAGTGCACGCCGTCGCCAACAACGACACGCCGGTGAGGCGCAAGAACTCGCGACGATCCATCGGGAACTCCTCAAACGACGACGTGGACGATGCGGTCGGTCACTGCTGCATGCGGCGGGCGACCTCGACGCGCTGGCCGAGGTTGTTCTTCGCGAAGTACTCGGGGTCCTTCGCTTTGATCTTTTCCCACGACGTCACCGCCTGCGCTGGTGATCCCGCCAACAATTGCGCCATGCCGTTGTAGTGCCAGGCGGGCATGTAGTCGGGGGCCACCTTGATGGCCTCGCCGAACGAGCGCACCGCGTCGTCGAGGCGACCCGTCTGCACAAACACGCGGCCCATGCCCGTGAGCGCTTCGGCACTCTTGCCGTCGAGCGCCAGCGCTTCTTTGAGCTTTGCTTCGGCGGTGGTGAGGTCTTTGACGTCGAGAGCGTCCCAGCCTTCGGCCACCGCGCGCTGCAAGGGTGTGGCATCAGCAGGCAACGCCGACGCGCGCTTGTTGGGCGCCTGCTGCACCGCTGCATCACCGCCACCGCCGCCAGCCATCGGGGCAGCGCCGTCGTTGGCGACAGGCACCACGGGTTGGGCGAGGTGGCCTTCACCGCGCAGGCCTGCTTCGATGTCGGCGAGGCCTTTTTTGACGTGCTCGATCATCGGCGAATCGGCCGGCGCGAGCTTCAGGTAGGTCTCCCACGCGCCTTTGCCCTTGAGCATGTTCTCGCGGCTCATGCCGGGGGTTTCCGCGACGGCAGCGCCCATCAAAAACAGCGCGTCGAAAATCTCGCCCTGGTCTTTTTGGTGCTCGGGATTGGTGAGGATGTACTCGAGCTCGACGATGGCGCGGTCGCGGTTGCCGAGGAAGAAGAAGCAGCGGGCCAGCAGGTTGCGCGCACTCGGATACGTGGGCTTCTGGTCGAGGATCGCCGACAAGATTGTCGAGGCCTCGATGAAGCGGCGCTCCGAAAAATACAGCTGCGCTTTGGCCATCTCTCTGTCGGGACCATCGGGCACGCGCTGCCCGGCTCGACCGCTTTTGGCGAGGTCGCCCAGCATTTCGGTCACGCCCTTGAGGTTGCGCTCGCGCTCTTCTTTCGACTGCTCGGGCCAGTCTTTTTCGATGCGCGCGGTGATGGTCTCGGGGGTGATTTTGCCGTCGAGCACGTCGTCGAGCAGCGCGCGTTTTTTGTCGAGCTCGGCGTTGCTGGTGGCCGAGCCCCAGGGTGCTGGGCCCGAGGCTTTGGCGGGGTCGGCAGCGCGGCCCACGCCGGGGGCTTCCAGACAGCCTGCGGTGACGGCAGTGGTGGCGACGACGACAACAAGGGCCAGGCGGGAAACCGTGCGCAACATGGCCCCGGTGTACGAGCCTTCGTCGCCCGCGTCATCTGCGTCTGGCTGTGTTTGTCTGCGTTGCCTGCGTTGTCTGCGTCGATGCGCCGCCGTGGGCGGTCAGGCGCCGCGCTTGATGGCCGCGAGGTGCTGGTGTGCGGCGGCTTCGTTGTCGGTGATGAGCTCGGTCGACATCACGCCGCTGGTGACGCTGGTGCGCTCGTGCTGCAGCGCGACCAGGGCGCTGTCGACGAGGACAGCGCTGCCACGGAAGTTGGCGTGGGCGGCACTGTAGGTTTTGGCGCGCTCGAAGGTCGCCGATGCTTCAGGTGACAACGGCGACAGCCCGCGCAGGTCGCACAAGACGCGGTAGTCAGCGTTGTCGAAGCCATCGATCGCTGCGTTGTGCTCGGCGACGAACGACTCCATCTCGGCGTGTTTGACGCTGCCCCACAACCGAAGGCGCAACAGACCCGCAGATGTAGCTTCTATAGTGTATGGCATTCACACGCCTTCAATACTACACATCAGAACAGGCGAAGTCGACATTCACACACCACATATATTCAGCGTACAGGTTCTACGGGCCGCAGCAGTGGTCCCGATCGGTCTTTTGGCCCAGACGATCGACCCGGGCGTACGTAGGTCCTGGTGCGAGCTCCTTCAAGCTCTGATCCCGACATGTTGTGCTTCTTCGGGCCCGCGCCGCAGCGATCGGTTTGCGTTGCGTTTCAAGAAGCCGTGACGTCGATGTGCACGGCTGCGGCTGTTTCATCGGTCCTCGTCGCGGTGCACCGTTTCCCGCTGCAACGATGGCGTGAGAGGGTGCCGCATGCGTGCCCTTGTCAGCTCCGTCATCGCCGTCATCGCCGTCGCCGGCTGCTTCCCCCTGCAACGCAGCGACGAGATCGTCCTTGGCGGTGTGGTTGGTCGTTGTGTCGACCTTGATGGCCGGCCGGTGTCGGCGATCGTGCGCCTCGACGGCGCTGGTCAACGCCTGCACGCCGACGCCGAGGGACGCTTCACGCTGCGAAACCTCTCGCCCGGCAACTGGCCGATCGCGTTTTCCTACGACGCCGACGGCGACGGCACGCCGGAACTGGCCGCACTGCGGGCGGTGCGCATCGAGCGCCTCGGCGACGGCACGCTGTCGGGCGTGCTGCTGGGCGACGTCGTGCTCGAGGGCACCATCGCGCTCAGCGGGCGGGTCGTCGACGATGGCGGCGCGCCCGTCGCGGGGGTCACCGTCGTCGCGTCGCGCGCGCTCAACGACCTCGTGGGTGCCGACGCCACCACAGAAGCACTGGACCTGGGCGTCGAAAGCGCTGCCGGCAGTGACGCCGACGGCCGGTTTCTGATTGCCGACGTCGCTGTTGGCCGCGTGGCCGTCATCGCCGTGGGTGCTGGATTTGCGAGTGTCCCCGCCGCGGTCGACTCGCGCTTCGATGTCGATGTCGGCGAGCTGGCGCTGCAGGGGCCTGGTGAGCGCGAGGTCGAGGTCGCGTTGGTCGACGCCAGCGACGACGTCGTCATCCAGGTGTTTGCGCGCGGCAGCGATCGCTCCGCTGAGCCACTGTTCACGTCGGGTGCTGCTGGACGCTTCACCGTGCCCTACGGTCTGTACGACGTCGTCGCCGACGACGGTGACAACGGCGGCGTGCTGCTCGACCGCTTCGCGGCACCGGGCAGCGGACCACTCACGTGGGGCTCGCTGTTGGTGACACCCGGCGACCCGTGCGACGCCTCGCGCAACGACGACGTCGACCGCGACGGTGACGGCGTGGTGGGCCTGCCCGCCCCCGTCGGCTTCGGCGACCCGCTGTGGATCGACTGCACCGCTGCATGCGCAGTCGCTTTTGCCGACGACGACGCCACCTGCGATGTCGAAGGTATTGTCTACGACTGCGACGACGACGGCGACGGACAGCCCGACGTCACCGAGCCCGTGGCCTGCCTCGATGTCTGCGCGGGCGGCGATCGTGACGGCGACGGCACCTGCGACCGCGCCGCCCCCTTCCCGCTGTGCGCCGGACTGAGTGCTGCGGGATGTCCTGCTGGTGAATCACCCTTCTCACCACCACCGCCGTTGTTTGGCGAGGGCGAAGGCGAAGGCGAAGGAGAAGGCGAAGGCGAGGGCGAAGACGTCGGTGGTCCCGATGCGCCGACGCCGATTGTGCTGCCCGCCACCGTCGACGTGGTGCTCGCCGACGGTGCCGACGTTGACTGCTACGTGTTCACCAGTGGCGAGCCGCGAGAACTCGTCGTCTCGGTCACCGACGAAGCTGGCGATGGGGCGTGCACCGACAACGATGTCGCCATCCGCGTGCTCGCGGCAGACGACCAGCAGCTCGCGTTTGACGACGACAGCTTCGCGCGCTGCCCCTTTGTCGACCGGTTCTTGCCACCAGGCACGATGCGGGTGTGCATCGAGGCACAGGGCGAAGGTGTTGATGAACGGCGGGTGGTGGTTTCGCTCGGCGTTGGCGACGTCGGCGACAACGCGCGCCCCCAGGCGGCGGTGCTGCCGCTGTCGGTGGAACCCGACATGACCTTCACGCCCGACGAAGACTGCTTTGCCGTCGCGATGGTGGCCGGCGAGCACCTGAGCACCGTCGTGGGCAACACGTGCAACAACGCACCGGTGCTGACGGTGCGCGACCCATCAGGCGCAGCACTCACAACCACGAGCACGCAGCCGTTTGGCTGCCCGCGCGCCACCTTCACGGCGGGTGCCGACGTCGACGCTCGGGTGTGCCTGCAGAAAAACGCTGCCGGGCAAAACGGATTGCCGCTGCTTGAGGCCGCCATTGACGCCGTGGGCGGGCCTGAAGCGCCAACAGCCGCCACACCACCGTTCACCGCCGTCGTCGACAGCGCCGCCGACGTTGACTGCTTCCGCTTCAACGCACCTGCCGGGCAACTGGTGGTGCGCGCCCGCGGTGACGGGGTGAACTGTGGCGCGACACCGTTTCGCCTGTCGGTGGGCGGTACAGGCGCTGCGGCGCGGGTGTCTGACGGCGAGGCCGGCGACCTGTACTTTCGTGGCGGCGATTCGTGCAACCGCACCTTCACAACGAGCACCGGTGGCTCCGTCGACGTCTGCCTCGAGCAACGTGCTCGCATCACGGGTCCGGTGAGTGGCGCGCCGATGACGATCGAAGTCGCCGTCGACGACAACGGACCGGATGCGCCGCGTGCGCTCGGCACTGCCCCGCTGAATGAGCCCCTGTCGTTGTCGAGCATCGATCGCGATTGCTTCACGTTCAACATCGACGAGGACGATGACTGGATCGTGCGCGTCGTCGACGGCGACGACAGCTGCGTTGATGGTGGTGTTGGCATCACGCTGAGTGGCCCCGGGCTGTTCCGCCAGATCGCGAGCTTCTCGGCGTGCGTCGGCATCGGCGAACCGCTGGCGCCGGGGCGCTACACGACGTGTGTGGAGCTCGAACCTGGCCGCGCGGGGGCTGCCGACCTTGAGCTGGAGGTTTTGCGCGACCCCGACGGCGGCGCACTGGCGCCTGTGGCAACGCTTGCGCCCGGCGGCGACGTTGACCTCGCGCTCGACGTCACGGGCGAGCTGGAGTGTGCGCGCATCGACGTGGACACCACCGCCAACGTCGTCGTCGCGGCCCCATTCTTCGACAATGCGCCCAACCTGACCCTGCGCAACAGCGACGGTGCTGTGCTTGCTGTTCCGGAGTTCGTCGTGCTCGACGTCCCGGCCCTTGAAGCAACCCTCTCGCCCGGCGCGTACCTCGCCTGCGTTTCCGCCGGCACCCGCGGCGGCACGTTTCGCCTGCGCCGCCGTGACGACGCGATTGGCAACGTTGGCGCGGCGGCGGCGGTCGCTGTGCCTGCTGCTGTGCCGGTCGTGCTCGACACGCCCGACCTCGACTGCTTCAGCCTGACGACGACGGTCGGCGCGGAAAACGTGGTGCGCTTCGTCCCCGACGGCGGCTGCAACGCGCCCGACGTGCAGCACATCAACATGACGATGCTGCGTGACGGCAACCAACAGGGTTCGGACTTCGTCGGCGCGTGTCGCCTCGTGTCGTTTCCAAGTGCTGGCAGCGACATCGTCTGCCTGTCGTCGATGCAGGACGCGCCGCTGCGCGGCACCTTGTTCCTCGACGCCGACGACAACGGACCAGGACGCATCGAAGCCGTTGATGTGCCGGTCGAGCGCGCGAGCGAACTGGGCTTCACCGCCGACACCGACTGCTATTCGTTCAACACCGATGCAGATCGGCCCGAGGCGGTCGTCAACGTCGACGGCGACGCCTGCGGCTTCATTGGCACCGACACGAGTGGCGCGCGCACGGAATTTCCCGGCACCTGCCCCCGCATTGAAAGCAGCGGCGCAACAACAGTCTGCTTGCGCGCCGCAAACGACGGAGCCCCACCGACCGACGCCGCGTTCCGTATCGACGCCGACGACAACGGCCCAGGCCACCCTGTCGACTTCGCGGTTGACGATGTCGCCACTGTGGACATCACGTTTGCTGGCGACGTTGACTGCGCGCGCTTTGAACTCGCCGAGCCTGCCGATGTGGTGGCGCGGGTTGACGGCTGCCGCGGTGCCCACGACGTGCGCATCACCGACAACGGCCTCTTCACGACGTTCTTTGCGAGCGCCCGTGGCGACGTCGGACGCTGTGCGGCACTCTCGGCATCGCTGCCCGCGGGCGTCCACCAGATGTGTGTTGGTGCCGACGACACGGGTCCGCTGCAGTTGAGCATTTCCATCAACGACGACGGCCCCGGCCAGCCCACCGTCGTCACGCTGCCTGCGGAGCAGCCCGTCACCTTCAGCGGTGCAGGTGATGTGAGCTGCCTCTCGTTTGCGGCAGCCCCTGGGCAAGTGGTGGTGGTCACCGCTCCCGACGACGACAGCTGTGCCAGTGCGCCGGTCACCACGAGCGCACGCGCCGACAGCGGCTTTGGTGTGCTCGGCACCGGCTGTGGCGTGATGCTGCTGGGCGACCTCGACGAGCGCGTGTGCGTGCAGGCCACCCAGGCAGGTGCTGTCGTTGTGCGCATTGATGGCGCCGATGTCGACGCTGACGGTGCGGTGTCGATCGGTCGCGTCACGAACTCGACGGTGTTGCTTGGTGACGGCGACGAAGACTGCTTGCTCGTCGATGCTGCGGGCGGCGCGTTGTCGGCTGCCCTGTCGAGCGTCGACTTCTGCTCGTCGCCGACCTTGACGGTGCGTGATGCCGAAGACCCAAACCTTGAGCTCGCGGTCCGACAGGCCTCCTGCAACGTTCGCCTCGACCTCGACGTGACCGCCCCCGTGCTGGTCTGCGCGCGCGCGAGCAGTGGGCCCCGCACGGTGCAACGACTCGATGTCGTCGTCGACACGGTCACTGGCGTGTTCGACTCGCCCAATCTCTCGGCGCCACAATCGCTGACCCTCCCACTCAGCTTCACCGCCGAGGGCACAAGCGATCGCGACTGCTTTACGGCGACGACGCCAACGTTGACCGATCTGGAGTTCGTGTTCGATCGACAGCTCGAGTGCCGCGGGCGCTCGGTCGAGGTGTTCACGCAACCAGCCACTGGCATCGGCCCCGGCGTTCGTGTCACCGCCTACGACGGCAGCTTTGGCGCGTTGCCTGACTTCTCGGTGCTGAGCCCGACGTCGATCGGCGTCGCACCCGACATCTCGCTGAGCAGCCGCGCCAGCACCGAGCGGGTCGCGCTGCTCTTTCAGGGCACGTTGCTTGTGCCCGAGGCGGGCACGTGGACCTTTCACGCCACCTCTGACGACGGTTCGCGGGTCATCATCGACGGCGTCATGATCATCAACAACGACGGAGCCCACGCCGCCGTCGAGGTGTCCGGCGTTGTCGACCTCGCCGCCGGCCCGCACGACATCGAGGTGCAGTACTTCGATGCTGGCGGCGGCGACTTCCTCCTCGTCGAGTGGCAGGGCCCTGGCACGCCGAGAGAAGCCATCCCCACCGCGGCGCTGTCGACGCCGGCTGGTGCCGCCACCCTCGGGGTCGTCACCGACTGCGGACCAGCTGGGAGTCTGGTGCTGCCCGCCGGCACCACCACGATGTGCGTGCAGGGATCCAGCACCACGCTGCGGTTCCGTGCTGATGGCGACAGCGACCTCGTCACCGCGCACCCGCTGCCGTTCACGCACGCGATGGCCGCTGGCAATGATCTCGACTGTCAGCGCGTCATCGTCGACGTCGCCGACCGCTACGACCTGAGTTT
>JBIKRQ010000108.1:0-17107 GCA_044349155.1 Myxococcota bacterium
GCGAGATCAACGCAGCCGGCGTGGGCCTGCGCGGCGGCGAAGCACCAGCACTGCGGCTGGTCACCGACGTCGACGGTGTGGCCGTGACGCTGGTGCAGTGGCCCACCACCATCGGCGGTCGCCAACGTGTGCAGTTGGCCAATGGCGGCATCGTTCGTCGCAACAAGGCCTCACCCGCAGGCATGTTCGTGTGGCGTTCCATCTGGGGCGCGCCCGTGTGGTACCCGCCGCGCACCACGCCCGACGACGAGCTCGTCCTGCACAGCGGCAATGGCGTGGTCGTCAACGACGAGGGCATCGGCCCCGGCTACCGTTCGGCGTTTGGCCTCGTGATGATTCAGCACCACAACGTGCTCACGAACCGCGATGGCACCGAAAGCTTCATCGACACCGGCGTGCGCACCCACGGTACTGGCAGCGTGCGCTCGGTGCTGACCAGCAGCGCCAGCCACGGCTGTCATCGTCTGCTGCCACGCTCGGCACTGCGGCTCGCGTCGTTTGTGCTGCGCCATCGACACCACACAGACCCCGAGCCCGTGCTCGAAGGCTACAGCCGCGTGCTCGACGTGGGCGGGCGTCATCTGCAGCTGCAACGCAGCCTGCGCGGCACGCGGATCGACCTGACACCACCGATGCCGATGGAGGTGATGACGACGTGCCCGACCAACGGTTGACGACGTGCTTGGCGGTCAGCGCAGAAAGCGCGAGTTCTGCTGCCACGCGCTGTCGTTGCCCCACGCAAACACCAACGAACCGCCCGCGACGGCGTCGATCAATGCACCGGCGACGGCAGGACGAACCGCAGGGCAGCCCCACGAGCGCCCCAGGCGTCCCTGCTTTTGTGCGGCCTTGTCGTCGACGTAGTCGGCGGCGTGGATCACGATCGCGCGTTGCCGGGCGCGGTCGTTGAAGCCAGGTTCAAGGCCGTCGAGGTGCAGGCTTTTGCCGTGCTCGCCGCGGTAGATGTCGGCGGTGACAAACACGCCAAGGCTCGTCTGCAAACTGCCAGGCGTGTTCGAGAAGTGCGTGGCCAGGTTGTCGCCGGTGTGCTTGCCGTGGGCGACGAGTTCCTTGAACTACAGCTTGTGCTCGTCGAGGTCGAACACCCACAAGCGTGGTTGTGTTGATGGGCGCGTGTAGTCGATGACCACGAGGCGTGGGCGCTGCACCTGCCCCGCCGCACGCGCCTTCTGCCAGGCGTGCTCGGCGCGCGCGAAGAGTTCGGGGTCGAGGCCGCCCAGGTCGACGCGCTGTTTGCCAACCTGCTTCTGCGGGACCGACGATGACGACCGCGCTGGTGAACGCGACGGCGTGTGCTTCTTTGCCAGGGTTGGCGACGCGACCACAAGAGCGGCGAGAGCACAGGCGACACGCAACAGCATGCGCCACCGTATCGACCGCGCTCGACGATGCGCCACAAACCAGCAGATCACGTCGGCGCTTGCAGCAACGTCGCGATTTCCTCGAGGTCGAGGCCGCCACCAGCTGCAGCACCCGCGAGCACGGCGTCGACGAGTTCGCGCTTGTCGTCGTGCATGCGCAAGATCGCTTCTTCGATGGTGTGGCGCACCACCAACCGAATCGCGGTGACGGGTTCGCTGCGACCCATGCGGTGCGCGCGCGCAATCGCTTGTGATTCAACGGCCGGGTTCCACCACGGATCCAGATGCACGACGACGTCGGCGTTGGTGAGGTTCAAGCCCGCACCACCCGCCTTCAGCGACAAGAAGAACACGTCGGCATCGCCGCGCTGAAAGGCGTCGACCCGCGTGCGGCGGAGCGCTTCGGGTGTACTGCCGTCGAGGCGCAGCGTGCGCAGCCCTGCGGACTGCGCGGCGGGTTCGACGAGGTCGAGGAAGCGCACGAACTGCGAAAACACGAGGGCTTTGTGGCCGGCTTCTTTCACGCGCTGCAACGTCGCGATCGCTTCTTCGAGTTTGGCGGCGGGCCCTTCCCACGTCGGATCGACGAGGACGGGGTGGCAGCAGCACAGGCGCAAGCGCGTGAGCCCCGCGAGCACACGGAAGCGTCGTTCGTTGTTCGGGCCGTCGTCGTTCAGCGCTGTGATCACCTCGCTGCGCAGCGCTTCGTACAACTGCTTCTCGGCCGCACCTGCGTCGACATCCACGAGCTGGTGCGTCAGCGCCGGCAGGTCGGTGAGCACCTCAGCCTTCGTGCGGCGCAGCAGAAATGGGCGCAGGGCCTGACCCAACTGGCGGCGGTGCGCGAAGGAGCGATCCCGCTCGATCGGCAGCAGAAACCGCTTGCGAAACTGTTCCTGCGAACCCAGCAAACCCGGGCATACCACCCGGAAAAGACTCCACAATTCGCCCAGGTGGTTCTCGAGCGGTGTACCCGAGAGCGCGATCTTCAACTCCGCCTGCAGGTCGCGACACGCGCGCGCCCGTTGCGTGTCGGCGTTTTTGAAAGCCTGTGCTTCGTCGAAAATCGCGGTGGCAAACGACGTGCCATCAAAGCCATCGCCGTCGAGCAAGCCGTACGACACGACGAGCACATCGCGCGGGCCGAGGGTCTGCAACAACGCGCCGCGGTCGGCGATCGCAACGTCGCCGTAGAGCAGCACACGCAACGACGGTGCAAACCGCTCGAGTTCACGACGCCAGTTGAACACCACGCTGGTGGGCGCGACGACGACGGCGGGGCCAAGCTCCTTGCGGTCCACCAACAGCCCAACGGCCTGCACGGTTTTGCCTAGGCCCATGTCGTCGGCGAGCACACCACCGGTGCCAAACGCCGCGAGCCGGCGCAGAAACAACAGGCCCTCCTGCTGGTACGGCCGCAACGTTGCCGACAAGCCCGCGGGCACGTCGTCGTCGACGGCGCGCGCGCGATCCAGGCGTGCGGCCAACGTTTGCCAGACCTCGCCTTCTTCAAGCACCGCCCCGCGCTCGTGCAACACACCCAACGCGGGGGCCACCGCGAGCGGCACTTCGATGGTGCCGTTGCCCGAGTCGATCGTGAGGTCGGCAACCGTGCGCAGGCCGTCGCGAAGCGCGTCGTCGAGGGCGACGTAGTGGTCGTCGGCCAAACGGACAAAGCGGCGGTGTTCGCGGGCCGCGGCCAACAGCTCAGCAAGCGTGACCGCATCGTTGTCGACGACGAGGCTGCCTTCAAGCCCGAGCCAGTGCCCTGCTTGCCGCACGCGCACCTTCAAACGTTGCGCACCAACACCGGTCTGCACCTGCAGCCGTCGTTGATCCCGCCACACCACCTCAACACCGCAGATCTGCGCACGCTGCAACATCGCGAGCGCGTCGTCGTTCTTCGCCGTCACAGTCCAGGCATCGACCAACGACACGGTCGCGAGATCGTGGCCCAGCTGTTCGAGCACCGGCCCGGCGCGCTGTTGTTCGTCGACGGTGTTTCTGCCGTAGCGCACGCGTTGCCCGTTCACCGTGGCGAGTGCGACGTCGGCGTCGCCGGGCAGGCGGAACGTGGCCCCCGGCCCGGCCAGCACGCCGACAGTGGCTTCCAACGTGCACACCTCGGTGAGCGCCAACCGCAGCACCAGCGTGGGTGTGGCCTCGATCAAATCACCCTGCAGCGACGGCGGCAGCACCACGGGCGCCTGATGAACGACGACGGCGTCGGCGAGGTGCTCGAGCGCCAACCGCGAGCCCAGCGGCACCACCGATTGTTTGCGCAGCGCGACCACCACGCGTTGCCAGCGATCGTTGACGAGACCGATGCGCAGATGGCGCAGGTGTTGGTCGTGCAGCAGCACCATGCCGCCGTGGACCTGGTCGGGCGAGACATCAAAGCCATCGAGGCGCAGCTGCACTTTGTGGCCAGCTTCGTCGTCGACGATCGCGACCTGCAACGCATGCTCACTGAGCACGATGAGTTCGTTGTCGTCGCCCACGAGTCGCTGATGCCCGACGAGAGCGAGCAAGGCATCGTGCGGTGCCGCGCGGTGGTTGCTCAGAAGTGCAGCAACCCGTTGGTCCTGCTCGTCGGCGAGGGCACGGAATTCGCCGAGCACTTTGGCGGGATCGATCTCGGTGCCTTTGCTCCACTTGCCGGTGCGGCTGCGCTTCTGCTTGCGACAGCGAATGCGCACACTCCAATCGATGGCGAGGTGCCACACGAGCCGTTCGTCGACGTCGTCGGCCTTCGGCACGGTCAGCGCAAACAACGCATCGAGCAGAGCTGTGCCGCCGTCAGCAAAGCAGCGCCGCAGCAGGGCCGCGTCTTCGTCGTCGGGCTCATTGACGATGTCGTAGACGTAGGCCCACGCGGCCTCCTGTGCGAAGGCAGCACCCGCTTCGATGCTCAGCTCCACAAGGTCGATGGTGATGCCGTGCGAGCCCTCGGGCCAGACGGTGAGCGTGCGCTCGCCCACCTTCGTCTTCAGGATCGGGGTGCGAAACGCGCGCCAGATGCCGCCACGCCGCGGGCCCGCGACGTCGAGGAACGCACGCCGCTCGGAGAGCACGCCAACCGAGTCGTTGAGCAGCACGGGCCACACAGGCGACAGCGGCAGCGCGGTGGTGATGGCTGCGACCACCTGCAACAGATGCAGCGCCGCCTGGCGATCCTCGACGTCGGCCTGCACGTCGCTCGCGAGATCGCGCAAGCGCCGCCAACCAATGTTGCCACTGGCAACATGAAACACCGACATGCCCAGGACGGTCTCGCAGGCCTCGCCCGCACGCATCGAGAGCACGCGCGAGAACGGTCCTTCGTCGATGTCGGCAACGAGCTCGTCGATGTCGATGTCGCTCACGTGCACGACTGCCGCGAGGGACGGCAGCGCTGGCAGTGGCGGCAGGGCCAGCAGCACCTCGGTCAGCGCAGCGGGGACGGCGATCGTCGACGACGTGAGTGCGTCGACGGCCTGTGCTATCGGTGCCCGCACCAGTGCTGGCAGCAGTGCTCTCGCCAGACGCGGGCGTTGGGCCTGCAGCAGCAACCACAGCACACGGGCCGAAGCACTCGCATCATGTGGGCGCTTCGCCACGAAGGCAGAGACCGCCCGACCAAGGGTCATCGTCGACGTCATGGCAGCGTGCTGTCAGGCCGCGCGCCGCTTGGCTACACGGACGCTGTCGCGGGTCGCGTGACGTGGAATCACTGGCGCAGGGCACGCACGAAGATGAAGCCGCCAATCGAGGCGACGCAGATCGAAGCGAGACCAAGCACCACGTTGAAACCCCAGCTGTACAGCGCGGTTGGCTGAAGGTCGAAGAAGGCGCTCAAGAGTGCCAAGCCGAAGAAGTACAGGCACACCGAGGTGCCGGTCACGCTGGTGATGATGCGAAACACGCCGAGGCGTCCTGCCCAACGTGCAGAAGGCGCGCGACCGCTGATGGCGCGGAACATCAGGTCGATGCCCCAGCTCAAGCACAGCAGGCCAAAGGCAAGGATGCCGATCGCTATCGCCGCCAAAATGGCGACGTCGACGCCAACATATGCAGCGAGCACCAACATGCCGAGATCCGCCACCGTCAGGCAGAGACCGGCGAGCACCAGAACTGCGCCGGAAATGCCGACAAGCACCCTTCGGACTGATGGGTCATCCATGGTGTCGTCATCACCCGAGCACAGCGCCGGCACAAGTGATCGGCGGCAAGTTCCCCGCCCACCCCTCAAGACTCGCCTCGGTGACAAACCGCACCTGGATTCAGCCAACGTCGGCTTGCGGCAGACGCGGTTGCCGGCGCGCCATCACGTACAGCGCGGGGATGAACACCAGGTTCACCACCGTCGACACCAGCATCCCGCCAAACACCGTGGTGCCCAGCGAGTTGCGCGCACCAGCCCCAGCACCTGTGGCCAACATCAGCGGCAACACGCCCAACAAAAACGCGATCGAGGTCATCAAGATTGGGCGCAACCGTTGAGCGGCGGCGGCAATCACGGCGTCGACGGGATGCTGGCCCTCACGTCGGAGCTGCTCGGCAAATTCGACAATCAGAATCGCATTCTTGCTCGCCAGACCCACCAGCATCACGAGCCCCACCTGACAGAACACGTCGTTGGCGAGGCCGCGCGCGGCCTGCAAACCAAGCCCGCCCAAAATGGCCAGCGGCACCGACAAGATGATCACCAGCGGCAACACGAAGCTCTCGTATTGCGCGACGAGCACGAGGAAGACGAAGACAATGCCGAGCAGAAAAATCTGCAACGTCTGCCCACCGCTTTGCTTCTGCTCAAGGCTGATGCCCGTCCACTCCGAGGCAAATCCTTCGGGCAACACCGCACCGGCAATCTCTTCCATCGCCGCCACCGCTTCGCCCGACGACACGCCTGGTGCCGCCTGGCCGTTGATTTCGACGGCGCGAAACAGGTTGTAGTGACGAATCACCTGCGCTGACGTCGTGGGCGTGACCTGCAGCAGCGACTCGAGCGGCATCATCTCGCCCACGTCGTTGCGCACGTAAAACGCGCCGATGTCTTGTGGCGTATCGCGAAACTGCTGCTCAGCCTGCACGTACACGCGGTAGGTGCGGTTGGCGTAGTTGAAGTCGTTCACATACTGGCTGCCCATCGACAGCTGCAGCGTGCCGAAGGCCTGGTCCATCGCCACACCCACGGCTTTCGCTTTCTGGCGGTCGATCTCGACGTCGAGGATCGGCGTGTCAGCGGTGAACGACGTGAAGATGCCGCGCAGACGTGGGTCGCTGTTGCTCTTGCTGATCAACTCGCCCGTGGCGGCCGACAACTCGGCCAACGAACGGTTCGCAGCGGTGTCTTCAAGGATGAACTGAAAGCCGCCCACGGTGCCCACGCCGCGGATCGCCGGTGGTTGAAACGGCAGCACGCGCGCTTCGCCAATGCCAGCGAGGGGTCCACGCAGACGCTCGACGAGGGCCTTCACCGAATGCGCTTCACCGGGTCGCTCTTCCCACGGCTTGAGCGGCACAAACACCGTCGCCATGTTGGGGCCAGTGCCGTTGAAGGTGAAGCCGCCGATCGCAAACACGAGCTTCACCTCGGGCTGTTGATCCAGAATCTGCTTCACCTTCTCGAGCACCAGCTGCGTCTTCGCCAACGACATGCCGTCGGGCCCCTGCACCTGAATGATCAAATAGCCCTGGTCCTCGTCGGGGATGAACCCCGTGGGCACCGTGCGAAACAACGCCACCGTCGCGCCGATCAACAGCACGAACACCGCACCCAGCACGAGCGGAAAGCGCAGCACCCGCGTGAGCCCACGACGATAGGTGTCGCGCACGGCATCGAGCACCGTGTCGATGGCGCGAAACAGCACCCACTTCTCACCATGGTGCGCGCGCAACAGCCGCGCCGACAACGCCGGCGTGAGCGTGAGCGCGCAGAACGTCGACAGCGCCACCGACGCCGTCAACGTCAACGCGAACTGTCGATAGATCGCACCTGTGGTGCCGGGGAACATCGCGACGGGCACGAACACCGCGACCAACGCGATCGAGATCGCGACCACCGCACCGCCCACTTCGCGCATGCCTTCGCGGGCTGCTTCGAAGGGCTTGAGCTTTCGTTCGGCCATCAGGCGCTCGATGTTTTCGATCACCACGATCGCATCGTCGACGACGAGACCGGTGGCAAGCGTGAGGCCAAACAGCGTGAGCGTGTTGATCGAAAAGCCAAACAGCTTGATGAACGTAAACGTGCCCAGCAGCGACACGGGCAATGTGAACGCCGTGATCAACACGCTGCGCCAGCCGTGCAGGAACAAGAAGATGACCAGGATGACGAGGGCGATGGCTTCGGCGAGGGTCTTGGTCACCTCGTCGATCGAAGCGCTCACCGCTTCGGTACTATCGACGCCGCGCTTGTACGTGAGGCCCGGCGGGAACTGCTGCTTCAAGCGCTCCATCTCGGCGAGCACACCATTGCGCACGTCGAGGGCGTTGGCGGTGGGCAGCTGAAAGATCCCCATGCCCACACCCAGGCGACCATCCACGCGCAGGGACTGCCCGTAGTTCTCAGCACCAAGCTCGGTGCGCGCCACGTCTTTGATACGCACCACGCTGCCGTCTTTGTTGCGGGCGACGACGATGTCGGCGAACTCGGATGGCTCAACGAGGCGGCCGCGCGCGCGGATCGCCATCTGGTAGGGCTGGTCGTCGGCCGACGGCGGCAAGCCCACCTGACCCGCCGCCACCTGCAGGTTCTGCTCGGCGAGGGCCCTCACCACGTCCTGGCCGGTCAATTTGCGCGCCGCGAGGGCCACGGGATCCAGCCAGATGCGCATCGAGAATTTGCGCTCGCCAAAGATGCGGATGTCGCCGACACCTTTGACGCGCTTGATGGCGTCTTTGAGCGCGACGTCGGCATAGTTGCTCAAGAACTTTTCGTCGTAGCGGTCGTCGGCGCTGGTGAGGCTCAGGCTCATCAACAGCTGGCTCGAGGCCTTGTTCACCACGATGCCGGTTTGATTCACCTGGGCCGGCAAGCGGGCCGCGGCGCGCGCCACACGGTTTTGCACGTCGACGGCCGCGATCTCGATGTCGCGCGTGGGCTCAAACGTGATCACGATGTTTGCGGTGCCATCGTTGCTGCTCGTCGAGCTGATGTAGCGCATTCCCTCCACACCGTTGAGCTCCTGCTCGAGCGGAATGGTCACCGACTGCTCAACAACATCCGACGACGCACCGATGTAGTTCGCCGTCACCGTCACCTGCGGCGGCGCCAGATCTGGATACTGCGAGATGGGCAGGCCGCCGATCGACATCGCGCCGGCAAGTGTCAGCAGCACCGAGCACACGATCGCGAACACGGGCCGGTTCAAGAAGAATTCAATCACGGCGCAGCCTTCGTCGTCGTCGGCGCAGTCGGCGTGGCCGGTGTTGTTGGCGCCGCTGGCGCGTTCGGATCGCGCGGCGCAATCGCAGCCCCGTCACGCATCGCCTGCAGCGACGACACCACGATGCGTTCACCACTGGTGAGTCCGCTGCTCACCACATACTTCTGCGCCCCCAGCGCGCCGAGCTGCACCGGTTTGCGCGAGGCCACAGTGGCTCCATCCTTCTCGCCCACGACGTAGACGAAGGCCTGCCCGCTCTGGCGCACCACCGAGAGGGCCGGCACCTGCAGCGCCTCGCTCTCGCTGTACACGAGCCGGGCGCGCACCAATTCGCCGGGCCGCAGGCCCACGGTGTTTTCGAACACGGCCTTCACGCCCACGAGTTGTGTGGCGGCATCGGCCTGTGGTGCGACGTAGAACAACGTCGTCGTCAGCAGCACGTTGCCCGCGCGGTCGAGCACTTCCACGACCGCGTTCGGCGCCAACGCACGCGCGCGTTCCGCGGGAATGCCAAAGCCCAACTCCAACGTCGCTGCCTGCGCAATCGTCGTCAGCCACGTCGTCGGATTCACCGCATCGCCCACGCGCACGGGCACTTCGCCGATGGTTCCGGCCACGGCGGCGCGCACGGTGGCGAACTGCAGTTGCACCTGCTGCTGCGCAATCTGTGCACCCACGGCACTCACGGCGGCCTCGGCGGCAGCAAGGTCGGCGCGCGCGCGTTCCAGGTCTTGCGTGCTGCCCAGACCCTCTTTGCTCAACGCTTCGGCGCGCAGCACCGTTTGCTTCGCGAGCTCGAGCCGTGCTTGTGCCGAGCGCTCTTGCGCCACCACGCTGTCGAGGACTGCGGTGCGTTCGCGCGCATCGACGTCGACGAGGGCATCGCCGGCGCGCACCTTCTGCCCGGGGCGGATGTGGATCTTCTTCACGTAGCCGGTGACCTGCGGCAGCACCGTCACGCTGTTTCGCGACAGCAGATTGCCGAGGTAGTCGCCGCTGTCGCGCACGGGTGTGGGCACCACGCTCAACACATCAACCGGCTTCGGCGGCGGTGCCGGCGGCTTTTTCTGTTCTGCCGCGCCACAGCCACCAAGGGCCGTCGTGAGGACGACAACCAACACACAAGCCAACGCAGACACGCGCATCATGGGGCACACCGGGCAGTGGTGAGAAAGGAATCAAGGCGGGCCTGCGCCCAATCAAATTCACGGGCCGCGAGCACCAACTCCGCCTGGCGCAACACGTTCGCCGTCTGCACAAGCTCGAGGCTGCCAACGCGGCCGATCTCGAACGAGCGACGGGTGAGATGGTCGGCGCGCGCGGCGAGGTCGCGCGAACGCAGGGCTGTTTCGTACAACGCGCGCGCGGTGCCTTCGTAGCGACCAGCACGGCCCACCTCGACGTCAACCGCACGGCGCGTGGCTTCAACGCTGGCTTCGGCCTGGGTGATGGCGGCGTTTCGTTCATCGAGCACACCTTCGCGGTTGCCGCCTTCCCAGATCGGCAACGACACCACAGCACCAATGCTCCACGTGCCAAGCACGGGCCCCGTGGTCGTCGTCAGTGCCGCGGCACTCGTGGTGAGATCGAAGCGTGGCGCATACCCCCACAGGGTCTGGTCGCGACTGCCGCGCGCCTGCTCCACCGCCGTGCGCGCGGCGGCGACATCGTCACGTTCACTGCGCTCCACAACACGGCAGGTGCCACCCACGTCGTCGACAAGGCCGCGCACATCGAAGCTGGCGGCAACGCCAGCTTGTCCTTGCACGCCCAACACCTGCGCCAACGCCTCGCGCGCGCGAAAGAGTTGCTCATCACCACCCAGCAGTGCTGTGCGTGCGACCTCGACGTCTTGTTGAATGCGCACGACGTCGAGGCTGACGGCCGCACCCAGCTGCTCCAGGCGCGTGGTGAGGGCCGAGCGCTCAAGAGCGAGGCGCAGACCGCTGCGGTTCAAGTCCGCTGCACGCTCGGCAGCGACGACGGAGACGAGCAGGCGCGACAAGCTCTGCACCAGACGACGACGCACGTCGGCTTCGGTGAACGAAGCGCTCTGCACGCCCGCTTCAGCGCTGCCCATGTTCATCCACGCGGCGATGTCGACGACAGGCACCGTGCCACTGAGCGCCATGCCGCCCACGGGCTGCGTTGGTGTGCCCGCGCGTCCGGCGGCCACGGCGATGGCAGCACCACCGGCGCCGACGATGCCAAGGGCGGGCACCTGCGGGTTGACGACGTCGAAGCCCACGCCGCCCTGCAAACGCGCACTGGGCAACACCCCCGCCACCGCCTGCCGCGAGCGCGCCTCGGCCCGCGCCACGGTGGCCACGGCACCCTGCAGGTCGGTGGCCTGCGACTCGAGCAACGCCCGCGCCTCCTGCCAGCTGGCGATCTCGGTGGCGGCGCGCGGGGCGGGCACAAGCAGCGGGTCGTCGACCGGGGCTGCCGGCGTGGGTGCGATTTCCACCGTTGTTTCAGGTGCTTGTGAGAGCGCTGGGCCAGCAAGTGCCACGCACACAAGCAGCGAGAAGCAGAACGGTCGGCGCATCGGTTCGTTGTAGTTGCTAATGGTTGTCTCTGTCAATCAGAGGTGTTGGCAATGGTTGTCGAACACAATAGAACAACCAGCATGCCCCTGAGCAAGCTCGTGATTGATGTTGGTCGTGCCTGCAGATTGCTGTTGGGCCGCTACGTCGCCGACACCACCGACCGCCCCTACAACCAGCTCAAGTTGCTGCAGATCGTCGCCACGGGTGAGTGCGGGGCGCAGGCGCATCTTGCTGAGCGCTTGTTCATCGACCCGCCTGCTGTGAGCCGTGCCGTCGACAAGCTCGAGGCCGATGGTTTGTTGCGTCGTGCCGAGGGTGCCGATCGTCGCTGCGTGAAGCTTGCGGTCACCGACGCCGCCGCTGCCGAGATCCAACACATCGAGTTGGGCCTCGAGCGCCTCGATCACATCGTCGACAACGCCCTCGATGATGTTGAGCGCAAGGAACTCGCGCGCCTGCTTGAGAAGATTGAAGTGCACCTGCGCGCCGCGAGCTGACGGCACCAACAACCACAACGCGTGTTGCAGCATGATGTCTGCAGCATGATCTGTGCACGTCGTCACGGCAGATCAGACACCGGATGTTCGGCTGATGGTGCGGCACACAGATCAGGCGCAGCGTACACCTTCAGCAGCGAACCACGCTCACGAGGTTTCGGATGCGCTCACGTCTGCGCCCACAAGCACTTCTCCTGCTCTCCGTCGCCGCACTGCCCTGGGCTGGCGGCTGCAGCGACGACAACCTCGTCGGCACACGGGGCGAGAAGGGCGCGCCCACCGCGGTGCTGCGCTTGTCGGTGACCAGCGGCCAGGCGCCGTTGGACGTTGAACTCGACGCCTCGAGGTCAAAGGCCTTCCTCGACGACGGCGTGCTGGCGTTCGCCTTCGACACCGACGGTGATGGCGAGTTCGACGACAGCGAAGACGACGTCATCAGCAACACCTACACCTCCGCCGGCACGTTCAAGCCCGCCGTGCTCGTGCGCGGCAGCGACGGTCGCTTCGACATCGCCAGCGCCGAGCTCGTGGTCGAAGGCGCGAACGCTCCGCGCACCGCTGATGTCGATGTCGACAGCAACAACGACGGCAGCATCACGCCCGACGACGAAGCCATCGAAGACAGCGCCGCGGCGGCCTTCCTCGCCAACGTCGACGACGACAATGGTGACGGCGAGCGCGACCGCGACACAGGCGAACTCGACGACACCGACGTGGCCGACATCGTGGTGCGTCGCGTGACAGGACTCGGCGATGGCAAGGTGAGCATCTCGGTGCAGCCAGCGATCGCCCGGCAGCGCACCATTGTGTGGCAGGGGGCGGTACAGCTCAGCAGCGACAGTGTCGACGGCGGGCAGGTCACCAGCATTGGCGACGACGACGTCACGCTGCGTCTCGAAGCGCGCACCGGCCGCACTGCCGACTGGGATGGCCGCATGACCATCACCGTCAACGTCGAGGTCGATGGCACCATCATCAGCACCGACACCGTGAAGCTGCGCGCCGCCCCGGTGATGTTCCCGAGCAACCTGCAAGCGCCGAAACAGCTCTACGTGCTCGATCTGCCGTCGGGCCCCGACAACAACCGCGCGTTGCTGTCGGCGTTTGCGTCGCTGCCCGAGGGTGTGCGGCTCAACACGCTCGAGGCCGATCGCTACGAAGGCGACCGCTGGGTGCAAGACAACTGGGAGGTCGGCACGCAGGTGGTGCCCGCCAGAGGCGGTGGTGTGAAAGAGATGATCACCGCCATGCAAATCCAGCGCAGCTACGGGTTCTCGACGCCAGAAGGCCTCGAAACCTTCGTCACCAACGACTGGTTGAGTGCCGATCGCGGCTTCTTCTACCCCGCTGGCGACGAGACCTCGCACAACTATGGCGGCAACCTCGAAGTGCTGCCCCCCACCGAACAGTGGCCCCTCGGGCGCATGGTCTACGGCGGCGGCACCACCGCCCTCAGCGGCCGCCGCAACGTCGACACCATGAACGACGCCCAGGTGTCGTTTCTCGATGCGCAAGAGATACAGGGCCCGGCCCTCGAGATTTCCAGCGAGTGGTTGGCCGTCGGCCACATCGACGAATTCATGCAGCTCGTGCCCGACCTCACGCCCGATGAAGGTGGTCATCCCTACAAGATTGCGATTGCGAGCCCAGCGTTGGCACGCAGCATTCTCGTCGACCTGCAGCAGGCCGGGCAGGGCAGCCTCGCGGTGCTCGAGGGTCGCGATGTCGAGACCACCATCGACGACCTCCTCGCCGACGAGAACTTCGCCGCCCTCAACGAAGCCGCCCAGGTGCGCATCGATGAGCAGCAACAGGCGATCATCGAGGCCATGGGCCTCACCGACGACGACTTCCGCGCTGTGCCAGTGATGTACGAAGAGGTCGACTCCGGCCTCGTCGCCTCGTTCAACCCGGGCATCCAAAACCTCGTCACCGTCGGCGACCGCGTGTTTGCGCCCGACCCCGAGGGCCCCACCGTCGACGGCAGCGATGTCTGGCAGGCAGCGACAGTGCAGGCGTTGGCCGACACCGACCTCGACGTCATCTTCGTCGACGTGTTCGAGAGCTACCATGTGCTGCTGGGCGAAGCGCACTGCGGCACCAACCTCGAGCGTGAAGCGCCAGGCGCGGCGTGGTGGACGGTGGAGCAATGAACACCGCGTCGCCGTCATCCCGATCGTTTCGTCTTCTGCTTCGCGGAGCCCGTGTGCACACCACCGCCCGTTTGTTCGCCGCTGCGCTTGCCTTGTGCGTGCCATCGGCAGCGTTGGCGTCGTCGTCGCCGATCGCGCTGTCGGGCCTGAAGCCCGCCACGTATCTGCAGCGCCGCAACCATCGCCCCGACGTCACCGCCGAGATCCGCGCGCTGCCAGTCGAGGCACGCCTGCAGTTGCTCAGCAGCGACACCAGTTGGGTCACCGTCGACGACGCCCGCACAGCACACCTCAAACCCGCCGAGCTGCAGCAGTTGCGACAGCAGGAGCGCTACGCGGTGAAGGCCGGCGCGATGTTGGCGCTGGCAAGAGTTGCCGACCCGCGCGTCACCCCCGCGATCCGTGCCTTGCTCAACGACGTCGACGACAACCTCGTGCAAATCGCCGCCGAGCGCCTCGGCGAACGCCACGACGACGCCACCATCGTCGCCACCCTGCACGCACTCGCGCTCAGCACGTCCCGCAGCCTCGAGGTGCGCAGCGGAGCGGTGGCCGGGCTTGGTCGTCAGCGATCGGGCGAGGCCCTTGGCGCGTTGGTGGCCATCGCCTCGTCGTCGTCATCGTTGTCGTCGGAGCTGCAGGTGGCGGCCCTGGTTGCCATCGACAACCTTGGCTCGCGCTGGGCGTTTGAAGCGCGCGGCGACATCGAGGCCGGCAAGGCGTTGCGCGCGCAGGCCGTGCAGGCGTTGTCGGCGCTGTCGCTCACAGGCGACGCCGAAGCACGCCGCGTCGTCGTCGTCGGCCACCTGCGCGACTGAGCAACGCGTCAGTTAGCGCGCCGGATATCGCTCTGGCGCGGCCACAAACTTGTCGCGACACGACGCCGCGCAAAAGAAGTGGCGCCCGCCGTGGTGATCGACGTGCACGGTGGTGTCGTCGACCACCTTCATCCCGCACACCGGATCGGTCGCAAGCGCCGCACTCGGTGTGTGCGTGTGTTCGCCATCCGCGACAGGCAGCAGCAGTGCGAGCAGCGTGATCGCGGCACCACACGCACACGCGGCAATTCCGGGCACGAGGGCCTGCCACGTTGGCTTCTGCGACTCCGTCATGCGGTGCACCGTAGCGACCTCTCGGCGACGCTTCGCGCGACACAGTGACGCATCTCCGACATGTAGGGCGCAGACCTACCCGCCGGAGGGTGGCAGATCAGCCATTCGTCGTCGTCACGCGGCCATCGCTCAAGTCTCGCCCATAGCGCCCGAAAAGAGGGGCAGCGAGGTCGTTGATGTCTGCCGTGCGCACCCTCCATCTTTCCACCATCGACGCCGAGCAGGCTGTTCGCGAGCTGCGCGCCGGGTTCGCCGACGACGAGCTCGACGCGCTGTTGTTCTTTTGCAGCAGCCGCTTCGACCTGCAGGTGTTGGCTGACGGCCTTGCCTCGACGTTCGCCGAAGTTCCCTGTGTCGTTGGTTGCACCACGGCAGGCCAGATTGGGCCCCGTGGGTTTCAGACGGGGCTCACGGCGATCGGCTTTCGCAGTGGCTCGGTGGCCGTCACCCCGTACGTGATTGAGCCGTTGTCCTCGACGTCGTTGCTGCAGGCCGCATGCGACGACATTGGCCGCGCTGTCGAGCAACAGCGTCGAGTCAACCGCGAACGCGGCGCCTTCGGCCTCCTGCTGGTCGACGGCCTGTGCAAAGCCGAAGAGCAACTCACCGCAGCCCTCTACGGCGCGCTTGGCGACATCCCCATCGTCGGCGGTAGCGCTGGCGACGACTACGCTTTGCACGAAACCGCCGTCTACACCGACGGCAGCTTCCGCAGCGACCGCGCGGTGTTCCTGCTGTGCGAAACCGCGTTGCCGTTTGAGACGTTTCGCTTTCAACACGTGGTGCCCACCACCACGCACCTCGTCGTCACGCGTGCCGATCCCGAGCGCCGCATCGTCTACGAACTCAACGGTTTGCCCGCGCTGCAGGCGTATGCCGCGGCCGTCGGCGTCGCTCCATCGGCGGTCACGTCGGCGACCTGGGCTGCGCACCCGTTGCTGGTCTCGCTCGGCGGTGAGGCGTGGATACGCTCGATCGAGCGCATCGGCGAAGACAACAGCCTCGAGCTCTTTTGCGCCATCGACGAAGGCGTCCCCTTGCGCCTGGGCGAAACCGTCGACGCCATCGGCACCGCCGACAGCGCGTTGTCGGCCGCACGCACCCGTGTGCCAGGTGCTGACCTCGTGCTGGGCTGCGACAGCGTGCTGCGCCGCCTGGAGTTCGAGGCGAACGGTACTGCCGCCGCGATGGGCGACGTGATGGCCCGTCACGGCGTCGTCGGCTTCTGCACCTACGGCGAGCAGTGGAACAGCGTGCACCTGAACCAAACGTTCACCGGCCTCGTTCTTGGGGGATTTCATGGCTGAATCAGCCACCAACTACGACGACGATCAGCAGCGCTTGCGCCGTCGCGTCGACGAACTCGAAAGCGCCCTCGTGGCGCGCGACAAGACCATCACCGCGTTGATTTCGCGCGCCGAGCACCAACGCAAGCACGCCACGTCAGCGTTCTCCGTCTTTGAGCAGCACCTGTCGCTCGAGCGGATCGTCACGCAAAAGACGAGTGAGCTCGAGGAGAAGAGTGCGTCGCTCGAACGCGCCCTCGTCGAGTTGAAAGAAGCGCACGCCAGCCTTTTGCAAGCGCAGAAGCTGCAAAGCATCGGTCAGCTCGCTGCGGGCATTGCCCACGAGATCAACACACCGATGCAGTTCATCCTCGACAACACGGTCTTCGTTCGCGAGGCCTTCCAGTCGATGGGCTCGGCACTTCGGGCTGCGCGCAAGGTGCTGGTGCGCTCGCCAAGCGAGGCCGACATCGAAAGCGTCATCAACGTCTTCCGCACGGCCGACGTCGACTACTTGCTGGGTGAAGTGCCTCGCGCCCTCGATGAAACCCGCGAGGGCATTGGCCGCGTGCGCTCCATTGTGATCGCGATGCGCAACTTCGCCCACCACGACAACGCCGACTTCGCCGAGATCGACCTCAACGAGAACATCCGCACCACGATGGTGGTGGCGCGCTCCGAGTGGAAGTACGCCGCCGAGGTCACCGTCGAACTCGACGAGAACCTGCCGCGCTTGCCCGCCATGCGCGACGAACTCA
>JBIKRQ010000475.1:0-4588 GCA_044349155.1 Myxococcota bacterium
TACGGTTGATTTCTGCCGTCAGTATGGCTTCTTTGCCTATGAGTACGATAAGAAGAAGAAGTCGTTCTTGATCGATACCCGCGAGTTCTCCGCGGTGAAGAACAAGATGCTGCAGCAGCTCACCAACTTTGGTCAGCCCGTGATCAGCGTTGTTGACGCGAACTTTGAAAACCGCGGTGAACTGCTGATCGAACATGCCCACGAAGGCGTCGACCTCGACCCGCAATATGCGAATGAAACCCTGCGCAACGTGGGGGCCATCTGGTCGCGTCCGGTGCACCTGGTGACCAAGATGGAGGAGCGCAAAGTGCTCCTGTCGGTCGACAGCAAGGGCTACTCGGAAAAGACCATCGGCTGATCCCGAAAGCTCATGACCTTCGGTCATCGACACTTCGGGTGCTCTTTCGGGGCTAGCGAAAGCCCCGCACTGTGCTGAGCCGTGTTCACACTGAAGGAGCCACGATGCAGAAGCTGACTCGACGCACCACCCTCCGCGTTGCCGGGGCCGGGCTTGCCATGCTGCCGCTCGGGCGCTTGTTGTCGGCGTGCACCAGCGCTGACGGTGAAGGCGAAGGCGAAGGCGAAGCTGCCGAGGGCGAAGGAGAAGCCGCTGAGGGCGAAGGAGAAGCCAGCGAAGGGGAGGGCGAGGGCGAGGAGCCGATCGTCGAGCCTGCGTGGCTTGTGGCGCAGCCTGCGGGGGCCTGGCTCGAGATTGCTGGCGCCGCTGGTGTGCCGGGCGGCCTGAACATGAACGCGTTTTGCGACATGACCATCCGCCAGCGCGACTGCCGGCTGTTGGCGGCGGCTTCGGGGGGGCACAGCGATGGGCCGAGCAACGCGGCGGCGTCCCTCGACCTGTTGAGCGATACGCCGGCGTGGACGTTGTTGCGCGACAGCACCTGGGACGGTGTCGAGGTCAACGTCAACTACTACGCCGACGGCTCGCCCTGTTCGCGGCACACGTACCACCACACGCACTACATCGAATCCCTCGACGCCATCCTGCTCGCGGGCTGCCGCTACGGCTGGGGCGGTGGTACGCCCACGCACGGCGGCATGGACTTGTTCAGCCTCGCCACCAACACGTATCTGCCCCGCGGCACGTGGCCCGACAGCCCGGGGGCCTACGGCGTCGTCGTCGATGGTGGCGGCAATATCTGGAACCAGGCTGGCGAGAAGTTCGACATCGCCACGCTCACGTGGAGCAAGCCCGGCTCGGGCAGTGTGCTGCGCTATCCGGCGGCGTTCGACAGCGTGCGCAACCGCATCTTCGCGCTGCAGTTCGCCGACGGCGAGGGCTACGGCGACACGGTGCTCAATGCGCGCGAGCTCGATCCCGCTACGGGCAACAGCGTCGTCATCACCTTCAACGACAGCGAGGCGCTCACGCAGTTCAACGCCGACGCGCCCGCGTACGCAGCGATGGCCTTCTGCACTGCCGACGGCCGCTTCTACTTCATGCACCCGGGGCGCATGGGCACCTTCTACGTCGTCACGCCCAACGCCAGCGCCGTGTGGGACATGACGCTGTGGACGCCGACGGGCACCGCCCCGCCGACGTCGGGCGTGTTGTGCAAGCGCCTGCTGTGGGTGGAGCGCCTGGGCGGCTTCGTCGTGCAGGGGGACCAGAACCAGAACCTGCGCTTTGTGCGTGGCTCAGCACCGACGACGTGATCTGTGAGCGCAGATCGGCGTGACTCTTTGCGTCATGCCAGCATCCGATTCCCATGAATCACCGCGCGCGCCCCGCTTCTGGTCCCATCGGTATCGACGCCGTCGCCATCGCTGTCCCCGAGGCCTACCTCGAGCTGCGTGACCTCGCCGCGGCGCGGGGTGTCGAGGCGGCGAAGTACACCGAGGGTTTGTTGGTCGAAGCGATGGGCGTTGCTGCCGCCCACGAAGACACCGTGGCGTTGGCGGCGCGGGCAGCGCAGCGGGTGTTGCAGCAGGCAAACGTCGACGTCGCCGACATCGGCTTGTGCATCGTGGGCACGGAGACCGCGGTGGACCACTCCAAGCCCGTGGCCGCGTGGCTGCACCGGCTGTTGGGGTTGTCGACGTCGTGCCGCAGCTTCGAGACCAAGCACGCCTGCTTTGGCGGCACGGCGGGCGTGTTGGCGGCGGTCGACTGGGTGTCGTCGGGGGCGGCCCGCGGACGCAGTGCCCTCGTCGTGTGCAGCGACATCGCGCGCTACACCGTTGGCGGACCTGGCGAGCCCACGCAGGGCGCGGGGGCTGTGGCGTTGATCATCAAAGAGGCGCCGCGGTTGTTGGCGCTCGAGGTCGGGCTCTCGGGCTCGTACACGAAGGACGTCGACGACTTCTGGCGGCCGCTGTGGTCGAAGGACGCACTCGTCGATGGGCACGTGTCGGTCGACTGCTACCTTGATGCGTTGGCGGGTGCGTACGGCGCGTGGCGCGCGGCGGTCGACGACGTGGGCTTGCACGAAGACACCGACGACAACGCGATTGTGCGCCGCTGTTTTCATGTGCCCTACGGCAAGATGGCGAAGAAGGCCCATGCGAAGTTGTGTGACCTGCGCGGCCTGAGTGACGACGACGCGGCACGGTCCTACGCGTTGGAAGTGCTGCCGTCGCTGCGCTTGCCGCGCGTGGTGGGCAACATCTACACGGGCTCGTTGTGGTTGGCGTTGGCGTCGTTGCTCGAGACCGACGCGGCAGCGATCGAGGGTCGACGCATCAGCTTGTTCAGCTACGGCTCGGGGTGCACGGCGGAGTTCTTCTGCGGCCGCGTCGTCGACGGTGCGGGCGCGTTCGTGCAGCAGCTGCAGCTGTCGGCACCGCTGCACAACCGACGGCGTTTGAGCGTGGCAGCGTACGAGCAGGTGCGTGCCGACGATGCGCGCCTTGATGTGGCCGACCTCGTCATCGATGCACCAACCGCAGCCCCGTCGCTGCGCGGCATCGCCAACGGACGCCGACGCTACGGCTGAGTCGACTCAGGTGTTGTCGAGGGCGTGGCTTGCTTCGCGCCAGCGCACGCTGCCGACGACGGCGAACAGCGCGGCCAGGCCAACAACCGACAACGTGCTGAACGCATGCAACACGACGGCACTCGCCACGGCGTCGACCGCGCCCACGCCGGCGACGGTGAGGCCCATTTTGGCGAAGGCATGGAAGGTGCCGACGTTGCCGGGCGGTGCCGGGATCATCACGGCCATGACGAGGAAGCACAGGCAGACCAGGCCGGCGAAGGGCGACGCGTTTGGATCAATCGCCGACACGATCACGCCGGTGCTGGCACCGTTGAGCAACCAGAACGCCGTCGACAACACGACGTAGATCGCGAGGTCTTTGAAACTCGCAAAGCAGCGGAGCCCGTCGAGGAAGCTGTTGATCAGGCCGACGACTTTCGCGGCGAGGGCAGGGCTGACGGCGGATGCGATGCGCTCAACGATGGGCAGCACTCGGCTGCGCGCCTTGAGGGCGACGACGAGAAACACCACCGCGGAGCCAAAGAACGCCAACGCAAACACGCCCGCAAGACGCACCGCCGACGGGAGGTCAAACGGGACCAACAACAGCAGGCAGCCGAAGATCGCCGTGGTGACAAGGCCGTCGATGATCCGTTCGAGGGCTGACGATGCGAGCCCGGCTGACGCCGTCATGATGCCGCGTTGTGCGCACAGGTTCGGCCGCACGAACTCGCCCAAACGAAACGGCAGCAAGAACACCGCGGCGAAGGCGAAGGCGTTGATGGTGAGCGCGTCTCGCCAGCCCGGGGCTGTGCCTGTGAGACCACGCACCTGCAGGCGCCAGCGCTCGACCCGCACGATGGTTTGCGCGGCAAACAAGGCGAGCGACCAGACGTAAGCGCTGAGCGGAATGGCCCTGATGACGTCGAGGATCGCGTCGGCCGACATCTGCTGGTCCTTGGCACCCTCGCGCATGCCGCGAAACGCAAACCACAAGCACAGCGCACCAACAACGAGGCTGACGGTGAGCTGAACGGCACGACGAAAGAAGGTTGGTGTGGTCACGGATAGACCTTCCACGGGGTGGCGTCGTCGAGGATGGCCTGCGGGGCGCTGACCGTGAGGCGCTCGAGTGTGGCGGCGTTCACGAGCTTCTTCGCGGCGGCGCGGCCTTTGACGATGTTGTCGGCGACGTCTTTTTCGCGGTGACAATCGCCAGCGAGCACGGCGACGACGCCACGCTTCACCAGCTTCTCAGCCGCTTTTTGTTGGCGCAGGTTGTAGGCGCCAGCGAGGGAGCCGAGGTTGACCTGCACGAGGTGGCCAGCGTCGACGAGGCGGTCGACGAGGTCGTCGTTGTCGCACAGGTAGGGGAAGCGCTCGACGTGCGCGAGCAGCACCTTGAAGCCCGCGCTGCGAATGCGCCCCAACAGGCCAAACAGGTCGGGCGGTGGCCCCATGTACGGGGTTTCCACGAGCACCCAGCGTGACTCGCCGTAGGGCACGAGGCGCTCGGCGAAATCGGCGGCACCAAAGACCACGTCGTCGACGTAGTGCTCAGCACCCTGCACCACACGCAAGCCCACGGCATCGGCGACGTCGCGCGCTTTGGCGAGGTCTGCCTGCACCGTTTTTTTGTCGTTGATCCAGCC
>JBIKRQ010000109.1:0-17029 GCA_044349155.1 Myxococcota bacterium
GGACTGGACAGAAAGCGAGCAAATGAACAGGCTCAACCGGTCGCGAAGGGTGGAAAGCTGGTGAGAAACCAGCGGTCCCATGCTCGTGAGAATCGACAAAAGTGCGATCTGCGTCACACCTCGGCCGCACCCCAACGACGAGCAGGCTCTGAAAAAGGCCGCTTCGGGCCTTTTTCAGCAGCCTGCTCGATCATTGTTTGCCTCGTCTCCGACGAGGCCAGGTCAAGGCTTAGCAGGCTCTGAAAAACGCAAAGCCGTTTTTCAGCAGCCTGCTACAGGCGCGTGTGCCGCGACAGGGCGAGGGCGTGCACGGGCTGGCGCTCGCTCGCCCCCAGCACGTCGGCGGTCGCGCGCGAGATGGCGATCACGTCGTCGGGGCGCTCGGCAAACGCGGCCTGCACCATGCGAACACTGCTGCCTGGTGCGGCTGGCGTGCCGCGGGGGGCTTTGACGCGCTCGAGGGCGATCAGGCCCTCGCACGACTCGCCCGGGGCCTCGGTGAGGCTGCTGTCGTCGACGATCTGGACCACACCTTTGCGCGTGTTCGTGATCGGCCAGACGTCTTTGGTGTTGGCCTCGAAGTGGGGGCCGCCGTCGAACGGATCGATGCGACCAACGGGCGAGAAGCCAATGGCCGTGAGCATCTTCTTCACGCCCTCGGTGGCCGGCCCGACCTCGCCAATGACCTGCTGCGCCTCGTCGCCAAACAAGCTCGCGTAGATGAGGCCCGACGGAAACAGCCCCTTGATGAACTCTTTGTTCGTCTTCGAGATGCGGTCGGCCTCGAGGTAGGTGAGCCCGGTGAACCGACGCCCCAGCGCCTCCCACAACGACGAACGCCCACCCTCGCCAAGCGGCGGAAGCAATTCGGCGAGCACGCGCGGGCGAAACCACGTCGGATGCATGGCCATGTAGACGAAGCGCGCAAACGACAACTGCTTGCCCAGCTTGCCCGGCGCACGTCGCCACGCGGGGTCGAGCACCAGGCCGCCAATCTCGGTGGGCCCGTCGTGATCGAAACCGATGCGCAGCATTTGATGGCGAAAGTGACGGTCGATCGTCGCCGAGTAGCGCTCTTCGTGCAGCACGTCGAAGTAGATGTGCGGCTCTTCGCGCGTGCCGTGTTGGGCGATGACCTGCGACGTGCCGACGAGGGCGCCGGTGTCGGTGTCTTGCATGACGAACAGGTACTCGCGCTGCAGCGGACTGCGCACGCGCCCCGCGAAACTGCGCACCGAGAGATCGAGGAGGTCCTCGAGAGCGCCCTGGTCGTTGGGCAGATTGACGGTGTTCAACACCGCTGCCAGCCGCAGCAGGCCGGGCAGGTCGTCGGGTTGGGCGTCACGAATCACAAACATGCAGATGTCCTGAAGCTGTTCACATCGTGAAAGAGGCCGGCGGCCGCTGCGTCGACGACATCCAGCCGGGTTGCGGGTGGTACTGCGGCGGGTGGTCGCCCGTCGAGGCTTGGTGCGTCATGGTCGGTCGAGCGCCTTGACACATCGCGGTGTGCGGGCTTTGGTACGCGAGTTCTCGACGTGGGAGAGGTGCAGTGGCGAAACGCAACCCGGGCGAAGCGCCTCCCACGCGAGCCCCTCGAGCCTCAAAAACAGCGCCGCGCCTGGCTGCAAAAGCGGCCACGCCGTTGTTGGTCGATCCCGCGGCCCACGAGGTCGACGGCCATGCGTTGGTGCGCGCTGAACAATGTGTTGCGGTGCTGCAGCGTCGGCTGATCAAGCCGATGGGTCGTGGTGGACCGCGCGGCGAACTCACGATGACGCAGTACCACGCGTTGTCGTTTCTCGCGGCGCGGGGCCAGGCCAGCGTGTCCGACCTGCGCGACGTGCTCGCGGTGGCGCAAAGCACGGCGTCGGTGCTCGTCGACAAGTTGGCCAAGCTTGGTCTCGTCGAGAAAACCCGCGACCCGCGCGATCACCGCGTGGCCGCCGTGGTGCCACTGCCCAAGGGGCTGCGCATGGTGCAGCGCTACCGCAAGAACGCCGAACGCAACCTGCTCGCGCTCACCACCGTCGTCGGCGATGCTGCGGTCCGCGAGTTGTTCGCCGCACTTGAACTCGCGCTGGTCGCAACAGCAGCCCTTGAAGATCCACGCGTGGCGGTGCCCGCAACCGACACCGACGACGACGACGACGACGACGCGCTTGCCGCCCAATAGGAGCACCGATGCCCACGAAAAAGACCGCTGCGAAAAAGTCCACGTCGAAGAAGCCTGCGGCGAAGAAGACCGTCGCGAAAAAGACCGCCGCGAAGAAGCCTGCGGCGAAGAAGACCGCGGCGAAGAAGACCGCGGCGAAGAAGCCTGCGGCGGCGAAGAAGACCGTCGCGAAGAAGGCTCCGGCGAAGAAGACCGTCGCGAAGAAGGCTCCGGCGAAGAAAACCGCGACGAAGAAGACCGTCGCGAAGAAGCCTGCGGCGAAGAAGCCTGCGGCGAAGAAGGCTCCGGCGAAGACTCCGGCGAAGAAGACCGCGGCGAAGAAGACGACCGCCGCGAAGACGACGACGTCGTTGACGCTGACCATCGCGCGTCCGCAATCGCTTGAGCTTGCGGCGCTGATGGCCTCGTACAAGGGCGGTGATGGGCTCGCTCACGCCATCACGGCCGAACAGATGGAGGAGGTCAGCCACGACGGCTTGCGCGGCGACCAGGCCATCTTGAACGTGAGTGAGGACGCTGACCTGGCGCCCTGCCGGCTCGTCGACCACGGCGAGGGCCGCTACTCGCTGTGCCTCGACGACAACCACATGCCGCAGCTGGCGTTGTTCGAAGACCGCGGCCTCGCGGGCAATGGCTACACGTGGCAGGCGATCGCCGAATCGTTGGTGCGCTTGCGTCGGCCCGAGCTGCGCAATGGCCTGAACTACGACTCCGAAGCGGGCATGTTCGTGGCGCTCGGCACGCGCCCCACGCTCGTTGGGCTGGCGCACCTGCTGCACGAAGCGCTCGACGATCAGGGCCTGTTGCGCGCTGCCGTCGAGGCCGCCGACCCCGACAGCCTCGAGTAATTCATGGAAACATGAATTCGACCGCTTGCGGTCGAATCAGCCTTGCGGGTGCAGCGAGCGCGTCTTCTCTTCGAGGGCGTGCTCCAAAAAGCTGCGCAGCACGTGCATGTGATCGGCCGACAAGCCCTGGCCGATCAACACCGCGCCGTGGATGAAGCCGCCCAGCGCGACCATGCCTGGCACCATCGCCCACACGAGCCACGGCACCTCGCCACCGCGCACCACGAACGTGAGACTGAGCGCCAACATCAACGCGCCAATGCCCACAAACGCGAGGCCGAAGTAGATGGCGATCACCAGCATCCACAGGTGTGGATGGGGGGCGAAACGGCCCACGAGCTCGTCGTTGGACTTGACGAGGATGTGCAGCACCGGCGTGAACATGCGCTGCTGCTTCTCGGGCATGCGCAGCTCGACCTGATTGGGCACGAGGATGCCCGTCACGGGTGCTGTCGGCTTGAGCAACTGCTCGCGCACGCCGTCGACAAAGGCGTCGGGAGCGATGGGCAGCGGCATCGAAAACGTTGGGCGAAAGCGCGGCCAGTTCATGCGCGCAGCGTAGGCCAGGTTCGTCGACGAAGCTTGACGCACCGCGATGGTGACGGGCAACGGCCGCCTGCCCACGACGTCACGACGATGCGCAGCTGTGTCGGGTGATGGTCAGCCACCAGCGTTGGCGGTATCCAGCGCGCCATGTTGCGCGTGTTGTCTGCTTCGTTGTGTGTGTCGCTCCTCGTTGCCTGTGCCTCGACGACGACGACGTTGCCCGATGGTCGCGCCGCACCAACCGCGGCCCGCGTGGCCGAACTCGAATCGCAGCGCGCCGCGGCCAGTGCCTTCGCCGACACCCTCGCCGATCCAGCGCTCCGCGCCCGCGCCGTGCGCGCCCTGGGTCGGCTTGAGCGACTCGACGCCGTCGACCCCATCGTGGACGCGCTCGACGACAACGACGTCGCCGTACGCCTGGAAGCCGCCTTCGCTGCCGGCCAACTCGACCTCGCCATTGAGCGCACCGAGCCCGCCCACGAAGCGATCGCGGGCCGCGTGGAAGCCGCACTGGTGGCCCGCCTTGACGTCGAGACCGACGTGAGCGCCCGCACCGCCGTGGTGCGCGCACTGGGCCGCATCGCGCGCGGACCGGGACGTGCCGCCCTCGCCAGCCTCGGCAGCACCACCAACCCCCAGCAGGCCGCAGCGCTGCAAGCCCTCGCGGTGTCGTGGCACCGGCGCCCCGCTGGCCCCACCGACCTCGTCGACGAAGCGAGCAGCAACGCCGCCCGTGCCGGCCTGCGCTCGTCCACGCCCGAGGTGGCCACCGCTGCGGCGTACCTGACGCTGCGGCTGGCCCGCGGCACCACCGCTGTCGACGTGGCGGCGGCGAAGAGCACGCAAGCGCGGCTGCATCTGGTGCGGGCGTTGGCCGCGAAGAACACGGCGATCGTCGACGTGAACACCGCCCTGCCCGCCCTGGTTGGCGATGCGGACTGGCGCGTGGTGGTCGAGGCCGTGCGCGTGCCCCGCCAACACAACGACGCCGCTTTTGAACCCGTGACGCGGGCCCTCGCGCGCGCGGTGACCGCTGTTGCTGAGCCAGGCATGGCGCACGTGATTGGCGAAGCCTGCACCACGCTCGCGCTGGTGGCGCCGCCGTCGACGCTGCCAGCGGTGCTCGCCGCCGACGACGCCCTCGTCGCAGCCAACGCGCCAGGGGCGTTGTGGGCCCGCTGCACCTGCGCTGGCACCGCGGCCGTGCTGGGTGCTGGTGGCGAGCGACTCGCCGCGTGCAGTGCTGGTCTGTCGGCGACGGAACGCTCGCTGTTGGCGATCCAGACCACGAGCCAGGCGCGCACGTCGTCGCGAGAACGCACCGACGTCATTCGTCGCAGTTTCTCCGACACGTCGGCAAAGGTGCGCATCGCGGCTGCATCCGCCTTGTGCAGCGATGGCAGCGAAACCGCCGTCGACGCCGCCGCCACGCAACTGCTCACCGAAGGCGACGCTGGCGTGGTGTCGGCCCTGCTCGAGTGCTTCGCCGATGGTGCAAACGCCGACATCATCAAAGACCGCACCATCGCCGTCGTCGTGGCGCGCCTGCAGGGCGGCACCACGTTTGAAGCGCTGGAACCCGTGATCACGCTGGCAGGTCTGGCGCGTGGGCGGCCCGGCAGCAGTGCCCTCGTCAACGACCTCGCTGAGCACACCGACATCCGCGTGCGCGAGGCCGCCCTTGGTGTGCGCAGCGGCGATCGCGCCCCAGGTGCGCGAGCACGAGCGGTGTTGCCGACGTCGTCAGCGACGCTGCCGTTGGGCCTGGTGCTCGTCACGGCGCGCGGCAAGATCGTGGTGGCTCTCGATCGCGAGCACGCGCCTCGCGCTGTCGCCACGTTTGTGCAGTTGGCCAACGACGGCGTGTTGAACGGCACGCCGTTTCACCGCGTGATCGCCGACTTCGTATCGCAGGGCGGCGACCCGCGCGGAGATGGCAGCGGTGGCCCGGGCTTTACCGTCGTCGACGAGCCCGCCGATCTGCCGTTTGTGCGTGGCACCGTGGGCGTCGCTCACGCCGGCAAAGACACGGGCAGCAGCCAGTTCTTTTTGACCCACAGCGACCAGCCGCATCTCGAGGGGCGCTACACGCGGTTGGGCACCATCGTGGAAGGCCTGGAGGTCATGGACGCCCTGCAGCCCCACAACGTGCTGCTCGACGTCGAGGTCGCCACGGCCCTTCGTCCATAAGGCGCTATTGGCAGGCCTGTGAGGGGTGGGCAGGGAGCCCCGACGACAAAGCCGCAAAGCCGGTTTTTCTTCCGAGGCTTCTTCGCGGCTCGACTTGATCGGCGGGGAAGTGTCCCCGCCCACCCCTCAAAACAACTCGCCTCGGCGACAAAACCGCAAAGCCGGTTTTCTCTTCGAGGCTCGACTTCATCGGCGGGGATGTCTCCCCGCCCACCCCTCAAAACAACTCGCCTCGGCGACAAAACCGCAAAGCCGGTTTTCTCTTCGAGGCTCGACTTGACCCACGTCGGCGAAGGCGGCATCGACGGCGTATGCGCCACCTCCGCACCACTTCCGACGTCGGTGATGAAAAAACCCTCCAGCACCTGCTGCTGCGTGCCCAGGAGCTGAAGCGTCATCGCAGTCAGCGCCGCCTGGCGCCCACGCTGGCTGGCCGCGTGATCGGCATGTTGTTCGAGCGCGTGTCGACGAGAACGCGGGTGAGCTTCGAAAGCGGTGCCGCCCTGCTGGGTGCCCACTGCATCGTGCTGCAGGGCCGCGACATCTGGCTGGGCGACCAACACGACGGCGAAGTGCTGCGCGACACCGCGCGGGTGATCGGCGGGGCCGTCGACCTGCTCGTGGTGCGCCCCACCGGGGCTCACGCCACCGTCGACGAACTTGCACGCCATGCGGGGGTTCCCGTCGTCAACGGCTTGTCCGACAAAGACCACCCCTGCCAGGTGCTCACCGATCTGTTCACGCTGTTTGAGCGTCGCGAGCATCCGTTCAAGAGCCGCCTCGCCTTCGTCGGCGACAGTGTGCCGATGGCCAACGGCTACCTCGCGTTGGCCGCCCTCACGGGTCTCGAAGTACGCCTGGCCCTGCCCGCGGGTGTTGTCGTCGACGCCGAGCTGCTCAAGCGCGCACAGGCGCGCACGTCGGTGCTCGTGACGACGTCGCCCGCCGAGGCCGTTGCTGGTGCAGACGCCGTCGCGACGGCCGCGTGGAGCGGTGCAGTGGCCGATGGGTTCCGTCTCAACGACGCGTTGCTGTCGAAGGCCAGCGACGACGCGATCGTGTTGCATCCGCTGCCCGCGCGGCGCGGTCAGGAAATCACCGACGACGTGCTGGAAGGCCCGCGTTCGGTGGCGTTTCAGCAGGCGCAAAACCGCTTGCCAGTGCAGCAGGCGATCGTGGAAGCATTGCTGAGCTGATCGCTGACAACCCGTTGATTTTCATCGGGTTTCCACGCATGCCATCTTCCACTTCAGGGGGATGGCATGCGTTTTTTTGTGCTTGGACTTGCGGTGTTGGCGACGTGTGTGGGGTGCGCCGAACCCGATGTGAACATCGACCTGCCTGCTGAGGGCGAGGGCGAGGGCGAGGGCGAAGGAGAAGCCGGCGAAGGCGAAGGCGAGGGCGAGGGCGAGGGCGAGGGTGAACCGCTCGTCGACTACGCCGGTGCGGTCGTGGTGCGAGGCGCGCGAAGCCTTCATGTGTGAGGCGTTCTCGAGGTGCGATTGCCTGCTCGAGAACCGCGACTTCGACCACGGCACGTGCTTCACCGATCGCGTCGCGTCGTGCCTGGCGGCACTTGCGCCGTATGCCGATGCGTCAGCCGACGGCGCCATCGACATCGACAACGCCAACGCTGACCACTGCTTCAACGAGATGGAGCGCCGCGCGCAAGACTGCCGCTCGGTCTTGAACGACGACAGCCTGCCGCCCGCATGCTTGAGCGAGAACCTGCTGACGTCGACGGTGGGGCTCGACACGTTGTGCCCCGTTGACGGCATCCGGTGCGCCGACGGGGCTGGCCTCTGCCGCGACCAGGTGTGCGTGCCCCTGCCCGTGCGCAACGAACCCTGCACCGACGACGAGGGCTGTGCAGCCCAGCTCGAGTGCCACGCCGACGGCACGTGCGACACGCCGTTGGGGCTTGGCTCGTCGTGTCGCACCGGCGACCGCTGCCCACCAGGGACGTCGTGCCGCGACGGCATCTGCATCTTCGGGCTCGCGGTGGGCAGTGGCCCATGCGTCGTCGACAACGACTGCGAAAACGGCCTCGTGTGCAGCAACGGCGTGTGCCGCAACGGCCCCAACGACGGCGACGAGTGCGGTGGCCAAACCTGCGGCGGCGGCAACACCTGCGACCGCCACTACGAAACGCGCACGTGTGTTGCGCGCTTTGGTCGCGGCGGCGCTTGCAGCACCGACGACGAATGCCAGTCGAGATTCTGCAACGGCAACGGCGTCTGCTCCGACCCACCAGCCGTCGGCGCGCTGTGTCTTGGCGGGCGCTGCGGCGATGACGGCGTGTGCGTCGAGTACGTGATCGACGAGGACGAATCGGACTTCGTGTGCGACCCGCGCCCCGTTGTTGCCGAGCCGTGCATCGGTGGCGTGTGTGCTGTGGGCGCGCGCTGTGACACCGGAGGCCAGGGCACCGACGACGACGTGTGCGTGGCGCTGCCGGAGCTTGATCAGCGCTGCGCGCCGGGCCGCGTGTGTGCTGACGGGTTGGTGTGCTTCAACACGCCAACGAATGGCTCACTGTGTGTCGAGCCGCGCGACGAAGGAGCGACGTGCGCTGCCAACACCTGCGCGGCCGGCCTGTACTGCGACGACGTCGATCGCGTGTGCCGCCCCGAATTTGCGGTTGGTGAATCGTGCGACGACAACGATCAGTGCGACGAGAGCGGCGAGTGCGGCGACCTGCTGCAAAACGTGCGCTGCCACGACGTGCCCAACATTCCAGGTGCCGAGTGCGACGGCCGCTGTGGCGGCGACCAGCGTTGCGTGGGGCCCGAGGGCGTGTGCGCTCCAGCGCTGTGCTCAAGCCCCTGATGTCGCACCGCACATCGATGTCGACGAAAAGCAGGAGCCATGTGCTCCTGCTTTTTTGAGCGGGTCAGTGCCCCAGCGGCAACGTGAGCAGCGTGCGACTCGCCGGGGCGACGTTCGAGAACGTGACGCGCTCGACGATCACGGCGTCGCGGCGAACGGCGGTGATGCGCCCGCCCGCCAGATGGTCGCCCACCCGCAACACCACGCTCTGACCGCCTGAGACGGTCACCAACACGCGCGGCGCGCTCGTGCCGGTCACGATGCCAGTCACGGTGAGATCGTCGATTGCGGCGCAGGCTGCGGCGTTGGTGGCCACCACCGTGCAGCGGGCGGGCTCGGCAGTCGCGAAGGCGGCGAACGGGTCGCGGGCGGCAGGGGCGGCGGCCAGGGCGAGGACGACGGCGGTCAGCAGCATGGGGCACCTCTGCTGCCAGCGTACGCCGACCATCAACAAGGGTTCAAACACCCATCACTTCATAACTCAAACCCTTGAATCTTCGCTGATTCGCACAGGCAGGTTATCGAGTCAGGCGATTGTGGCGCGCGCCCCGCCGTGTTTCCGACACAACCCGCCTGCCGACGCCGGCTTCTGGCAGCCCCTGCTCGCACGCATCACATCGTTTCTGAGCGCCTGAGCGAAACGTCAGCGCAGCGCTCCTGGAGCGTCGCGCGCGACGACGGCGGCAAAGCCCTTCGACGCCGTCAACAAGATGAGGTCTTTTTTCCGGTCGAGAAAGCGACACCTGATGACGTCGAACCGCGTGTGCACGCGCGCCGCAACGATGCCAACCACCCCTGCAACAAGGCCCGACAACCCACCGGCGATGGCCGCATCCTTCATCGGGAGGAAGCTGGCCGCGAGGCCCAGGACGACGGGGAACAGGCCCAGCCCCAGCAGCGAGAACTTGCGCAGACGCCGGCCCCCGCGATCGGCGGCCGCGCAGTCGGCACACAGCGCCAAAACCCCAGCCATGCGGCGGCGCGCGAAGAAGTAGGCAAGTCCCAACACAACAATGTGGATGAACAGGCCAAGAAAGACCCACGGCGGAACGTATTGAAATGTACGCCGCACCGGCTGTCCCGGCGGGTTGATGCCGCACTGGGGGCACACGTGGGTGTACAGACCAGCCTTGAGCACCGATGCCCGCAACGCGACCTTCGTGGTGCCGCGCCGCTGCTCGTGCTGACGCAGATCGAGCGACACCGGAGCGGTCGATGTCGACGGCAGCGGGGGCTCGGTCTCATCCATGACGTGCGTCCTACCAAACGGGTTCGCGCCGACAACGAAGCAGACAAAGAAACAGGAGGCCGAAGCCTCCTGCTGCTGGCGACGTCGTGCGCGAGCTGGGCTCAACTCACTTCAGCATGTGCTCGATGAGGTCGATCTTGGTGAGCAGGCCCACCACCTTCACCGAGCCGCCGTCGCGGTCGACGACGAGGGCGACTTTGCCGCGCGAGAAGTGCTGGCTGAGCGTGGTGAGCGGCGTGTCGCGCTCGACCATGGCCGCGTCTTCGAGGTCGGCGAGCGGTCCCACCGGCGACTTCATCGTGGCTTCGCCCTTCACGAGCGCGTTGAGCACTTTGACCTCGCTGACGAGGCCGAAGACCTTGCCTGGCTCAATCACCGGCAGCTGCGAAATGCCGTGCTGCTTCATGCGATCGATGACGCTGCCGAGGGCATCGGCCGGACCCGCCGACACCAACGGCGACGACGACGACTTCTTCTGCATGATGTCGTCGACCGTGCCGCCCATGCCGTCATCGCGCTCGAGCAGGCCGGCGTCTTTGAGCCACTCGTCGTTGAGGAACTTGCTGAGGTAGCGCGACGACGAGTCGCAGATGATCACGAGGACCTTGAACGGCGGGGCCGTGGAGCCCGAAGCGACGCGCTCTTTGGCGATGCGCTCGGCGAACTTGATGGCACCAGCCACCGCCGACCCCGACGAGCCGCCGCACAAAATGCCTTCGTCGCGGATGAGGCGACGGGCCATGGTGAAGCTCTCGCGATCGTTGACCTGCACGCAGTCGTCCATGGCCTTGAGGTCCATGGTGGTGGGCATGAAGTCTTCGCCGAAGCCCTCGACGAAGTAGCTGTGCGGCTTGGGCCACTTCCCGGTGTGAAAGAGGTCGTAATAGATGCTGCCGACGGGGTCGACGCCGACGACCTTCACGTTTTCGTTCTTCGACTTGATGTAGCGCGAGATGCCCACCATCGTGCCGCCGGTACCAGCCGCCGACACGAGCGCGTCGAGTTCGCCGCCCGTTTGCTCCCAGATTTCCGGGCCGGTGCCGACGAAGTGGGCCTCGGGGTTGTCGGGGTTCCAGTACTGGCGCGTGTAGAACGAACTCGGCGTTTCTTCCGAGAGGCGCTGGGCGACGGAGTAGTAGCTGCGCGGGTCTTCAGGCTCGACGTTGGTTGGGCAGATCACAACCTGCGCGCCGACGGAGCGAAGGGCGATGCGCTTCTCTTCCGACTGCTTGTCGGCCATGACGAAGATGCACTTGTAGCCCTTGACCGCGGCCGCGATCGCGAGGCCCATGCCGGTGTTGCCGCTGGTGCCTTCGATGATGGTGCCACCGGGCTTGAGGCGGCCGTCTTTCTCTGCTTTTTCAAGCATGTAGACGCCGATGCGGTCTTTCACCGAGCCGCCTGGATTCATGTACTCGAGCTTTGCGTAGAGCTCGACGTGGGGCGCCAGGTGCGCGCCGATCTTGTTCAACTTCACGATCGGCGTGTTGCCGATGCACTTCGTGATGTCGCTTCTTGCACCCTTCATCATGTAAGCACTCCATCTGCCCCAAGGCACCTTGTCGTCGAGCAGGCCTGCATGGCGTGCACGTCGAAAACGCGGTCCGGTTAGCAGCACCGTCAGGCCTTGCAAGCCGCCGATGGCAACGTGAGCAGCGCTCCTTCCCGACGCAACGCGCCATCGAGTTCGAGCAGCGCCACGTCGACCAACAGCTCGCGCACCGTCGTCGACAACGCGGCCGCGGCATCGTCGATGGTGAGGGCACCGCGCAGACACAGCAGGCGGACAAGTGGTGCGGCATCGTCGTTCGCGGCCACGGCCTGCGCACTCAGCAGGGGAATCTCTGCCGAGAGCATCGACGGTGGCGACAACGACAACGACAACGACAACGACGACGATGACGATGACGACGATGACGATGACGACGACGACGATGCCAGGGGCAAGAGCCCCTGCTCGGGGCCATGCAACCAGTCGGTGAGCGCGCCGGGCACGACCCCGCGTGGACGCGCCAACAACGCCTCGAGCCGCACGTCGTCGTCGATGAGGATGCCGGTGGACGTGGCCGCCAGGCGTTCGGCGATGGCCGCGAGATCGCCGTCGACGTGCTGTGGATCGGGGCGCAGCGCGAACACGGGGCGACCAAAGCGCAGTGCTGCCTCGATGGTGTGGCGCGTGCCCGACTCGGGGCCGCCGCAGACCGCGATGACGACGTCGGCCATCGCGGCGATGAACGCGTTGCGTGCGGCAAACCGACTGCGCGAAGCCCCCGGCGGCGACCACGGCGCGTACGGCGTGAGCCAGCACAGGCCCGCGTCGAGCTTGACCTCGTCGGGGAGCGTGACGCGTCCGTGCAGCGCGCGGCCAGTGATCACCACGACGTCGCCGCCCTGTTCGCGGGCGGCCTGCTGGGCCGCGCTGTCGACGCCGACGGCACCACCAGACACGATCACCGCCCCCTGTTGCGCCAACGACGACGCCAAGCGCGCGGTGCGCTGCAGGTAGTGCGGACCCGCAGCACGGCTGCCCACGATGGCCACCACCGGCAACGACGGCGACGGCAACGGCCTGCCCGCCGAGAAGAACGCGCACGCGGGGTGGTCGGCGAAGCGCGCGACATCGGACTCAGCAGCGACGACGCCCACGCCGACATCGAGCCACGGCAGCAGTTGGTCGAGGCGTGCGGCCATCTGCTCGGGGTTCAACACACGGGTGCGCTGACGAGGGGTGGTGAACGCCGCAAACGCCCGCCGCTGCACCACCGGCACCGGCCCGCCCGCCGCGTTCACCGCTTCGCGAAAGCCACCGCCAAGGCCCGCAGCGTCGAGCGCGACCCAGGCCAGCGCTTCGGAGCAGTGCACCGGCAGGTCTTCGCGCAGCGCGTGCTGCAACGCCTCGACTTCGGCGCGCAAAACGGGCGGGGCGACAGCGGGCGAGGTGGAAGAAGTGCTCACACCGATACCGCCGCACGAGGTGGCGAAACGGTGCACGCGATCGCTGTTCCACGACGAATCGGCCCGCAGATTCAATGGGCTGCGCGGCGGCTGCTGTGAAACGTCAGTCCTGCGGAACCGCCGGAAACGCCGTGCGCAGATACGCCCAGCGCTGCGCGATCCACAGCCGCATGAACGCGACTTCGTCGGCCCAGGCGGCGTCGGTACGACCGAAGTAGCCAGCGTAGTCGTCGGCCCAGACGCTGGCGTTGCGTTGGGCGGCCTGCTGCGTCTCGACGACCATGGCGTCGAACAGCGCGAGCACTTCTTCTTCGCTCAAGGCGTGGCGGATGACGTCGCCGTAGAAGCGGCGCGCCTCGAACCCCGAAGCCGTTCCTTCCAGCTCGCGCTGCCACAACAGGTTGGTGTCGAGCGGCCAGCCCTCGTCGGCGGCGACGTCGGTGCTGGTGCGCGAGGTTTCCCACGCCTGACCAAGGGCCGCGTTGAAGTCCCACGGCGCGAAGCGAAAGCGTGGCGTGCTGCCGTCGGTGGTGGTGCCTGGGCGATAGAGGTAGGCGTTTTTGCCGTAGCTGTCTTCGGCGAGGATCGCGGTGGCAAACACCCACCACTCCACGATGTCGTCGCGGTCAATCAACGGCGACACGGCCGCCTCGAAGCCGCCGTTTTCATCGACGACGTTGGCGGCGCGCACGAGTTCGGCGAGGTCGCTGAAGGGCTCGATGAGGTCGACGTCGGGCTCGTCTCTGCGCTCGAAGCCAGCCTCGGGGAAGTCGACATTTCTGAAGTTCGCGTCGTGGCTGGTGCTCTTGTAGAGCTGGCCGTCGTCGTTGAGGCCGAGGCTCTCCTCGAACAGGTCGCGGTCGACGTGGTCGGTCATGGTGTACAGGCCGAGGTAGCTGCTGCCGACGTAGACGACGACCGACGTGCTCTGAATGCGCACGTGCTCGTGCTTGCAGGTGCGGTTCCACAGCTGAAACGCGAGGCGCTGGCGCAGGTACGAGCTGTCGTCGAACGTCGTCGTGAGCACGACCTTCTTCTTCTCGACGAAGCTGTCGGCACTGAGCTGACCGGCACGCGCGGGCAGGTTGAAGCGGTCGTCGCCGTCGAACTTCAGCGTGAACGAGTGCGTGGGGTAGCCAAGGCTGGTGGCACCGCGCAGCTTGGCCTCGGCGACGTAGACATGACCGTCGGCGACGATCTCGGTGTCGACGTAGACCTCAGCATCGGGCTGGGCCGACAGACGCACCACCGGCAAACCAAACTCTTCGGTGTACGCCAGCGGGTCGACGATGGGCTCGTTGCCCTCGACGCCCAGCGCGTCGGCCACGGCGATGTGCAGCCGCACCGTTTCGCGCGTTTCGGGGTCGCGGACGTCGAAGTCGAACACGGTGGCGTCGTTCAAGTCGGTGGGCCAGCGGACGTGGTTGTCGTCGTCGAGGGTGAGCCCGGCAGGCGGCACCGGGATCGATGGGGCTTCGAAGTCGACCACCTTGCCCGTAGCGCAGCGCACCACCACGTCGAGCACGTCGCCTTCGAGCACCGATGTGGTGCCGTCGAGCACGGGTTCGCACGGCAGCGGGCCTGGTTCGCCTTCGCCTTCGCCTTCACCTGCCTCGCCTTCGCCCTCACCTTCGCCTTCGTCGCCGTCGAGGGGCGCTGGTGCGCACGACGCAGCAAGTGCAGACAACGCAAAGGCCAGGAGCGATGGACGCAGCATGCCGGCAGCGTAGCAGCCCCTTGTCGACAACGACCATGGCGCCATAAGCGCCACATGACGACGATGACGCAGCACAAGGTTCGTGTGATTGGTGGTGGGCTGGCCGGGTGTGAGGCGGCGTACCAACTCGCTGAAGCCGGCGTGCACGTCACGCTGCACGAGCAGAAGCCCGAGAAGCGCACGGCGGCGCAAACGTCAGACCGCCTCGCCGAGCTCGTGTGCAGCAACTCGTTTCGCTCGAGCAACGTCGACAACGCGGTGGGGCTCATCAAAGAAGAGATGCGCCACCTCGGTTCGTTCTTGATGGCCTGCGCCGAGGTCGCGCGTGTGCCCGCGGGTGATGCCCTCGCCGTCGATCGCGTCGTGTTCGCCGACACCGTTGAAGGTCGGTTGCGTCAGCACAAAAACATCACGATCGCGGCCGGCGAAGTCACCGCCATCCCCGACGACGATGTGCCCACGATTGTCGCCACCGGTCCGCTCACGAGTGATGCGCTGGCCGCCGACATCGCGCGTTTGTGCGGGCAGGAGCGGCTAGCGTTTTACGACGCGATTGCGCCGATCGTTGACGCCGAAAGCATCATCCTCGACGACGAAGACCCCGAGCGCGGTGCGTTTTTCAAGAGCCGCTGGAACAAGGGCGACAGTGCCGACTACTTGAACTGTCCCCTCGATCGCGACGAGTACGCGCGCTTCTACGAGGCGTTGCGCGCCGCCGACACCGCGAGTGCTCACGAGTTCGAGGACCTGCACTACTTCGACGGCTGCTTGCCCCTCGAGGTGATGGCCGAGCGTGGTGTGGACACGCTGCGCTTTGGCCCGATGAAGCCCGTGGGTCTGTTTCACCCCGTCACGAACAAGCGCGCCCACGCCGTGCTGCAGCTGCGCAAAGAAGACATCCACGGCAGCTCGTACAACCTCGTGGGGTGCCAAACGCGCATGAAGCAGCCCGCGCAACGCGAGGTGTTCTCGTTGGTGCCGGCCCTGCGCGAGGTGAAGTTCCTTCGCTACGGCGCCATTCACCGAAACACCTACGTCGATTCGCCTGCGGTGCTCGACGAGCGCGGTGCGCTGAAGTCGAAGCGCAACGTGTGGTTCGCCGGGCAGATCACGGGTGTTGAAGGCTACGTCGAGAGCACGGCGTCGGGCCTCACGACAGCACTGGTGGTGGCCGATGCGCTGCGCGGGCTCGACCTCGACATTCCACCCGAATTCAGCGCCCTTGGCGGCTTGTGGCGGCACTGCCGCGGCGTGATGCGTGCCGATACGAAAGCGCGGTTCTCGCCGAGCAATGTGATCTGGCCGATGATGCCGCCGCTGCCCACCGAGGTGCTGCGCCCCGTCAGCGTCGACGGCAAGAAGGGCAAAAAGCCCGCGAAGGGCGATCGCAAACACCTGCTGTCGGAGCGTGCCCTTGCTGCCCTCGATACCTGGGTGTCGACGCGCCGCGCGGCGGGCCGTTACGTCGGTGCGCCACCGCGCTGAGCAGCTGGCGCACGTCGAGGAGTGCTAGCGTTGGGCCATGACTGGCCCTTCGCAGGTGATCGTGTTGTCGGGCATGGCGGGCGCGGGCAAAACCACGGCCGCGCGCGCGCTCGAAGACCTTGGCTTCTTCGTCGTCGACAATCTGCCGCCGCAGCTCATCGAGCCGTTGATCACGATGGCCAGCACCACGGGCGAGCGGCGCAAGTTTGCGTTCGTCATCGATGCGCGTGAGCAGACGTTCTTGAAGGAGTTTCCGTCGACGTGGACGCGGCTGGTGGAACTCGCCAACACCGGCACACTGGCCGCGCAACCGTTGCTGCTGTTTCTCGACTGCGACGACGATGTGCTGGTGCGGCGCTTTCAGGAAACGCGTCGGCGCCACCCCGTCGACGGCGTGAACGACGAGAGCGGCGGTGTGGTCTCGGCGAGCTTGTACGCCGCGATTGCCACCGAGCGCCGCCTGCTCGCCGATGTGCGCGACCGCGCCGACACCGTGATCGACACGCGCAGCCTGAGCGTGCACGACCTCAAGCGCATGGTGGTCGATCGCTTTGGCGGCGAGCGCACCGGCCTCGTCGTCACGCTGCTGAGCTTTGGCTTCAAGTACGGCCTGCCCAGCGACCTCGACCTGTGCTTCGACGCGCGCTTTTTGCCCAACCCCTACTTCGTCGACGGCTTGCGCGCGCAAACGGGCTTGAACGACGCGGTGCGTGATCACGTGTTCGGCACGCCCGACGCGCAGGCGTACCTCGACAAGATCGTCGACGTGGCGACGTTCCTGGCACCCCGCTTTGCCAAGGAAGGCAAGAGCTACGCGACGGTGGCCATTGGCTGCACCGGCGGCAAACACCGCTCTGTGGCGCTCGTCGAAGCGGGTGTGGCGCTGCTGCGCGAGCGAGGCATCGAAGCAAAAGCCCGCCACCGCGACGTGCAACGCGGCTAGCAGGTTGCTGAAAAATGGCGCTTTGGGCGCGACGATGACGTCGTCAAACTTGTGTTCGACGACGTCATTGCCGTTTCGGCGCTCGATTTCG
>JBIKRQ010000476.1:0-4583 GCA_044349155.1 Myxococcota bacterium
CGCTCGTAGTTCCACAGTTCGGTGAGGCGCTGCTTCATCGCGTCGCGCGTGGCGACCTTGCCAAGCCAGCCAAACGTGAGCTTGTTTTGCGCCTGCACCCACGCCTGCGACTCGGGGCTGTCGGGGTTTTCGAGCCAGCGGTACGGGTCTTTGACGACGGTGCCGTGGAGGGTGTCGGCGACGTCGGTGACGGCGGAAACCGGGTACGGAGACTGCTTCACAGGGGGACCCTTTTGCGATTGGACCGCAGCCACCTCGACGGCGGGGGCGGGCGTTTGCGGCGAGGCACAGGCGGCCACAGCAAGAGCAATGAGCGAGGCACCAACAGAGCGCGTACGCATAAAACCTCCGCGCCCCGCCTACCGCGTTTGTGACGTCGACGAAACCGCGGCCAGCTCGCTACAACCAGTTCATGGCGATCCGAGCACCTGGCGGCCGGCCCGAGGCCCTGCCCGCGCAAAACCGTGAGCAACCGACGTCGCCCACCCAGCGCCTCGTCGACTTCGGCATGGCGAAGACGCCGCAAGAAGCGGTCAAGGTGCTCAAAGAGATCCTGTCGCTGCTCGCAGCCGCAGGATTCCCCGTCGCAAAAACGGGAACGCCCGATCAGCAGTTGTCGTCGACGTTGCGGCAGTTTCAGCAGCAGCAGGGGCTGCCAGTTACCGGCAAACTTGATCAACAAACAGCAGCTGCACTCCAGCGTGAAGGCCTCGCACCGGCAGGTCAGCACACTATCGAAGATGCCTCGGGCAAGCCCGCCACATCGACGAACACGACGTCGACCAGCAGCACCTCCACGACGACGAATGCGCCGACCAAAGACGCTGTCGACGTGCCGATGCTGCGCCCGGGCTTCAACCTTGGCGTGGCGCGATTGGGCGTCAGCGAAGCGCCCGCTGGCACGCAGAAAGGCAAGACCCTCGAGACCGAGCAGGCCGCTGCACGCGTGGAGCACCAGCGCCCCGACGTCGAAGTCGACCTGAAGAGCATGCTGCAGTCGCTGCGCTCGGCGGGGTTTGCCGGCGTGGGCAAAGGCAAAGAGCAACTGCAAGACGCGGTGAAGAAGCTGCAGCGCGCTGAAGGTCTGCCGCAAACGGGCAAGCTCGATGCGGCCACGGCGGAGCGGATGGAACGTCGTGGTGTCGTCGACAGCGCCACCGCACAGGTGCTGAAGGAGCAGGACCCGACGTACAAGCCGCCCTCTGCATCAACCGCTGAAGATGCGCGCAACAACACGCTCTCGCGCTTTGACAGTGATGTGCGGGGCAGCGTGGATGGTCAGGCGAGCAGCGGTGCGTCGGGACAGCAGGAAACAACGTCGACGACGACGGGACGCGGCAGTGAAGGCGGTGCGGGCACCGGGCTTGAAGCGGGTGCTGATGGTCGCGTGAACCACGGCGATGTGGATGGCGACAGCGACGACATCGGCAACAATTACACCGGCGATGACGACGACGACGATGAACGTCGCGGCCTGGCCAACCGCGACCACGATGCCGACGACCTCGACGACGACGCTCACTGGGAGGTGCCATCGCTCGGCGAGCAACTCGAAGAAGCGCTGGACGCCGTGGTGCGTGACGACGACGTGAACGGGGCCGCGACCTACAGCTGGCAGTTCGTGCTGCACAAGCCCGGCGTGTACAGCGCGCGCCAACCGGCCGAAGAACTGCTGAAGGTGGCGGTGAACCGCGCGGGTCCGTTCGACCCGGCGTGGCAGCAGGCTGTGCTCGCGTTGAACGAGCGGCTGGAGCGGGCCGACGACGTCGTCACGTTGAGTATGCAGCGCCTGAAACAAGCGCTGCAGCAGGCCCGCTACCGCTAAGCACTCGTCTGAAACAAGCGCTGCAGCAGGCCCGCTCTCGCTGACGCCTCAGGCGCGTGCGGCAGCAGCGGCGGTGGCAATCGCCAACAGCGAGGACGCTTCGAGGCTGGCGCCACCGACGAGGGCACCGTCGACGTCGACCTGGCCGATGAGCTCGCCCGCGTTGTCGGCTTTCACACTGCCGCCGTACTGCAGGCGCACCTTCTCGGCCGCCACACCACCGAGGTGCTGACGCAACAACTCGCGGATGAGCGCGTGAACGTCTTGTGCCTGCTGCGGCGACGCGTTCTTGCCCGTGCCGATGGCCCAGACGGGCTCGTAGGCGAGGGTGACGAGCTCGGCCTCTTCGGGCTTGAGCACCTTGAGGATCGCTTCGACCTCTTCGGTGACGACGGCTTTGGTTTTGCCGTTTTCGCGCTGCGACAGCGTTTCGCCGATGCAGGCGATGGGCTTGAGGCCGCCGTCGAGCACGGCGCGCACCTTCTTCGGCACCGTCTCGTTGTTGTCGCCGAACATCGCGCGGCGCTCGGAGTGGCCAACGATGACGTAGCTGACGCCAATCTCCTTGAGGTGCGCAACGCTGACCTCACCGGTGAACGCCCCCTTGTCGGCGAAGTGCACGTTTTGGGCGGCGACCGGAACGATGCCGCGCGAGACCTCGACCGCGACCGCCAGACACGTGGTGACGGGGGCGACGGCGATGTCGACCTTGCCGCGCAGGTCAGCAGCTGCAGCCACCAGCGCACGCATCTGCAGGCGCGTGGCTTCGAGGTTGTGGTTGAGCTTCCAGTTGCCACACACGAAAGGAACGCGACCGTGCTTCGACATGTTTGCTCCCTGTCAAGAACAAACGCCTGGCGGGTGCCAAGCGTTTGAAAGTACTGCGGTTCTTTATGACCCTGCAGTCACTCTTTTTCGCGAACGATGAACGACAGCGGGTTGTTCTGCGGGGCTGGCACCGGGCGCAAGCCCGAGGCATCGGCACCCGCTGCCACCAGGGCGACCTTGAGGGCTTCGGCCTGCTTCACAGCGAGGCCGCGGTCGGCGTTGCCTGCCGAGACGAGCACTTCGATGCCGCGCAGGTCGTTGAGCAGTGGGGCCAGGTCAGCGACCACGGCGGCGCTGACGGCGTCGTCGGCCTTGATGGTGCCGTCGACGTTGAAGGTGGCAGCGCGGCTCGCGAGCTTGCTCAGCAGGCTCGTTTGCAGCTCGGTGGCGGGCACGGCGGGACGAATCACGTCGCGCAGCTGGATGGCGCCACGGCTCTCTTCGGCGATGGCGTTGAAGCTGGTCTCGATCGCGGTGTGGGCCTCGGGGGTGTAGACGGCACCACGCAGCGTGACCTTGTTGTCTTTCCACAACAGCTCGAGGCGCTTGACGTCGCCAAAGCGCTGGCGCGGCCAGGCTTCGTTGAGCGCATCGGCAGCGACGGAGACGCGGATGATCTCGCGCTTGGTGTCTTTGGCGCGCTGATCGACGCGGACGGTGTTTTTCAGCTCGGTGCCAGGCAGGAGCTTGGCGACGTCTTTCTCGAGGGCCTTGAGGCTGTCGTCGGTGGCGACCACACCCGAGAGCAACACGCGCGGAATGGTGCCGCCGGCCTGGGTCTTGAGGACCTCGACGACGGGAGCGGCCATCTTGAGCGCCGTGGGCGGCCCAAAGAGGCTGTCGAACATGCCGGCCTTCTGGCCGATGAGACCAAGACCGACGACGAGCGCGAGAGCGATGGCGCCACCGACGACGACCTGTTCGACGCGCTCTTCGCCCTTGTTTGCAACCGTTGCCATGTCGAAACCTCCGAGAAGAAAAGAAAGACGCCGGCAGATCGCCGACGTCGTTTCACCGCGCAAGTGGGCTTGCGGTCTTTCCTGCTGCCGCTGCTGTCATGCCGCAGCGTCGTCCTTTTTGGGCGCGCCCAGCAGGCGATCGAGGACGGTGCGGTCGCCCTGGATCGCGGTGCGCTGCATGTAGAAACGCAGGCCGCGCTCACCACCCAGCTCTTCGCCGCCGCCCGCACGGCCCGGACCACCGTGGATGCACGATGGCAGCACCATGCCTGGCGTGGTGGACTGTTCGGCGATCTTTTCGCTGCCAACGAGGATGCGCCCCGTCCAGCACGCCGTGTTCACCAGCATGCTCTCGAGGAAGGCCTTGTCGTTCGTGTAGAGCGAACAGACCAGCGTGCCTTCGCCGCGCGCCACAAGGGCCGCCGCCTCGTCGACACCGCTGTACGGCAGGATGGTGGACACGGGGCCGAAGACCTCGTGGCTGTGCACGGTGCGCGCGCTCATCGGATCGTCGTGACGCAGGATGACCGGCTTGACGAAGAAGCCCTTGCCCACGTGCGGCTCGGTGCTGCCAACGACGACCTTGCAGCCATCGGCCTGCAACAGCGCCAGGCCCTTGTGCGCGTCTTTGAACTGCTGCGCGGTGGCGAGGGGCCCGAGGTCAACGCCGTCGTCGGCGGGATTGCCGAGGCGCAGGCCAGCGAGGCGCTCGGTGAGGGCGGCTTCGAGGTCGGCGACGAGGTGCTTGGGCGCAATGATGCGGCGCGTGGCCGTGCACTTCTGCCCGGCCTTTTGCAGCAGCTCGGTGCCAAGGTGGCGGACAAACAGGTGCCAGGTTTCGCTGCCGACCTCGACGTCTTCGCCGAGAACGGCGGCGTTGAGGCTGTCGGCCTCGATGTTGATGCGCGTGCTGCGCTCGACGACCGAGCGCGACCGACGAAGGATCGCACCCGTGTCGGCCGAACCCGTAA
>JBIKRQ010000477.1:0-4581 GCA_044349155.1 Myxococcota bacterium
GGATCGAGAAGGGCGGCCGCGGCGGCTGCCACAAGCGCGAACGCAAGCACTGACGACGTCACGCCCACGAAAGAGCCCGCGATCGCGGGCTCTTTTCGTTGAATTCAAACCCTTGGCGAGCCGCCACGGGTTTGAATGTATTGATGAATTCGACCGCAAGCGGTCGAGTTCGACCGCAAGCGGTCGAATTGTCAGCGGGTGATCGTGCGAACCGGGCCGAGGGTGAAGGGCACGCTCAGGTTGTCTTCGTCGTCGGGGACCACCACGAACTGGAAGCTCATCGTGGTGGCGGTGGCCTCGACGTAGACAAAGCCTTTGCGGTCGGCCTGAAAGGTGACGACGTTGTCGCCCTCGAGGTCGGTGTGGCTCGAGCCACCGCCCGACACGAGCATCTCGGTGCCGCCCAGGTTGCCCAGGTCCTGGATCGAGTGGTCGTGGCCGGCGAAGTACACGTCGAAATGGCCGACGACGTACTCGTCGAAGAATTCGCGGAGACCGGTGCCTGAACCAATCAGGCCATCGATCGCGACGCCGTCGTATTCGCCAGCATTGCCGTGGGGGCCATTCGACACGTACGGATGGTGGCCAAAGGCGATGCGCCACGATGCCAGCGGTGAGGCCTCCCAGGCGCGCAGGTTGTCGCGAAGGCGGTCGTTTTCGTCGTCGTAGCCCACAGCGCGTTCCACGAGCGGCAGGTCGGTCCAAAACATCGAGCTGGTGTTCAGGCTGACCAGCTCCAGCGGCCCCTGCTGCAGGCGGTAGTGGGTGTCGGGCATGAAGAACTTGTCGCCATTCGCGCTGTAGTCGACCTGGGCAGCACCACGCCGCGGATCCACCCCGATGCCGCCGGCGTAATTCTGCAGCACCTCTGGCGCACCGTAGTCGTGGTTGCCGAGGGTGGCGAAGAACGGGAAGTCGAGTGCGGCGTACGGCAGCTCGAACTTGCTCTGCCACTGCTCGTCTTCGCGGTCGTCGACGCCGGTGTCGTAGATGTTGTCGCCCAGGAGCAGCGCAAACGAGCAGCCGCCGTGGCTGTCGCACACATCGCGCATGGCATCGGCCACGCGGTACTGGCCGTCGTTGCCCTTGCCGGCATCGCCCACGGCGACAAAGCGCGTGACCGCTTCGCCTTCGCCCTCGCCCTCGCCCTCGCCCTCCCCCTCGCCGACGGGTTCGCCTTCGCCCTCGCCTTCGCCTTCGCCGGCAGGTTCGCCTTCGCCCTCGCCAGCTGGTTCGCCTTCGCCTTCGCCCTCACCGACGGGGGCGACGACGCCAGCATCCTGCTCGATCGCCGAGACGGGATCGGTGCAGGCAGCAAAGACAACGGCGGCGGACAACGAAGCAGCAGCAATGCGCATGCGACCACATACCCCTGGCTTCTGCCCGCGGAAATCCCTTGTGTGGCGGGGGATCAGCGGACGTCGAGGCGCGCGAGGCTCAGGCCCTTTTTCTCCAGCCGGCGCATGAGGTCGCCTTTGCTGCTTTCGACCAGGTTTTTTGTCTGCGCATCGAGACCCGAAAACGACAGCGAAATCTTGCCCTTATCGGCGGAGATCTTGAGGAAGCCGCCTTTGAGTGGGCCGTCTTTCAGCTCGATCTGGAATTCCTTCAGGCCCTTTTCGGTCACCGCGAGGTGCACCGTGGCCACGAGCTTCTCGAGCAGCTCAGGCGGAATCTGCTTCACCTGCTGCGCCGCTTTGGGCCCCTGCACCATCTGCGGCTGCTGGGCGGCCTTCTTGATCGCGGCAGCCGCGGCGGCCCCACCGTCGTCCTGGGGCTGTTGGCCGTCGCCGCCGCCCCTGGTGTCGGAGCCGATCGCGGCATTTGGCCGGGCGGCTTCGTGGGCTTCGACGCGGGCAAGTTCGGCTTCGCTGTCGCGTTTGGCTTCGGCTTTGGCCTGCTGCACCTCGGTGCGGTCTTCGCGCTCGACGCGATCCTTTTGCTTGCCCACGTCACGACGTTCGACCTGGCCGGCGTTTTCCTGCCCCGATTTCGCCTGCGCTTGCTGCAACCCGCCCGTAAAGCCCCGAGCTTGCTCGAGAATCTTCGAGCCTTGCTGCGCTCCGGCGCGCGCCGCCATCGCCGTACGCCCCAGATCTGCCGACTGCTTCTGTGCTGCCTGCCCCTTGCTTTCGGCCTGGCGGGCATCGCCCTTCTGCTTGGTCTGCTGGGCCTCTTTCTGGCCCGACAGCATCTTGCCGAAGACCTCGCGATCGGAGCTCTCGCGCTTGGCCTCGCGGGCGCGCTTGTCGGCCTCCTGGGCGGTGCGCTCGGCTTCGCGGGTCGACGGGGCTTCACCTTCAACGCGGGACATACAGACCTCGTAAACTCACTATCGGCTGGGCGCGCACCGTCGTTGTGCGTGTCATGGGCAGGTGGTCGTGGCCGTGAGCTGGTAGCCGTTGGTGGCGCCGGCGATACCAAAGACGCGCAGGAAGACATTGCCGGTGGCCGTCGCCGTGTGCGTGAGCAGTTCGTCGTCGTCGCTCGAGACCCCGCTCGCCAGCACCGCCCCCGCGTTCGACAGCAACTGCACGTCGACGTCGCCGGCAGCGTGGCTGAAGTCGAGCGCAAAGGTCGTCGTGCAGCCGGTGGTCAAGGCGTAGACGAAGAAGTCCTCGTCAGCGCCGCACACCGTTGCCAGGACGGCGCTGTTGGCTTCGAGTTCGACGGCGGTGGCGCGGGTGTCGTTTTGCTCAAAGACGTCGTCGCCTGGGCACACCTGCTCAGCAGCGCACACTTCGTCGACGACGATGCGGTAGCCGTTGCCGGTGTTGGCATCGACGCCGTTGTACAAGAACACGCGAGCGGTGGCCGAGTCGGGCAGCAAGCGCGCGAGGTGTTCGGTGTTGCTGTTGCCCGACGCCGACGACGCGATCGCGGTGGTGGGCTCGCCATCGTGCAGCTCAAGATCGATGTCGCCGCGGCTGTTCGTGAACGTCACCTCGACGTCGGTCATGCAGGCGGTAGCGGGCAACGCGAAGAAGTCGACGTCGCTGCCGCAAGCCGCTGCACTGTGAGCGAGGTTGCGCTCCAAGGGCGTCGCGGTGGCCGCAGTGTCGTTGTCTTCGTCGGCGTCGTCGGCCGGGCACACGGCGTCGGCGGCGCAGACCAGGTCGGCAGTGAGGGTGTAGTCGACGTCTTCGTTGGCAGCGCCGCGAACCCGCAGCGCGTGTCGGCCTGCAGCCACCCGGACGTTGATGCCTTCGCGTGCGCCGGTGCCGATGCCAGCGCCCACCACCTGCCCGGCCTGGTCGACGAGCAGCAGGTCGAGATCGCTCAGCGGGTTCAACACCCCGTCCGCATTGGCGACGAGCGCCAGGTTGGCGACGAGGGTGCATTCGCCGCCCGCCACGTCGAGCGCGTACCAGTCGTCGTCGGCTCCACACACGCGAGCCGTGGCCGATGTGCCGGCCGTGAGCGCCTGGGCGGTCGCCTGCGTATCGTCCTCTTCGGCGGCATCGTCGAGGCAGGGCGTTTCGACCACACCCGCATCCTCGACGCCCGCATCGACCACCACGAACGGCGGCTTGCCCCCCTGGTTGTCGACCGGCCCGGCATCGGTCGCGGATTCTGGCGCGGGCTCGGGCTCAGACGGGCAGGCCGTCATCGTCGCTACCGAGAGGGTCGCCAGCACCAAACGCGTCGTGAGCTTCATGCGCGCACCTTAGCAGGACTGCCCGGGCTCTGGGCGTCGCGCTGTGTCCGAGGCAGTGTCCACCCCGCGTCCGTTTGGGCGTGTGTCCGGTGGCATGACGACGCGGCTGTGGCGAGCCTGGAAGCGCAGCGCGCAGCCGGTCCTGGCCATCGCGGGTCTGGCGCGGGGAGCGGGCGCCAACCGAGTGTGGCGAGAGCACCCATTCTGGTGTGGTAGCACCACCCTCATGTGCAGTTGCACAACCAGTGGGAGCTGTTGCGGGCGCGACGCAGGCCTGTTCCGCAGCTGGCACAGCGCGTGAAGTTCTGGTGGCATGAGCGCCACTCGAGCGGACACTGCCTCGGTTGTTGCTGGTTCCCCTGCCCCCCAGCCGTGCTGGCTGCGCGTCGTTGCCCGAAGCCCACAGCTCCCCCGCGTTCTCGTCGTCTCCTCGAGCAGCCTGGTGCGCTTTCGCCTGCGCCGGGAGCTGCAAAACCGCGGCTTCGGCGTGTTGGAAGCGAGCGAACTGACCGGCCCCGCCGTGGTCCGCGCAGCGCTTGGCGCCGACGCCGTCCTGGTCGATGCAGCCCCCACCAGCAGCGCCGCTACATGCTGCGCTCCCTGCGAACAGACGCGAGCACCGAGCGCGTCCCGGTGCTGCTGCTCACCGCCGACAGCCCCACCGTCCGCCAGGAACTCCTCGCCGTGGGCGCCGACGGCCTGGTCCCACACGACGAAGACTTCGACGCCCTCGCCGCCACCCTTGGCTTGCACCTTCGTTGATCGCAGCTGGTCGCACCAAGCCGCTGGACCAACAGCCAAGCCACTGCCCAGATCGGCATAGGGGAGACGGGCGGTGCCCGGTCTTCCCCTGCCACACCACCGGACAGGCGGGTCCGCATCCGGCGGTTCGGTCAGTTGAGGTCACCGGCAAGCCGGGGAAG
>JBIKRQ010000110.1:0-16947 GCA_044349155.1 Myxococcota bacterium
AAACGGATCGAAGAAGAGGCCGTCGACCCGGACGTCCTTGACGACGACGAATCGATCTCGTTCGTCGCTCGAGAGGTCGAGTGACGCCACTGCAGCCGTGTTCTTCCTCCGGGGGACGAAGGACGAACAATGCCTGCTCAGCCAAACGCACGCGACGGTCGAGCAGCAGCGCGACGGGAACGCCGACGCGTTTGCACGTTCGCAACAGGCGCGCCGCCGCCGTCTGTCGTGTAGCGCTGCACCAGGGCGTCGAGGCCTTCTGCCTGTTGGCGCAATGACTCACTCGCGGCAGAGGTCTCCTCGACGAGGCCCGCGTTGGCCTGGGTCATCTGGTCCATCTCGGTGACGGCGGTGTTGATCTGCTGGATGCTGGTGGACTGCTCGTTGCCGGCCACCGCGATGGCGCCGATGAGCTCGCTCACCTGCTTCACACTCCGAACAATCTCCGTCAGCGATGTGCCCGAGCGCTCGATGAGCTGCGAGCCTTCGCGAACGCGCTCGGTGCTCTCGTTGATCAAGGCTTTGATCTCTTTGGCCGAGGTCGCGCTGCGTTGCGCCAGGTGCCGCACCTCGGCGGCCACGACGGCAAAGCCGCGCCCTTGCTCGCCGGCGCGAGCCGCTTCGACGGCCGCATTGAGGGCGAGCAGATTGGTCTGAAACGCGATCTCGTCGACGACGCTGATGATCTCGGCGATCTGTCGGCCGCTCTTGCTGATGGCGGCCATCGCGGTGACCGCTTCGCCCACGACGTTGCCACCATGCTCAGCCACCTGCCGCGCGGAGTTGCCAACGTCGCTGGCGATGCGAGCGTTGTCGGCGTTGCGCCTCACCATCACGGTGAGCTGCTCGAGGGTGGCCGAGGTTTGCTCGATCGCGGCGGCCTGCTCCTGCGTTCGTGTTGAGAGGTTGGCGTTGCCATCGCTGACTTCGCGAACCCCCTGGGCGATCCCCGCGGCCGTGTTCCGCACTTCGTCGACGAACGTCGACAGCGCGTCCATCGACTCGTTCACGCAGGTGCGCAACGAAGCGAACCGGTCGGCTGCCAGGGGCATGCGACCGCACAGGTCACCAGTGGCCATGCGCTCCATGACCGCTGTGGTCTCGGCGACAACCGACGTCACCTCTTCTTCTGCGCGCTTTTCAGCACTGATATCGGTGGCGAATTTCATCACCTTTGTAACGCGACCATCGGCATCAAAAATCGGATTATAGCTCGCCTGAATCCAAATCTTTTTTCCACCTTTCCCAAGGCGGAAATACCGACCCGCTTCTGCATCCCCCGAACGCAGCTTCCGCCAAAACTCCTGATACTCTGCTTTCGCAGCATCTTCTGGCGGCTTAAACATTCGATGGTGGGCGCCGCGAACCTCGACGATCGTATAACCGAGCAACGACAGGAAATTGTCATTCGCCGTAATCACTTCTCCATCGAGGGTAAACTCGATGGTGCCCATCACCCGAGACACCGCGCGCAGCACACTGGTTTGCTCGGCCTCCCTCAGGACCTCCTGAGTAACAACAGAAGCATATTTCACAACTTTTACAACTCGACCTTCAGGCCCAAAATTTGGGTTATAGGTCGCCTGAATCCAGACATCCTGACCATTTTTTGCAATACGTTTGTAGCGACCACCGTCAAATTTGCCTGCAGCCAGCGTGCGCCAGAATGAGGCATACGCGTCACTCTTCTGCTCCTGCTGTGACACAAATGTTCGATGGTGCTTTCCGCGAATTTCCTCAAGCGTGTAGCCCATGGCTGCCTGGAAATTCTCGTTGGCAGTCAACACCGTCCCGTCGGGCGTAAATTCGATCACCGCCTGCGAGGCCGAGATGGCGCGGGCCTGGCCGGTCAGGTCGTCGAGGCGGAGCGCGTCGGCACGGCGTTGGGCCTCGAGGGCGGCGATGGCGGTACGCGCCTGCTCGAGCTGCGCCTCCAGTCCGGCGATGCGCTCGGCAGCGGCACGGTCGGGAGCGGATTCGGTCTCGGCAACGAGCTTGGAGAAAAACAGCATGACCGCTCCGTGGTGGTGACCCTGATGGAGTCGGTGCGATCTGGCTGGACTGAAACCTCGATCGGGCTGCCGGCATCAAAGCGCGCCCAACGACGCGCCCGCCTCGAGCCGGCTCGAAGCCGCGGTCAGGTGAGGTTGTCCATCTGCGGGATGGCCGAGGAGATCTGCTCGGCTCCAGATTTGTAGCGAAACGAAGCGGCGGGATGCTGACGTGGTGTCAACATCCCGCCGCTTGTGTCTGACGGCCCAGGGCTACTGCTGCTCGACGATCGCGAGTTCGACGCGGCGGTTGGCGGCCTTGCCCACCTTGGTCGCGTTGGGGGCGATGGGGCGCGTTTCGCCGTAGCCCTCGCTGTCGAGGCGCGCCTCTTCAACACCGCGGCTCACGAGGGCCTTGAGCACCGCCTTCGCGCGACGCTTGCTGAGGTCGAGGTTCTTGTCGTCAGCGCCGTCGCTGTCGGTGTGGCCTTCGATGCGCACCTTCTTCACCTCGGGGTGGGCCTTCATCACCAGCGCCACCTGATCGAGCAACGAGAAGCTGCGCTTTTGGATCGTGTCTTTGCCGGAGTCGAAGAACACCGTTTCCTTCAGCTCGATCTTGTCCTTGGTGACGACGACGAGGACCTTGCCCTTGTCGGGGCAACCGTCGGTGTCATCGACACCGTTGATGGTCTCGGGCTCATTTGGGCACTTGTCGGTTGGGTCGGCGATGCCGTCGCCGTCGGTGTCTTTGCAGCCCAGAAGTGCTGGCACGCCGGCAACATCAACGCACGCGTCGTCGAGGTCGGCCACGGTGTCGCCGTCGGTGTCGGGGCAGCCCTTCGTGGATGCAGGGCCGGGCTGCTCAACACAGCGATCGTCGACGTCTTTGATGCCGTCGCGGTCTTTGTCGTCTTGCGGGCAGCCGTTCTTCTCGGGGATGCCCTTGAGGTCGGGGCACGCGTCGACGTCGTCGGTGATGGTGTCGCCGTCGGTGTCGGGCGGCGGGCAGCCTTCGTAGCGCGCCTGGCCCGCGACGACGGGGCAACGGTCGGCGGTGTCGAGCACACCATCGCCATCGTTGTCGGGGTCGAGGCAGCCATCGGCGTCTTCGAAGCTGTCGAGGTCTTCGGCGTCGTTCGGGCAGCGATCGCTCGCATCCAGAATGCCGTCGCGATCGTTGTCGGTGTCGGGGCAGCCTTCGATGTCTTCGAAGCCGTCTTTGTCTTCGGGGTCGTCGGGGCAGGCATCAACGTCGGTGGCAATGCCGTCGTTGTCGCGATCGGGCGGCGTGCGCGCCGACCACCGCACGCCAAGACCGGCACGCGCATCGGGGGTACCAAAGCCGCTGACGAGGCCAGCGCCGAGGTAGCCAAACACGCTCATCGGCCCCCACACATCAACCTGCGCGCCGAGCAACGCCTCGGTGGGAATGGTGTTTGGCACCTGACCCGAGGCCGGCAGGCTCGACGGGTTCAAAGCACCGCTCACCGTCCCGTCGATCTCCACAGGCATGTCGACAAGCTCGTGCAACCGAACGCCAACGCCGCCGCGGAAGAACAACTCGTTGCCGACGACGAGGTCGAGAAACTGCGTCTCGGGGCGGATGCGGTAGCCAACGTTGCCCGCCAGCTTCACAGCCCCCAACCGCTTCGACACCGCGAGTTCGGGCGCGAAGGTGAAGCCGCGCTCGCCGAGGTAGCTGTTGGTGGGCACCGCGGTGGGCACGGTGAACGTCGGGATGATGGTGACCGACACGACCTGCGTGTCTTCGCGCAACAGCCGCAGCTTGGGGACCAGGCGCAAGTCACCGACACCGATGAAGCCGGGGTCGTTCACGGCACCAATTTGCGACGCCAGCTGCGCGGTGTCGCGGGTCTGAAAGAACATCACCGGCACGTCGACACCGAGCTGCAACCACTCAAACAGCGACAAGGCAGCAATGACGTTGCCGTGCACGCGGTGCGCAATCAGCGCCGTCGCACGCTCGCCGTTGACCGACAGCACCAGCGGGTTGAGCTCGTAGCCAGCATGCAACGCGACGTCGAAGTCGAGGTGGTTGCCGACCTGGGCTGACTCGACGTCGATCAAGCCATCGCTCGACAAGGCCGGACGAAAGCGCTCGATCGGAAACGACGCGTTTTCCTGGGCCATCGCCGGCACGGCCAACGCCATGACCACAACAGCAAAAGCACCCAGCACCGACGACGACGAAGCACGACGACGACGGCGCAGGAGCAGCAGGCCAAGCAGCGCTGCGGCGAACGGCGTGTTCGACGACGACGAGCAGGTGCCGGCGACGCCACCACCACTCACGGTGTAGCCGTCTTCGCCTTCGCCTTCACCCTCGCCTTCACCTTCACCTTCGCCTTCGCCTTCACCTTCACCCTCGCCTTCACCCTCGCCTTCGCCCTCGCCCTCGCCTTCGCCCTCGCCTTCACCTTCACCTTCGCCTTCGCCTTCGCCCTCGCCTTCACCTTCACCTTCGCCTTCGCCTTCGCCCTCGCCTTCACCCTCGCCTTCGCCTTCACCTTCACCTTCACCTTCGCCTTCGCCTTCGCCCTCGCCTTCGCCGATGTCGCAGGCGGCGACGGCCGCCGACGGCAAGCAGGGGTCGAGGTAGTCGTCGACACCGTCGTTGTCGGCGTCGAGCGGAACGCCATCGGCGTCGAGTTCGTCGGCGGTGGGGGTCTCGTCACCGTCGTCGTCGTCGTCGAGGGCATCGATGTCGCCGTCGGCATCGCTGTCGGGCGCATCGGTGGCGTCGACCACTTCGATGCCATCGTCGAGGCCGTCGTCGTCGCTGTCGCTGTCGCGCGGGTTCGTGCCGATCGCACGCTCTTCACCGTTGGTCAGGCCGTCGTCGTCGCTGTCGCCGCTGTCGCAGGCCACGGCGTTGGCGTTGGGCGCGCATGCATCCAGCGGTGCGCTGTCGGGGCCCACGCTGCACACGCCAACGACCGCGAGGTCACCGTCGCACACGCCGTCGTTGTCGGTGTCGGGGTCGGTGGGGTCGGTGCCCGCGGTGGCTTCTTCCTCAGCATCGAGGCCGTCGTCGTCGGCGTCGCAGCGGCTCGCTGTGGCACTCGGCACGCAGGCATCAAGCGGTGCGCCGTCGGGACCAGCGCTGCACACCCCAAAGACGCTGCGGTTGCCGTCGCACACGCCGTCGTCGTCGGTGTCGGCATCGAGGGGGTCGGTGACCACTTCGTCGCCGTTGAGCAGGCCATCGTTGTCGCTGTCGAGGGCATCGCACGCGGCGTTGTTGCGCGCGGGCGCGCACGGATCGAGCGCAGCGGTTTCACCAGCAGCACAGCCAGGCACCGCGGTGCCGCCGTCGCAGAAACCGTCGTTGTCGGTGTCGACGTCGAGGGGGTCGGTCCCCGCCACACCTTCGTCGACGTTGCTGACGCCATCGCCGTCGCTGTCGCGCGCATCACACGCGGCGTTGTTGCGGGCGGGCACGCACGGGTCGGTGCCGTCGACGTCGCTGCCAGCACTGCAGATACCAGCCACGGCGCGCGGGCCGTCGCACACGCCGTCGTTGTCGGTGTCGGCGTCGAGGGGGTCGGTGACCACTTCGTCGCCGTTGAGCAGGCCATCGTCGTCGCTGTCGAGCGCGTCGCACGCCGCGTTGTTGCGCGCGGGCACACACGGGTTGAGCGCCGCGGTTTCACCAGCAGCACAGCCAGGCACCGCGGTGCCGCCGTCGCAGAAGCCGTCGTTGTCGGTGTCGACGTCGAGGGGGTCAGTTCCCGCGAGGATTTCGTCGCCGTTGCGCACGCCATCACCGTCGCTGTCGACAGCCGCACACGCCGCGTTGTCGCGCGCGGGCACGCACGGATCGAGACCATCGAGGTCGGTGCCAGCACTGCACACGCCACCCACCGCGAGGGGGCCGTCGCACACGCCGTCGTCGTCGGTGTCGGCATCGAGCGGGTCGGTGACGTCTTCGTCGCCATTGATCAGGCCGTCGTTGTCGCTGTCGAGCGCGTCGCACGCAGCGTTGTCGCGGCCGGGCACGCAGGGGTCGAGCGGGGCGCTGTCGTTCGCCGCACAAATGCCCACCACGGCGATGGTGCCGTCGCAGCGGCCGTCGTCGTCGGTATCGGCGCTTTCGGGGTCGGTGCCCGCGAGAATTTCAGCGCCGTTGCTGAGGCCATCACCATCGCTGTCGACGTCATTGCACGCGTCGTTGTTGCGCGCGGGAGCACAGGGGTCGAGCGGGTCGGCGTCGCCGCCAACGCACACACCAGCCACCGTGAGCGGACCATCGCAGCGGCCGTCGTCGTCGGTGTCGGGGTCGGTGGGGCTTGTGCCTTCAACAACCTCGTCGCCGTTGTCGAGGCCATCGTTGTCCGTGTCGCCGGTGTCGCAGGCAACGGCGTTGCCGTTGGGAATGCAGGGGTTGGCATTGGCAGGGTCGATCTCGTCGACGACGCCATCGGTGTCGCTGTCGACGTCGTCGGACTCGCGCGCATCGATCACGCCATCGCCGTCGCCATCGAGCGGCGCCAGCGGGTTGCTGCCCACTTCCACGCCGTCGTTGTCGCCATCGCCGTCGCTGTCGGCGACGGTGGGATTTGTGCCCAGCGTGTTCTCGACGCTGGTCGGCAGGCCGTCGCCGTCGGGGTCGACACCGCACACGTCGGGGTTGCCCACGCAGGCGTTGCCGGCTTCGATGGTGCAGGTCGACGAGCAGCCGTCGGCGTTGACCACGTTGCCGTCGTCGCAGGCTTCAACACCACTCGTGGTGCGATCGAGCACGCCGTTGCCGCACACCGCCGCCGGTGCGGCGACGCAGATTTCGTTGGCGAGGCCGACGCGATCGCTGCAGGTGAGTGCTGTGTCCCAGGTGGGACGGCCCACGCGCGGCACGCCGAGCACTTCGAACGGCGCAGGTTTGGCGCGCACACCGCGTGAGGTGAGGTCGCTGCCGGTGTTGCCTTCGACGACGTTGGCGGTGCTGTCGCCGGTAAAGGTCAGCTCGCGGTCAGCGAAGAAGGCTTCGAACACGCCCTGCCCGCCCTGCTCCCAGTAGATGAGCTCGATCTTGTAGACGCCGGGTTGCGCGAACGTGACGCGGCGCGTGTCGGTGGCGGGGCTGCGGTTGCCAGCGAAGGCGGCGACCTCGACGTCGCCGATGATCAAGCGGTAGCCGTCGTCGGAGTTGATCAGAAACGTCTTGGTGCCGGCCGTGGTGATGTGCAGGTTGCCGCGCAAGCGCAGAGCCGCGCCGTTGAACTGCGGCACGGTGCCAACACCACCTGCGACCGCCTGCTGACTCGTGCAGGTGCCACCGCTGTTCGACGTCCACGGTGCGGTGATGCTCGTCGGCGACGACGTCACGGTGGCGGCGGTGCGGTCGTCGAGGTCGGCGAACGGCACCAGTTCGTGAAACGCCGGGTCGGGCGAACGACGACGGGCGGTGGTGTTGTCGAGCAGGCCAATCGACTGCGTCACGTTGTTGGGGAACCCGTTGTCGACGTCGGCCTTGACGAACAAGCCGCAGAAGCCATCGTCGTTGACGAGCCGCGCGGTGTCGGGCGAGCCGTTGCTGTCGAGGTCGAGGCGGGCGCTTGCCGGCACAGCGGTTTGCGCGAACGCGGCCGGGGCAAGCAGCGCGGCAAAAGCAACAACGAGACAATGGGCAGTGCGGTGAGCCATGGGCCCACTGTGACAACCGCAACAGCGCTTCCGCCCCTTTTCGACCGCCGCTGCGCCAACTTGAGTCGCGCCGGACAGATCTGCAGAGATGTCCGAGCGGTCGACCTGTAAGTACTTGGACAAGAACACTTTTCCCAAGTTGGCGTGTCCGGGCGCTTTCTTCACCGTCCCACGTTGACCGGCGTCGCACCGGACACACGACAACCAGGTCTACGTTTCGCCCCACCGAAGCCGCCCCGCTGTGACGGCTGCACCCTGGAGTTGCTGATGCGTCGTCATTTGTTGTGCCTTCCACCCCTGCTTCTGGCGGCCGCCACCGCCTGCGACGCCCCGGCGGACGATGGCGAGACCGCGGAAGGCGAAGTTGAGACCGCTGAAGGCGAAGGCGAGACCGCAGAAGGCGAAGGCGAAGGCGAAGGCGAAGGCGAAAACGGCGAGGGCGAAGGCGAGGGCGTAACACCACTGTGTATTGCGGAGTTCTGCTGGGAGCTGCCGCTGCCATCGGCGACGACCTTGCAGGCGGTCGCGGTCGACGGCGCTGGCGTTGTCGTCGGCAGCGACGTTGGTGATGTGGTGCGCATCGAGGGCGCAGGGGTCGCTGCGTCGTCGTCACCGTTGCCGTTCATCACTGGCCTCGTCGGCGGCGGAACACACCCACTGTGGGCCGCCGGTGGGCCTGTATGGCGGGTGGGCAGTGCTGCCCCTGAGGTTGGTCTCGCTGGGGTGTTCGCGCTGCACGCATTTGCCCCCGACAACATCTGGGGCGTCGGCTCGGCCGTGTACCACTACGACGGCGTCACATGGCTGCCTGATGAAATCAGCGGCACGACGTCGATGCTCGATGTGCACGGCACGTCAGCAACCGATCTCTGGGCCGTGGGACTGGACCGTGTCCGTCATCGCACCGCTGCGGGGTGGCAGGATGTGGCCGTGCCGACGTCGAGTTCGCTGCAGGCCGTGTGGGCCAACGCCGCTGACGATGTCTGGGCTGCAGGCGATGCCGGCAAAGCACTCCACTTCGATGGCGCAACATGGACGAGCGTCGACCTCGACGACTTCGTGAGCATCACCGATCTGCGCGGCTTCGCCGCCGACGACGTCTGGGCCACCTGTTCCCTTGGCGTCCTGCACTGGGACGGCACCGCCTGGAGCCTTGCCTTCTCGCCTGGTCACAGCCTCGTCGCGCTGGACGGTACCGCCGACAACCTGTGGGGCGTCGGCAGCAACGGGTACGTCGCGCACTTCGACGGCACCACCTGGGCACGGCACGCGACCGGTGGGAGCGACCTCGACGTGGACGTCATCGAGGTCAGCGTCGATGCGTCGGGCACCACATTGGCGCTGGGCCGCGACTTCGCCACGAACCAGCCACGCCTGTTGACCCGAACCGCCGCAGGTTGGGTGCAAGGCACCATTCCCGTCGAGGCGAGCCCAATTTCGCTGCTGGCACTCGAGGACGATCAGGGCCTGGTCGTCGGGTACGGCGGAATCTGGCGCGGCAGCGGCAGCGCCTGGGAGGCAGAGGGTCTGCCCGTGCGAGGCGCATGGCGCGACGCATGCCGCAACGGTGGCTCGGAGTGGGTCGCAGGCATCGTCAGCGGCAGCGGCTCTCCCGGAGAGAGCTTCACGCTGCTCCGCCACACGAATGCCTGGCGCGCGGCGACGCGCGACACCAACCTCGACACGTTCGTCCGCAACGTGGCGGTGTGGTGCACAGGCGATGACACCGTCGACGACGTCTGGGCGCAGGCCGACGGCGCGCACTGGCACAACACCGTCGACGGCCTCGTGCGCACCGATACCGCCGCCTTCGCGCGGCTCTCCCGCGCGGCCGCGTTCGCGCCCGACAATGCCTGGGCCATCGTCAACATCGGCGGAAGCTTCAGCACAAGCGCACTGGCGTTTCACTACGACGGTGTCGAATGGGCTTCGGTGGTGCTGCCCGGCGACGACATCCCCGTCGACGTCACCGGCAGCAACGATAACGTGTGGATTCAAGGGCAGCGCAGCGCCTGGCGTATCGTCGACGGCGAGATCGCTGCGGAGAACATCGCAACCGTGGGCGGCCCACTGCCTGACATCCGCTTCGCCGACATGCTCGACGACGGCTCTGTGATGTTGTTGGGCGACGGTGACAGCGTGTGGCACCTCAGCGACGGCGCGGCGGTCGAGGTCGTCGAGGGCGGCTTCGCGTCGCGTATGACCGACGCCGTGTTCATCGATGCCGCGCAAGGCTTCGCGGCTGACAACGGTGTGTACGAGCTGGTCGACGGCGAGTGGACTGCGGTGCGGGGTGTGTCGACCGACGTGACAAAGCTCTGGCGCACCGCCGACGACGACATCTGGGCCGTAGGCGATCGCGTGTGGCACTTCGACGGCACGACGTGGACCGAGGCGTTTACACCGGACAGCTTTTTCGAACGCTTCGTCGATGTGTGGGCCAGTGGCCCCAACGACGTCTGGATCGTGGGCGACCAGGGCAGCTTGTTGCACAAGACCGCGGCGGGGTTTGTGTCGCTGCCGCCGTCGGCCGGCAATCGCATGGCCGTGTTTGGCTCCGATCCTGACGATGTGTGGTTTGTCAGCCGCGGGAGCGGGTCGCGGACCGATGACGTGATCATCGAGCGCAAGGGCGCAGGCAGCGCGCTGATCCCGCTGTCACTGCCTGGAACGCTGGTGACGGTGCAGCGCGTGGGCGATGTGGTGATGGCAGCCGACACGCGCGGCGGCGTCTGGCGTCGCACGGCAACCTCGGGCTGGCAGGAGATGGTGGCGCCACAAGAGCCCGACGTGTTCAACACCACCGTGCTCACCGACCTGCAGTTCACCGCCGAGGACGCGGGCATCGCGGTGATGAACGGCACCCTCGGAGAGTTCATTGGTGACGGCTTTGTGCAGCAGCCCTCGAACCTGTTTGTCAGCAGCGTCGCCGGCGCAGGAAACGACGTGTACCTGTTGAGCATGGGTGGTGTGCTGCGCCGTCAGCCCGACTGACCGCCGACGTCGACAAGCCCGAGCAGGCTCCGCAAACGCACACGCTGTGTTTGTGGAGCCTGCACTTGTTCGCGCGTCAGGCCCAGCGCTCGATGCGCCACCCTCGACGAGCAGCGACGCGCCGCAACCACGGGTCGGGGTCGACAGCGACGGGCTCGCCAACGACCTCGAGCATGGGCAGGTCGGAGGCGCTGTCGGTGTAAAACGCGCAGTCGCTCAACGACACGCCCACCTTGTCGGCGACGACGCGCGCATGATCGACCTTGCCCGGCCCAAAGCACAGCGGCGCATAGGCATCGCCGGTGAAGTAGCCGTCGACGGAGACGAAGCGGTTGGCGAGGAAGCCGTCGATCTGCAGCTGGTCGGACAACGGCGCCATCAAGTAGTTCGACGACGACGTGAGCAGAAAGACCAGGTCGCCGGCTTTCTTGTGCGCGTCGATCGCTGCCTGCGCTTGTGGCTTCACCGTCGAGGCGATCTCCTCTTTGTAGAACTCCATCGTGCGATCGATGACGTCGCGCTCGCGCTTGCCCTTGAGCGTGCGCACGGCCTCGCCGATGAGCTCGTCGAGGTTGGCGTAGCCGAGGTGGTACAGGCCCAACCAGAACGCCGCGCGTGCTGCATCTCGTCGACGCATGTTGCCCGCGCGCATCTCGCGCTGCACCCACAGCGAAGCGCTGTTGACGCCCAGGATCGTCTTGTCGACGTCGAAGAAGGCAATGCGGCCCATCAGTGCTTCGCCGGCAGCAGCCACGAGGTACGACGCACCAACTGCTCAGCACTCGCCTTGTCGTCGAGCGCAAACCACGCGGCCTTCTTCTCGGGGGCACCAACGACGACGTCGACCTCGAAGAGTTCGTCGCGGCGGAAGGCGTGCACGTGGATGCGCTCGCCGGGGCTGCGCTCGCCGATGACGCGGTAGAAGCTGCCCTTGCTCGCCTTGAGGCCGTCGATGGCAATGATCACATCACCCGCCGACAACCCCGCTGCTTGCGCCGCACCACCGTCGTGGACCACCGAGAGGTGCACACCGTCGTCGCCGTTGCCGAGGCTGACGTTGAGGCTGCCGCGCTTGTCGGCGTCTTTCTTGCCGGCCTTACCGCCCGCGTCGGTGTCGCTGTCGAGGGGACGCGTGTTGAAGCGAATGCCATAGGCCTCGAGCAAACCGCCGAGGGGCACGTCGTTGGTGCCGCGCAGGTACTCGTCGAAAAACGGCGTGAGGTCGATGCCGGCGACTTCGCTGGCCGCTTTCTCGACACCATCTTCGGGCACGCCGGGGTTGTTGCCGTCGACGTTGTCGCCGTAGCGAGCCCACAGCAGGCGCATCACGTCGTCGAGGGATTTCTCGTCGTTGGTGGCGGCGCGAATCGTGACGTCGAGGGCGAGGCCGACGAGGCTGCCCTTGGTGTAGTAGCTGACCTGGCTGTTGGGCGTGTTCTCGTCCTGGCGGTAGTACTTCACCCAGGAATCGAAGCTGCTGTCGACGAGGTTTTGCTTGTGACGGCCCGCCCAACGCAGCACGCGCGTGGTGGTTTGGCCGAGCAACTCCAACCAGCTGTCGAGGGTGATGACGCCCGAACGCACAAGCGCAAGGTCGTCGTAGTAGCTGGTGAGGCCCTCAAACGCCCACAGCAGCTGCGTGTAGGCCTCGGCCTTGAGGTTGTAGGGCGCAAACGCGGCGGGCTTGATGCGCTTGACGTTCCAGAGGTGGAAGTACTCGTGCGAGCACAGGCCGAGAAACGAGCGGTAGCCGTCGCTCATCTCGGTCATGCCCACGCGCGGCAGGTCGTCGCGCTTGCACACGAGCGCTGTCGACGTGCGGTGCTCGAGGCCACCGTAGCCATCACCCACGGCCATGGTGAGAAACAGGTAGCGCTCAAACGGTGCTTTGCCGTCGGGGTGAAAGAGTTTGATCTGCTCGTCGCAGATGCGCGCGAGGTCTTTGGCCAGGCGCTCTTTGTCGAAGCGCGCACGCCCCGTGACCACCATCTGGTGCGGCACACCACCGGCGACGAATTCGACGAGGTCGAAGGTGCCCATCTCGACGGGGTGGTCGCACAGCTCGTCGTAGTCTTTGGCGCAAAAACGGCCGAAGCCGCCGGTGGGGCCCGTGGCTTTCACGTCGACGGCAGGCAGCGTGGTGGCCACCTTCCAGCCCTCGCAGCGCGGGTCGCTGGGCGGCTCGATGATCACATCGCACGGCTCGTGCTCGCGGCCCTGCACGGCGAGAAACACGCTGGGACCGTTGAAGAAGGCGTGGGTCTGGTCGAGGTGTGCTGCCCGCACGCTGAGGTCCCACGCGTAGACCACCGCCGTGATGGTGACGTCGTCGCCGTTGGTGTCGATGCACCAGCTGTGCTTGTCGGTTTTCGTGACGTGCGCGGCCCCGCGAGCGGTGCTGGCGTCGACGGACACGAAGTGCCGCGCGAACTCGCGCACGAGGTAGCTGCCCGGGATCCACACGGGCAACCACACCGTTTGCTGCGGCGCAGGATCCTTGATGGTGAGCACGACCTCGAACAGGTGTGCAGCAGGATTCTTCGGGGTGATGCGGTAGGTGATGCTCGACATAGCGAGATGGCGTTACCAACTTCTACGCCGTGGTGCGAAGCCGTTTTGATTGGCGGGCGCGACGGTGTCACGCCCAGCGACGACGCAGCGCAGCAGTCATCTCGAGTGACATTCGGGATCAGGCGAAGTCGAGCAGGTCTTTGACGAGGGCCACCGCCTGCACCGCTGTGGGCCGCTGGGCGGGATCCTTCGCGAGCAACTTGAGGATGAGCGGATTGAGGCCGACGGGCAGGTCGGAGTTGCGCTCGCTGGGCAACTCGGGCTGGTCCTTGAGGTGCATGAGCGCCACCTTCATCAGGTCGCCGTCGACGGAGAAAAACGGCACCCGCCCCGTGAGCAGCTCGTAGAGCATGACCCCCACGGCGTACACGTCGGCGCGGCCATCGTAGCTGGTACCGCGCAAACGCTCGGGCGCGAGGTACGCCGGTGAACCCGCGATGACACGGTTGCTGCCGTCGCCACTGCCGCTGCCGAGGTGCCCGGCGGGCGACTCACCGCCGACGTCGACGAGCTTGGCGACACCGAAGTCGAGCACCTTCACCACTTCGCCCATGGGCGACTGGTGCAGCAACACGTTCGCGGGTTTGACGTCTCGGTGGATGACGCCCTCGGCGTGCGCTGCCGCCAGTGCCTCGAGGACAGGGACGAGAATGCCGACGGTGCGGGCCAGGGGCTGCACGCGCTGCTGGCGGATGACGTCTTCGACGGTGGGCCCGTCGAGCAGCTCCATGACGAGGTACGGCGTGCGATCGCCGACGGTGCCGACGTCGAACACCCGCACCGCGTGGGGGTGCTGCACGCGCGCCGCGCGCACGCCCTCGAGGCGCAGCTCATCGGAGCGCGAAGGGTTGGTTTTGCTCTCCCTGGGCGTGACGCCGTCGTCGAGACGCGCCGTGCCCTCTTTGGGCCCCTCGACATTGAGCAGTTTCACCGCGACGTCGCTCTCGAGGCCGCGGTGACGCGCACGCCACACCACGCCGAAGCTGCCGCGGCCAATCTCTTTGAGCAGCTCGTAGCGCCCGTCGAGCACGACGCCGGCGGCAGGCACGAAGCGCTCGGGCTCAGCCGCTGCCGCAACCCTGACGATGGCGGGCAAGGTCGACGGCGACGATGACGAAGGCGATGGCGACGACGATGGCGGAATCGACAACCCCGGGCGCTGGCTTTGGCGCAGCCGCACCAACACGCGCGCGTGCAGGATGGCGAGGTCAAACGGCTTGGTGACGTAGTCGTCGGCCCCCGCCGAGAGCGCGTGCACCACCGCTTCGCTGGCACCGTGCACCGTGGCGATGATCACCGGCGTGGTGACGCCGGCCTCGCGCGCCTCTTCGACCACCTGCAGGCCCGACATGCCAGGCATCATCACGTCGATGACCGCCACGTCGATGTCGCCGGCGCGCAACGCCGAAGACGCCAGGGTGCCGTTTTCGACGGCAACCACGTCGAACCCCTTCTTCGAGAAGAAGGTCTTGAGCAGCAAACGGGTGCCATCGTCGTCGTCGGCGATGAGCAGGCGGGGCAAGTCGGACATCTCGGCCAGCATGGAGATCGCGCATCGGTCGCGCAAACTCGGCGGTGTGCGCCACACACATGTGGGTGCAATGCCGCATCGCCTGTCTCAAGGTGGGCATCTGGCCGACATGAACGGACAGCGTCGTACCCGTCAGCTGACCGAGCACCACCACGGCGGCCGCGACGGATAACCGGTGTCGTAGCCTGTGCTTGTTGAGGAGCGTGTTCATGAAGCGTGTTGTGTCTGTTGCCTTCGTCGTTGCTGCAGTTGCCGGGTGCGACGACCCCACGCCCCTCGCCAAGCCACCGGGCAGTGTGAGTGGGCAGATTTGCAATCCCCTCAGCGAGCAGATCGTCGCTGGCGCCACGGTCACCATCACCTGGACCGAAGGCGACATCGAGAAGACGAAGTCGGTGGTCACCGACGACAACGGCGAGTTCTCCCTCGAGGGCGTGGGCGAAGGGGCTCAGACGTTGGTGGTGACGTCGGAGGCGTTTGAGGCCGCCTACCCCGTGATCATTCCGTCGGGCGACACCCTGCTTTACGTCGACGAAGCGTGCCGGGATCGGCCGCAAGACCCGGGGACGGGCACCCTCGTCGGCGAGATTTGCAATCGCCACACCGGCGAGGTGGTGACCGACGCCACCGTGAGCGTCACCCTGGCCGATGGCTCAACGGTGACGACGACAACCGACCCCACCACAGGCAACTTCGAACTCACCGGCGTGCCGGCGGGGACGGTGACCGTCGTGGTGAGCAGCCCTGGCTACAGCCGCAGCTACGTGGTGGAGCTGGGCGATGGCGACACCGTGGTCGTCGAGCAGAGCTCGGATTGTGGAATTCCCGATCCGCTGTCGACAGGCTTTGTCGTCGGCAACGTGTGCGCACCGGGCACGACCAACGAGCCCCTCGAAGGCGCTGCCGTCACTGCGCGCTACACGGGTGCTGATGGCGTGACCTACGTCGACGGCCCGTTTTACTCGCTGGCCGATGGCTCGTTCATCGTCGATCCGATTGGCCCGACCCCCGCCACCAACGTCGTGATTCGCGCGGAGAAAGACGGCTTCGCCTACTCGTGGAATGTGCCCACCGTGGCCAACCGTGTCGACGATCTCGACGGCATTCAGCTCACCGCACAAGGCACGTGCGAGCCACTCGTGACCGACACCGACCAGCGCTACCTCGTCGTCACCGGCCAGTTCGACCGCATCCAGGATGTGCTGGAACGCATGGAGCTCGACAACGTCACGCTGCACGATGGCAACCCCGCGTCGAGCGTGTGGGCCGAAGACCTGTTTGCCACGCGCGACTACATCAACACCTTCGACGCCATCTTCATCAACTGCGGTGTGAGCGAGGCGGAGATTGCCGCCGGCTTGTCGCCCAACGCGTTGAACAACATCCGCAACTACGTGGCCCAGGGCGGTGCGTTGTACGTGTCGGATTGGGCCTACGGTGTTGTTGAGCAGGCGTTCCCCGACAAGCTCAACTTCTACGGCGACGACACGCGCAACGACACGGCCGAAGTGGCCATCGGTGGCCAATACGTGGCGACGGTGATCGACGAAGGTCTGCGCGAACGCGTGGGGGCGCCGTCGTTCACGATCGACATCTCGTTCCAGCTCGGCACCGTGATCCAGGAAGTCGCACCCGACGTGACCATCTACCTCGAGACGGACATGCAGTACCGGCGCGAAGTGGGCGGCGACGTCATCGCCGACATCATCCGCGACACGCCGGTGACCGTGGGCTTCAAGCACGGCGTGGGCACGGTGATCTACACGTCGTTTCACCAGGAAGAAGACGAAGAGCTCGACGGACCCGAAGACGAAATGCTGCGCTACCTCGTGTTCGAACTCTGAGCCCAACGACCGCAGGAAAGAAAGAAAACGCGGCCCACATGGGCCGCGTTTTTCGTTTCTGCGACGACTGCGATCGTTGTCAGTGCAGCGGACCGGTGACGGTGCCGAGGTCGACGAACGCACCGTCGACCATGATCACAAAGGGCCGATCTTCGACGAGGATTGTGCCCTTGCCGTCGTGCTGCACGATGCGCATCGAGCCCATGCCAAAGCCCATCGGCCCGCGTGAGTAGTAGTGGGCCTCGAGCTTGTACGGAAACGCGGTGGCCTTGCCCTCGACGGTGAAGCACTCCGGACCAAAGCCCGTGGTGACGTCGGCGTAGAGGCGGCCACCGCTGCGCAGTTCCTT
>JBIKRQ010000478.1:0-4543 GCA_044349155.1 Myxococcota bacterium
TTGTTGGAAGTGATGGTCGCCAGTGCACTCTTTTTGGTGTCACTTTCTGGCGTGGTCTCCGGACTCGGTTCGTTGTCGCGCGTCGAAGAGCACCAGCGGCGCATGACCGCCACCACCTGCGGCGAGGCCGCGATGGAGGAGATCCTGCTTCGCTACGTCGGCCACCCCGATCTCGACGTCGGAAACCGTTTTGTCCGCCAGTTCAACGCGCGCGGCGAGCTGGTGGATGCTGCGGACCCCGCCGGCATGACGGCGGTGGCGACCATCGGCCGACTTCCAGCAATCCCCTCGCTCAAAGAGGTTCGCTTGACGGTGACCTGGACCGAGTCGAGCGGTCAAAAGTCGATTGAATACTTTACCTACCGTCCGTGAGGAATTGCATGGTGTATGCCTGTCATTCAGTGCGGAAGCGCGGTCGGGTTGGGGCGTTCACGCTGCTCGAGGCCATGATCGCCATTGCGATCAGCGGGGTCATCGCGGCGGCGGCCACCACGGCGACCATGGGCATCTACGCCACCCTCGCTGCCAAGGAGCGTCAGGGGAGCGCCGACGAGGAGCTGCGGGCCCTCACCGACCTCATTTCGACCCGCATCTTTCAAGTCGGTGGTGGTGCCGTTCGCCCGTGGAGTGCGCTGTCGTCGAACTGCTGGCGCAATACGGCGTGTACGCAAAATGGTGGCTCAACACTGAAGTTCATAGATGTCAATGAAAACCTGCAGCAGGCGACGATCACGTCCGTCGATGCGTCGCTCAGGTCGGTGGTGATTGCACAGGTGGCCGGGCGCTGCCCGACCGACGCGTGGCCTGAACTCACTTCCGTGGTGCTGGTGCCGGCGGTGCAGGCGGGTGGCGGGTGGGCCACCGGACGGTGCCGAAAGCAGGCGCCGTGCAGTTGCCAGCTTGAGGCGCTGACGGCGGGGCCGGCGCGCGGGACCCTGCCAGCAGCACCGTCACCCAACGAGATGCCAGCACCCGACATCGTGGCCTCGCGAACGTTCCCGGCTGGCCACTTCGCCACCGGAACGATTGCCCCTGCCGAGGTCGTGGCGATCACGTTCGACGCGGCCACCCACTCGCTGATCGAATCGCGCGACTTTGGGCAGGATGGCAGATTTCTCTCACGAAGATTGAGTGATCAAGTGTATGAATTTCGTGTTCAGTACGGCTTCGATGCCAACGAAAACGGCTACCTCGATCCGATGGAGCCGCTGTCGACCGAGCGCCAGCCGTGGACTTCGATCTTCGATCCCCGCGACGTCAGCCTTCAGCCTGCAGCGACGAAACAGGCCACCAGCACACTGCGGTCGTTGCGCTTCGGCTTGATCGTGGGAGCGCCAGCGTCGACGCGGTCGCTCGCATCACGCGCGTCCATCTTTGCCGAAACAGCCGCCAGCGAAACCGCCGTCAACTCGACGAGCGCGTTGCTGCTGCGCGCGTCGACGTCGGTGGTCACGATGCGCTCGCTCCTGGTCTTCAATTGATTGGCGGGGAGGTTTCCCCGCGCGCCCCTCAAGAGGCTCGCCTCGGCGACAAAACCTCAAAGCCGGTTTTCTCTTCGAGGCTCAAGCCACGCTGCACGCTCCACGAGGTCTTCATGCACCGCTTTCGTGGCTATGCACTTCCGCTGGTCATTCTGCTGACCGGCATCCTCGCTGCGGCGTTCACGCTGTACGCGGCGCGCCTTGAGGGCATGACCGAGACCCAGCGGCTGGCGCTCAAACGTCGCCAGGCCTTCTACGCGGCCGATGCGGTGGCACGGGCGGCCGTCGAGGTGGCCAGCACCGAGTTGCTGCGCCTGCCGCAGCCTGGGCCTGAAATCGAGGCCGACGAAGCCGCGCTCAACGCGTTTCTGCGGGCCCAGGCCACGCAGGTGCAGACCACCCTCGATGCCCGTCGCGCGGACTACACGCCCAATGGGTATGCGGTGCACTCGTCGGTGATCAGCGACCTCGGCAACCGCAACGTCGCCGAGCTCACAACAGGTCCCTTCAAAGGCATGGTGGCGCTGCAGCAGCCCTTCGCGATCGGCGTCGAGGTCAGTCACAACGACGCCAACGGTGCGGTCGCGGCCATGAAGTCGCAGGTTGTGCGCGGCACCATCTCGATGTTTCAGTTCTTCACGTTCATCGACGGCTACGCGTACCTCTACACGGGCTCGGGCACGAAGCACGCCGGTCGCACGCACGCCAACGGCGACATCTGCATCGGCAGCAGCAGTGGGTTTTACGTCGAGAAGGTGACGGCCTCGGGCGGCTTTTACGTCTCGCGTTCGCGCGGGTGCCGCAAGGAAAAGCGCTACCACGAGAGTGAACGCAGCGCGATCGTCGCCACGCGTCCCCTCGTCGACGGCCTCACGCAGTTGGCGACGTGCAACATCGGCGCAACCACACCCGCGATGTGTAACGGCCTGTGGGCGCGTGCCGGCAGTGCAGGCACGGGGAGAGACCAGTTCGACCGCGACGGCAACAACGACGCCAACGACGGTGCGCCCTACTCCAGTGGCACGGATCGTTCGCTCTCCGACTGGCGCGCGGGGGCGCTCACCCGCTGGAACGGCCAGGTGCAAGACTCCGCCCACGGCGTGCCCTTTCTGCGGGTGCCGATCACGGGCACGCCGGTCACGCAGGCTGGTCGCGACGGCTCGCACAACCTCGTGCCGAACACCACCAAGAGCCGCTTTCTCGTCGACCCGATCCTGGCGAGCGAGCCCGCCGACGTGCGCGCGCAGAAGCTCGCGTTCAAGGCCGACCTGCGCATTCTCAACGGCGTTTGGTACCTGCGCGATGCGGCAGCGCCCGAACGCCTCGGCCGACCGATCTGGTCCGATCATCCCGGCACCTACCGACGCGTCGACCGCGAAGACACCGGCGTCGAAACCGCGGCAGCGCTCGATGGAATTGTGCGCCCCGTCGCGGCGTCGTCGTCGACGTCGGGCTTTGTCGGGCAGCGCGATTTGTTCGCCAGCAGCACTCGCCCGCGTCGGTACTCCTACTACCAAACCGCCACCACCACCGACGAGCTCATCACCTTCGATAGCGCCAAGCGTCCGGTGATGTCGTACGGCAACCTCGCCGCCGTTGGGTCGGGCACGAGCAAGCGGTGGTATCCGGGCTACCTCGACTGGAACGGCTCAAGGTGGGTCGCCACGTCGTCGACAACACCGCTCGAACTGTTGCAAGGCGCGCGCAGCGGGTTTCGCGATGGCTGGATGCAGGTGGCCACCTACCGCAACGACAGCGACGCTGGAAACACGCAGCGCGACAACCTCGGCATTCCCGCGACAGCGCTCGCCACGAACGCGCGGCGGTCGTTCATGTTCAACATCCTGCCCATCAACTTCGACGTCGAGGCGTTCGCTGCAGCCTTGCGTGACGGCACAGCGAATGAACTCGGCAGCTACTTCCCCCTCGGCACGTTCAACGGGATCGTCTGGGTTGGTGCCACGTGGCCGGGCATCGAAGCGGGCTACTCGGCAACACCGTCGTTGGCGCGCGCGCCGGAGTTTTGGCCATTTCAGGGCCGCCAGGTCGACGTCAACCAGCCCACAGCCGGTGCTGATGCTGGCACCGGCGCGAGCCAGTTCAGCACGGCGTTCGTGGATGCCAGCGAACCGCTCACCGGTGTGGGCACGGGCGGCAACACACGTCGCCCCCGGGTGGCCACGCGCGACAACATCGCTACCCAGGTCTTTCAGCGCGCGTTGCCGTCGACGCTGTGCACGGACGGAGCGACGGCGGGAGCACTCGCCAGCTCAACGGGCACGTCGGCGCAAAAATCGTTGAACAACACGATCGCCGAAGCGGCCTTCGTGCACACCAGCTGCACGCGCTACCGCGACAGCACCGACGCGGACTTCGACCCCGACGTCGCCGCCGACCAACGCTTGTACGCGCGGCCAAACGCACTGCGCATCCACAACGGTCGGCACCTCGATCGCGCGGTGTTTTCGCGTGGCCTGACCATCGCCACCAACCTGCCCACGTACCTGCTCGGCGACTACAACTCGACGTCGGTGCCCGCCGATCGTCCCGCCGACGCGCGCTCGATCATCACCACGTCCATCGAGTGGCGCCCCGCCCTGGTCGCTGCCGACACCATCGCCTACCAGTCGTCGAACTGGAGCGATGAGAGCGCGTTGTGGAACGTGCCCATCAACACCAGCAACACCAACCGTCGACGTGACGCGGGGCCAACGACGTACACGTTTCAAGCGTTGTCGGGGTGGCTCGAGTCCGACGGTCGCGGCAACCGTGACGAGGTCACCTACTTCACGCGGTTGCTCGAGTACTGGGACGCGTCGGGGGCGAACCGCACCGAACGTGGCGCGCGCGTGATCGGCTTCGCCAGTTCGCTGGGCCTGCGCTTCGACTGGAACGGCGAAAGCAACGGCGACAACAACACGGGCAAGGTCGGCGCCTACGACTACAACCTCGACCTGCCCGAGAACCAACCGCCGGGGGCGCCGCGCTTCCAGGTCACGGCGATTCAAACCTTCGTGCGTAACTAGTGCGACGAGACGGAGTTAACCACACTTTCCTTTCGT
>JBIKRQ010000479.1:0-4540 GCA_044349155.1 Myxococcota bacterium
CTTGCCCGCCTCCCACAGCAAGCGACGCACGGCCTCGGGGCGGTGGTCCCACGTGCCGCCGTGGGCAATCTGGCCAATCGACACCTCGCTGGTGGGGCCAATGGCGCGCGCTGTCGACGACACGCCGAGGGCCGCACCAACAACGCTGGCGTGCTGCAGAAGCGTACGGCGGGTGGTGCGGACATCACGCATGGCGACTCACAACAACAACGGCGATGAAAGCTCGACGACGCGCTCGACTCTAGCGACTACGGCAGCGTTCCGCCGAGGCACAACAACGCCGGCATGCAGAAGCCGATGTCGACGGTGGTGAGGCGGTCGGAGGTGCAGCACGCTTCGAGGCTCAAGAGGTCGCAGTCAAAAAACGACGAGCGGCACACCGGCACGCCTTGATCGAACGTGCTCTGCAGCGCTTCGCCGATGCTGCCCGCGTCGGGCTGGGGACCGGCACCACCGTCGAGGGGCTCGCCGCCGGCAAAGCCACCGTCGAGGGGGGCGCCAAACACGGGGGCGCCACCGTCGACGTTGTTGTCGACAAAGCCGCCGTCGGCGAAGCCGCCATCGAGGCCCACCACGGGGGCAAAACCGCCGTCGAGGAAGCCGCCGTCGACGACCTCAGGTGTAGGAATGCTGATGCCACCGTCGACGATGAACTGGCTCAAGGTGCCCGTGACGTCGAAGTCGCACTCGTTTTCGGGGCGGCACTCCGAGCCCGACAGTGTGAAGCAGCAGATGTCAGCACCTGGGCATTCTTCGTCGCCATCGCAGGCGTACGACGTCGTGAACGCGGGGCATTCGGGCGTGCCGCCGTCGACACCCGCAGCGCAGGCACCAAAGCCACACAGCGAGCAGCATGGGACGTTTTCGTCGCAGGTGACGTCGCCGCAGACCACGCCGCTTTCGCGCTGGCCCGTGTAGGTCGACAGGCCAAGCACGTCGAGGGCACCGCCCACCGAGAGCTCGGGCAGGTCGCCAGGCAGGCAATCGAGCACGCCGCCATCGAGCAGGCCGCCGAGGTCGAAACCGCTGCCCGCATCGACGATTGGGTCTTCTCCTTCGCCTTCGCCCTCTCCTTCACCCTCGCCTTCTCCTTCACCCTCGCCTTCTCCTTCGCCCTCACCTTCACCCTCGGCGACGACACCGCTGTCGACGACGTCGTCGATCGGTTCAGAGCAGCCATCGCAGGCAGCAACGGCACCAAACAGCAGGGAGAGCACGCAGGCAAAAGCACGCATGCGACGACCATGTCGCGTTCAGGGCGGTGCGCAACCGATCAACGGCGGTGCAGTGTAGGTTGCCTCGGTGTCTCGTTCCGCGGCAGGGCTTCAGTTTTTCGCCGAGATGCCGACGATCTCCGCATGAACACCTCGTCTTTTGTCAGCCGCGATCAGATCGAAGCCGTGGGCGCCTGGGAGTACATGCCCGAGTCCGTGCGCAGTCGCCTGCCCGTCGGGCTGTATGCGTCGTCGCAAAACACGATGATCTTTCGTCGGGGCTTTTCGTTTCTGCAGAGCTTTGTCGACGCGCTGTTTCAACGGTTGGGCCACGTCGAGGGCGAGCGCTGGGAGCAGTGGAAGCTGCTGGCGGCCTTCTACGCCGTCGAGAAAGAGGTGGGGCCGGTGACGTGCACACACGTGGGCCGCGAGATTTTCTCGACGATGCCCTGGCCGCCGCAGGTGCAGACCGCCGAAGACGCGCTGGCCGGCTTGCAGTTCGCGTTCGCCGACAGCCACGAACAAGCACCTGGCGAACTCATCGGTGGCTGGCCCGTGGTCGAGCGGCGTGCCGATGTGTGGATCGTCGACAACACCACGCTCTACCCGTGCTCGCTCGAGGAGGGCACGATCTCCGGCGTGTGCAAAGCCTTCGGCGCAACCTGCCGGCTGCTGCCGGAACCGTTGCCCAAACGCCTCGGCGGCACGGCGTCACGCTACGAAGTTCGCCTGCGCCGCTGACCGCGCCAAGGTGCTACTGCGCCGGTGAACGCAAAACAGGAGCACCCCATGTTGGAAAACCTCGCGAAAGAATTTTTGTCGTCGTCGGTCGCTGGTGACGCCGTGGCCTCGCTCAAGCAGGAGGCCGGCTTGAACGAGTCCGAAGCCACCAACGCGTTGTCGGCGACGGCCGAAGGCGCTGTGGGCGCCCTTGGTGGTGCTGGCGGCGGCGGTCTGGGCGACATGGTGGGCGGCTTGCTGGGCGGCGGCGGCGGCGGTGCTGCAGGCATGCTGGGTGGCCTGCTCGGCGGCGGTGGCGGCGGTGCTGCTGGCATGCTGGGCGGCTTGCTCGGCGGTGGCGGTGGCGGCGGCGCTGCGGGCATGTTGGGCGGCATTCTCGGCGGTGGCAGCACCGGTTTGCCGCCGGCGGTCACCGACACGATCGTGAACTTCGTCGCCGAGAAAACCGGCCTCGGTGCCGACAAGGCCCGCATGGCGGTCAACGTGGTGCTGCCGAAGATCGTGGCGTTCGCGAAGTCGAAACTCGGCTGACACGTGCTTGTTGCCGTCAAGCGCTGGGGCGGTCTGTCTCAGCGGTTGGCGATGCGTGTCACACTGGTAGCGTCCCGCGCATGCGTTCCACCGTTGCTTCGTTGCTGGCGCTGTGCGTCATCGCTGTTGGTTCATGCAATTGCGATCCCGCTGCCGATGGTGAGGGCGAAGGCGAAGGCGAAGGCGAAGGCGCCGAGGGCGAAGGCGAAGGCGAAGGCGAAGGCGCTGAAGGGGAGGGCGAAGGCGAGGGCGAACCAGGGCCCTGCGGCGACGGCATCCTCAACCAGGGCGAACGCTGCGACAGCGGCACCGTCGTTGATCCAGGCTGCGTGTCCTGCCTCGTCGTCGACGGTTTCGCCTGCATAGGCGCCCCCAGCGTGTGCCACGAAGTGGTGTGCGGCGACGCGATCGCTGAAGGCAATGAAGGCTGCGACGTCGGCGATGCGCTCGATGCGGGCTGTGTCGCCTGCGAGGTCGTCGACGGCTTCGCCTGCACCGGCTCGCCGAGTGCCTGCCACCCGACGGTGTGTGGCGACGACATCGCCGAGGGCAACGAGTCCTGCGACGACGGCAACATCGAAGTCGGCGACGGCTGCGCCAACTGCCAGCTCGAGCCCGTGTGCACTGCCGGCGTGTGCGATCCCGTCTGCGGCGACGGCAACGTGTTTGCGGGCGAAGAGTGCGACGACGGCAACCGTGTTGACGGCGACGGCTGCAGCAGCTCCTGCACGCAGGAAGATGGCTTCTTGTGCACGTTGATTGAAGACGCTCCGCCTGACGCGCAGGTGATTCCGATCGTCTACCGCGACCACCGCGGCCGCGACCTCGTCGGTGGGCACTGCGACTTTCAGCGTCGAGCAGGCACCGCGGCCGGGATCGATTGCGGTGATGCCACCGAACTTGGCAGCGAGCGCGGGATCGTGTCGTCGACGTGGGACGCGGTCACGAAGAAGCCGGTGTATGCGTTGGCCAACGGGCACACCACGTCGACGTCGTCACGGGCGTACTTCAACACCTGGTACAACGACGACCCCGCCTACAACGTCACCATCGCCGACACGCTCACGCTGCAGCGGCAGGGCAACGGCACCTACGTCTTCGAGAACACGTCGTTCTTTCCCCTCGACGGGCGCGGCAACATCGCCAATGGCACCGAGCAGCCGCGCGACAACGGCCACAACTTCCACTTCACCAGCGAGCTGCGTTTCTGGTTCACGTACACGGGCGAGCCAATCACGTTGGAGTTCTTTGGTGACGACGACGTTTGGGTCTTCATCAACACGCATCTCGCCGTCGACATCGGCGGCATTCACGGCCCCGAAACCGGCGACATCACCATCGATGCCAGCAACGAAGCCGACTTCGGCCTCGAGGCCGGCGGCGTGTACGAGGCCGCCGTGTTTCAAGCGGAGCGCCAAACGGTGGGCTCGCAATACAAGCTCACGCTCGCGGGCTTCTTTCCGCCCAGGAGCCAGTGCGTGGGCGATTGCGGCGACGGCGACGTCGTGGGTGACGAGGTCTGCGACGACGGTACGGCCAACAACGACGGCCGCTACGACGGCTGCACCGCCACCTGCACGCGCGGGCCCTTCTGCGGCGATGGCGTGACCGATGCCGGCCACGAGGTCTGCGACGACGGTGCCAACAATGGCCAGGCTGGGCGATGTGGCCGCACCTGCCAGGGGCAAACCGGGGTGTGTGGCAACGGCGTTCTCGACGAGGGCGAAGGCTGCGACGACGGCGTCAACGACGGTGCCTACAACGGCTGTCTCGCGGATTGCTCTGCGCGTGCTGGCTTCTGTGGCGACAGCGTTGTCAACGAGCCGCAAGAGCAGTGCGACGATGGCAACGATGCCAACAACGACACCTGCACCACGACGTGCACGATCATCATCGGCGGCTGACACTTCGTTGTCGTTGCTTCGTTGTCGTTGCTTTTGACCTCGTCGCTTCACGTCGTTGCTTCACGTCGTTGCTTCACGTCGTCGCTTCACGTCGTCGCGTCGGGAGTTGCTTCGCGTCGTCGCGTCAGGGGTTGCTCGCGATGCAGTGCA